>DATFOS010000087.1:0-28221 GCA_035265325.1 Acidimicrobiales bacterium
TGTCGTCGAGCAGGGTCATCGGGCCGCCCCGGCGGTGACTAGGTCGAAGCCGAGCAGCTCGCAACAGTGGCGCACGAGCGGCGGTGTGTCGGCGAGCCGGAGCGACCGCCCGCTCGAGTCGAGCCGTCTCGCCAGGCGCGAGAGGAGCGACAGGCCCCGCACGTCACCAGCAGGCATGGGCGCCGACCTCGGTGGGTGGCACGGTGAGTGCCCCATAGACCGCATTCAACCCGCCGTAGCGTCGACCCCGTCGAAACCAGGCTCCCGCCGCCGCTGACGCCGGACTGCCACGCGGTGCCGGGGATCGCCCCGGCGCTGGTCGCAGGAGCACCATGGAGGGATAGCGCATCGGATCGGCGGGCGGCGGTAGCCAGTTCCGTCACCGCCGGCCCTGGACCACGAACTGCCGCTCGGCGGGATCCCACCGGAACAGGTAGGCGACGGGGTCGCCGTCGGCCGACGGGGGCCGCCCGTAGTTGAACGGGTCGGGGTATCCCGGGATGGTGACCTCGCCGAGGCCCTCGCCGGCCCGGCGGAAGGCTCCGTAGGTCAGGTCCGGCCCCGCGGAGTCGGCGATGGCCCGGAAGAGCGTCACGTTCCGGCACGCGATCGACGGCCCGACGAGCGGGCCGGGGTCGCCCGTCGAGTCGTCCGACGGCATCGTCACCACGCCGGCGGCCTCCTGGGTGTCCAGGCACTGCCGCATCGCCGGTAGCGACGCCACGTCCTCGCCGTCGTAGAGGGACCCGGCGGCGGCGTCGTTCAGGAGCGACACGTCGCTCGACTGGTCGGAGACATAGGCGTTGATCCCGCCCAGGGACGTGAACAGGAGCCTCGGCCGGTAGTCGGTCGGCGCCGCGCCGTGGGCCCACGAGGCACCGGCCGGCCCGACCACCAGGAGCCTGTCGACCTCGGCGTCGTCGAAGCGGTCGGCGATCTCCTCGACGGACGTCCCCACGACGGCGGACACCTCCGACGACGAGGCGTCGGTGCGATCGTTGATGAGGCCCGAGGCCACCGGCTCGATGCCGAACTCGTCGAGGAGCGGCAACACCTCCCCACGGAGCTGAGGTTCGTCGGCGCTCACGGCGACGACACCCAGTCGTCCGTCGAGCGCCCCCGACTCGGCGTAGGCGCGGATGACCTCCGCCCCCACGTCGCTGCCCGCGTCGGCCGAGAACCACGGCGGGTCGGCCCGCTCGAGCTGCTCGGCCGTCATCGGGCCGCCGATCATGGCGGTGTCGTGGTCCTCCAGGTAACAGGGCAGGACGTCGGCCTGGAAGTAGCCCATGACCACGAAGACGCCCTCACCGGTGAGCCGGGAACAGGCGGCCTCCGCCGTCGTCGACGAGGTCGGGTTGACCGGCGCGAAGATCGGCTCGACGCGCCGGCCGTGGATGCCACCGTTCGCGTTCACGTGCTCGAAGAGCGCGCGGTACGCCGCCTCGTAGTCCCCGTGGTCGAGGTCGATCACCGCGCGGATGGACTCGGTGTCGACGTAGGTGACGCCCACCGTGATCGTGTCGTCCGTGACCCCGGGCGACTGGCGGTCGAGCTCCTCCCGCGCCTGGGCCAGGACCTCCTCCACGTCCGGCTCGTCAGCGGCCTCGTCGCCGCTGGCGGACCCGCATCCGGTCGCCAGTGTCAGGACCGCGAGTGCGGCCACGTACTTCCTCATGCGTCGCCCCCCCGGTGGTCGATCGATGCACGGTAGTCGCGGGACGCAGCGCGGTAATGCGTTCCATAGCTCAAATGAGCGACGTCCCACCGAGCGGTCGAAAGATTTTCTACAGGAGGTAAGAATCGGAGCTCGTGGCCCTCTGGCGGGCCGCCGTGGCCCGTTCGCGCACCGCCGGCGAGCTCATCGACGAGTTGTCCTCGGCCTGCTCCGGCGTGGTCAGGCGCCGGTGGCGGGGACCGGCCGGTAGGCGCAGATGAGGACGCCCGTCTTCGCCTGGGTCACCGACACGAGCTCGAGCCGGCGGGCGTCCCCGTCCGCCGGGTAGATCGTCTTCCCGCCGCCCAGGAGGACCGGCTCGATCATGAGCCGGTACTCGTCGACGAGGTCGTTCTCCACGAGCTGGCGGGCCAGCGACGCACTGCCCATGACCTGGAGGCCGGCGTCGCCACCGGTCGCCCGGAGGTCCCGGATGGCCTCGATCGCGTCGGCCTGGCCGCCGGCGAGCAGGGTCGTGTTGGTCCATCCCGACGCCGCCTCCTCCGCCGACAGGGTCCGCGACACCACGTACTTCGGGATGGCGTTCATCTTGTCGGCGAAGGGGTCGCCCGCCCGGCCCGGCCAGGCACCGGCCATGACGTTCCACGTTCGGCGCCCGAACAGCAGCGCCTCCGTCTGCTGCATGACCCCGTCGATGGCCGGCCCCATTGCGTCGACGTCGAAGAACGGCATCGACCAGCCACCGTGCTGGAAGCCGCCGTCGGTGTCCTCGTCCTTGCCGCCGGGAGCCTGGACGACGCCGTCGAGGCTGATGAACTCGCTGATGATGATCTGCATGCGAAGTCAGACGATGCATCCCCTCCGGAGTCATCGCAAGCGTTCGGCCTCCCGGGCGGCCGGGCCGGTGGCGACCGTGGTGCGGGCGGCGGTGGCGACCTGGCGGAGGAGCCTGCGGACGATGAGGCGGTGGCCGCCACTGCGAATGACGAGCGTGCGGTAGACCGCGCCGCCGAGGCCGGGGAACCCGTGGCTCGAGGCGTCCGTCGCGGCGACGGCGCAGTGACTGCTCACGATGCACCCGCCGGACGCCGGCTGACGGGCGGGAAGCCGACGGCGCGCTGCGCGGCGGGCCGGCGCCGCCCGGGCGCGCGGCGTGTCAGGGCCGGCCGCGTGCGGGGGCCAGCATGGCGGCGACCGCCATGTCGACGAGGTTCCTCACCCAGTCGTCGAACGGCAGGGCCGGCCGCACCACGGCCGCGGCGGGCGACGGCGGGGTGTCCTCGGCCCGGGCGCGATCCGCGCACAGGTGGTTGCAGGCGGAGGTCACCGCGACGATCCGCTCGACGGCCAAAGCCGAGCCCAGGGTCGCCGCCAGGTGCTCGTGCACGGAGGCCCCGGCGTGCAGCGCGATGGCCGGGACGTGGGCCATGACGTCGGCCAACGCCACGTCGGGCTTCCCCGCCAGCGAGGCGGACACCTCGACCCAGGCCCGCTCGGACGAGCCGAGCCGAAGGTACTCGGCGGTCGGGCGGACCAGCAGCTCGACGAGGGCCACGACGTCGTCCGCCCGGCCCTCCGCCACGAACCGGGCGTACAGCCGCTCCTGCTGGGCGGCGAGCCGGGGGAGGTGGCGCTCGGCCAGCGCCCGCAGCAGCCCGTCGCGCCCGCCGAAGTGGAACTGCAGCGCCGAGCTGTTGCGCTGCCCGGCGGCGATCCGGATCTCGCGCAGGGAGACGCCCTCGACGCCGCGTTCGCCCCAGAGCCGCTCGGCGGTGTCGAGGATGTGCTCCCGCGTCCGCAGGCCCCGGGCCGTCGCCGGTCGACCCGCCGGGGCCTGGCCGGGTCGGCCCGGGGTGGCTGTGGTCGGCGTCACGCGTTCCGGCAGACCGTGTCCCGCGACCCGAGGTCCTCGATGTCGATGCGGTGGTAGGTGCCGTCGGGGCAGGTGATGCGCGGGTTGAGCTCGGTGAACATGCCGTCCGGCGACTCGTAGCCCGGCACGTTCCACACGTGGACCATGTACCCGGTGAACGGGATGAACGTCCCACCGACTTCGGTGCACATGTCCTCGGTCACGCCCTCGAGGTCGGCCCCGAACGGCGTGTCGATCGTGCCGTCGGCCCGGGACACGATGCAGACCGACTCGTGGTAATGCCAGTGGTCGTTCGGGCCGGCGAAGCCCTGGGGCTCCGTCTCGCGGCCGTAGGCGATGTACATGAACCCGGCCAGCGGGGCGTCCGGCTCGAGCCCGTCGAAGACGAGCATGGGGGCGGCCAGGTCGTCGGGGTCCATGTCGCCGTCGGAGTTCATCACGAACTCCGGCCCGCGGTAGTGCACACCGAGCCCGGGCGAGAATGGCCCGGAGCGCATCCAGCCGGCGGCCTCGGCGTCGGCGACCGTCGGGTAGCGCTGGACCAGCTCCGCGGTGGCGGCGAGCTCGGTCGCCAGCGTCGTGCGCTCCTCGGGCGTGAGCGGCTCGTCGCTGCCGTGCTCGTGCTGGTGCCCGTTGGACAGGGCGGCGAAGCCGTCGTCGGCCATGGCCCCGTCCGCGTGACCGTCGGCCATGGCGCCGCCGGCGTGGGCGTGCTCGCCGGTGGCGGCGTGGTCCCCGGCAGAGGCGTGCTCGCCGTGGCTGCCGGCGGCGTGGTCCCGGGCCGACGGCGAGGCCACGGCGGCCGTGGCCAGCGCCAGTGCGCCCACGGCGCCGACCACGGCCCACCGGGACGCTCCCGCCGGCCACCGCCGGCCGGCGAGGATGGCCGCCGCCACCAGGACGGCGACGACCTCCAGCGCAACGCACGCGCCGTCGACCAGTGACACGGACTCGGCGTGGCCGGCATGGGCGCCGAACGGCAGGCCGGCCACCCGGCTCACCGCCCAGACCGCCACGAGCGCGGCGCCGGTCACCACCACGGCGGCCAGCGCCCGGCGCGTCGGCCGCACCAGGACCACCGCCGCGAGCAGGAGTTGCAGCCAGGCGGCAGCGACGAAGCCGGCCCCCTCGATCGCCGACTCCGCCAGGTGCGACGGCGCCATCGCAACGTGGATGGCGCCGGAACCGGCCAGCAGGCCGGCGAGCAACCAGCGGACGGCCGCCGGCATCGTGGCCGCCGGCACCGTGGGCGCCTCCGGCGCGGGCGCGACAGGCGTCGGTGCGCCCGATGTCTCGGGTGCCTGCGGTGCGTCGGGCGAGCGCGCCCCGGGCGGGTCGAGTACGTCGGTCATGTTCCCCCCTCGGGCGGGCGCCTCCCGGTGCCCGCCCACTCCGGGCAGAGCCCCAGCCCCGCCGCTCGGCCAGAGTAAGACGCGTGGATCAGTGCGGCAACCGGTCGGGCCGGCCGGCGGCGACGGCGTCCCCGCCGTCAGTCGCGGTCCTGCCACGTGCAGACGCAGGCCTCGTTGCCCTCGGGATCGGCCAAGACCCAGAACGCCCGGGCGGCGGCGTCGCTGACGACGCGCCCGCCGGCGGCGACGGCGTCGGCCACCCGCTGCTCCGCCACGTCGTGCGGGACGGTGACGTCGATATGGATGCGGTTGCGCTGCGGACGGGGCGCGTCCATCTGCTGGAACCAGACCGGCGGCCCGATCCGCTGGGGGTCGACGACGGCCACGACCTGCTCGCCCTCGGGCGTCGGCTCGTCCTCGTAGGCGAGGACCGCCCGCCAGAACGGCCGGACGGCGTCGATGTCGAGGGCGTCGATCGCCACCTCGACCGCCCGCGCCGCCTGCGGCTCGCTGGTCAGCCCAGCCTCGGCCGCCAGCCGGGAGATCGTGCCGGCCAGCTCGGCATCGGCGTCGGTCAGGCCACCGGTGTCGTGGGTGACGAGCACCACGTGGACCCGAGCCGGGTAGCGCAGGTCCAGGTCGGGGTGATGCCCGGCGGCCTCGGCGGCGGCCGCCACACTCTCGACGAACCGCGCCGCGGCCGGGAAGTCGGGTGCGCGGAACGTCGCCTCCATCCGGCGGAGCAGGGCCCGCCAGTCGGGCAGGTCGTCGCGTCCGTGCAGCTCGCTCGCGGTGATGGGCTGGGCCATGCCGCCAACGCTACGGCCTGGCGCGATCGCCGCCCGGCCGGCCGCATCCCGGTCGCGGCGCCGGCGATCGCGCCAACGAGCCGGCGCCAGCGAGTAAGCCAGCGGGGTGAGCACTGCCGACCCGCTCCCCGGTGCCGAACCGTGGCGGCGTGGGCCCGACGAGGTCGCCTCCGACCTCGGGACGGACCCGGCCCACGGGCTGACGGCTGCCGAGGCCCGCGACCGGCTGGCCCGGACCGGGCCGAACCGGCTCGACGCCACCCCGGCGGTCCCCGCCTGGCGCAAGCTGCTGGCCCAGTTCGCCGACCCGCTGGTGCTGCTGCTGGTGGCGGCGATCGCCATCTCGCTCGCCACCTGGGCGCTGGAGGGCGCGGAGGGCGTGCCCTTCGACGCCGTCGTGATCGGCGTCATCCTCGTGGCCAACGCCGTGCTGGGCTACGTGCAGGAGGCGCGGGCCGAGGAGGCGGTGGCGGCGCTGCAACGCATGGCGGCGGCGAGCACGCTCGTGGTGCGTGAGGGGGTCGAACAGCGCATCCCGGCGACCGAGGTGGTGCCGGGCGACCTCATGCTCCTGGCGGAGGGCGACGCCGTGAGCGCGGACGGCCGGCTGGTCGAGGCGGCCGCACTCCGCGTCGCCGAGGCGGCGCTGACCGGCGAGAGCGAGGCCGTCCTCAAGGACGCCGCCCGGCTACCGGTCCCGGTGGCGCTCGGCGACCGGGTCAACATGGTGTTCAGCGGGACGGCCGTGGCCGGCGGCCGCGGGCGGGCGGTGGTCACCGCGACCGGCATGGCCACCGAGATGGGGCGCATCGCCGGGCTGCTGGAGGCGACGGAGGAGGAGCCCACGCCGCTCCAGCGGGAGATCGCCCGCGTCGGGCGCCTGCTGGGTCTGGTGGTGATCGTCCTCGCCGTGATCGTGGTCGGGGCGATCCTGGCGATGTCCGACGTCGAGGACGCCTCCGACGCCGTCGACGTGCTGCTCGTCGGCGTGTCGCTGGCCGTGGCGGCCGTCCCCGAGGGACTGCCGGCGGTGCTGTCGGTGGTCCTGGCCCTGGGCGTCCAGCGCATGGCCCGTCAGCACGCCATCGTGACCAAGCTCTCGTCGGTCGAGACCCTGGGGTCGGCGTCGGTCATCTGCTCGGACAAGACCGGCACGCTGACCCGCAACGAGATGACGATCCAGACGGTGGTCACCGCCTCCGGCGAGGTCGACGTGACCGGCATCGGCTACCGCCCGGAGGGTGAGGTCCGGGCCGACGGGCAGCGGCTGGCCGACGGGCCCCTCGCCGCCGAGCTACGGGTCGTCCTGGGCGGCGGGAGCCTGGCGAACGACGCCTCGCTGCACGAACGGGACGGCGAGTGGGTCGTCCAGGGCGACCCGACCGAGGCCGCGTTCCTGGTCGCCGGGCGCAAGGCCGGGCTGGACGACGAGCGGGGCCGCCGGTTCCGCCGGGTGGCCGAGGTGCCGTTCACGTCGGAGCGCAAGCTGATGAGCACCGTGCAGGTCGACGCCGCCCGCGCCGACCGCGTCGCGGTCGTGGTCAAGGGCGCTCCCGACATCCTGCTCGCCCGCTGCACCGACGAGCGGGTGGGCGAGGGGACGCGGCCGCTCATCGACGAGCGGCGCCGTCAGGTGCTGGCCACGGTCGACCGGCTCGCCGGCGACGCCCTCCGCACGCTCGGCGTGGCCTACCGTCCGCTGCCCGGGTCGCCGGACGGCCAGCCGGGCGAGGAGATCGAGAGCGACCTCGTTTTCGCCGGCATCGTCGGGATCATCGACCCGCCGCGTCCCGAGGCCCGCACCGCCATCGCGGAGGCGCACGCCGCCGGCATCCGGGTCGTGATGATCACCGGCGACCACCCGCGCACGGCCGCACGCATCGCCGCCGAGCTGGGCATCATCCCGCCGCGCGAGGGCGCGGTGACCGGGATGGAGCTCGACGCCGCCGGCGAGGCGGGAGCCCGCGAGATCGTGCGGTCCCGTTCGGTGTACGCCCGGGTGGCGCCCGAGCACAAGCTGCAGATCGTCGACGGCCTGCAGGCCGACGGGAACATCGTGGCGATGACCGGCGACGGCGTGAACGACGCGCCCGCCCTCAAGAGCGCCGACATCGGCGTGGCCATGGGCATCACCGGCACCGACGTGACGAAGGAGGCGGCGAAGATGATCCTCGCCGACGACAACTTCGCCACGATCGTCCGGGCGGTGCGGGAGGGGCGGGGCATCTTCGCCAACATCCGCAAGTTCCTGCGCTACCTGCTCTCGTCGAACGCCGGCGAGGTCCTCACGATGCTGCTCGGCGTGCTCGGCGCCTCCGTCATCGGGCTGGACGACGCGCCCGGCGCCGTCGTCGTCCCGCTGTTGGCGACGCAGATCCTGTGGATCAACCTGCTCACCGACACGGCACCGGCGCTGGCCATGGGCGTCGACCCGCCACCCGACGACGTGATGGAGCGCCCGCCGCGGCGGCTCGCGGACCGGGTGATCGACGCGGAGATGCAGGTGGGCATCGTCTTCGTCGGCCTGGTGATGGCGCTGGCGACGCTGCTCACGCTCGACATCGGCCTGCCCGGGGGCCTGATCGACG
Organism: Acidimicrobiales bacterium; assembly: GCA_035265325.1. GTDB lineage: Bacteria > Actinomycetota > Acidimicrobiia > Acidimicrobiales > VFJN01 > DATCLS01. The sequence goes on from DATFOS010000087.1 coordinate 8,301, forward strand.
GGACCGGCGACCTCACCGAGGCCCGGACGATGGCCTTCACCACCCTGGTGCTGGCGCAGCTGTTCAACTGCTTCAACGCCCGGTCCGACCGGGTCAGCGCCTTCCACCACCTCTTCACCAACCCGCTGCTCTGGGCCGCGATCGGCCTCTCGCTCGCCCTGCAGGTCGCCGTCGTCTACGTGCCGTTCCTCAACGACGCCTTCGACACCACCGGCCTCGACGCCGCCCACTGGCTGCTGTGCGTCGCCATGGCCAGCAGCGTCCTGGTCGCCGACGAGCTGCGCAAGCTCGCCGGCCGCCGCTGGCGCCGGCGCGGCGCGGCGGCGGCCTGACCGGGAGCGTCCGGTCAGCGCGCGGGGCGGTTGCGGGGCAGGCCGAGGTGGCGCTGGGCGATGATGTCGCGGAGGATCTCGCTGATCCCCAACGGCCTGGGTCGGCACGACAACGACCACATGTTCTCCTTCTACGTCGCCGGCCCCGCCGGCTTTCAGGTCGAGGTCGGGCACGGGGCGCGCCGGATCACGGAGCCGTGGGCCGACGACCGCCGCTACGACCGGATAAGCGCCTGGGGGCACCATCCGGTCGACCCGGCGCCGGCCGCGCCAGGGTCGACGCCGTGAGCCGGCGCGGATGATGACCGAGGTCGTCCTGACCGGGACGGGGGTCTCGCACCCGCGGCGGGGCCGCGCCGGTCCCGGGCACTGGTCCGCCACCGCGACGTGGCGCTGCAGTTCGGCCGGCCGGTGGGGTGGGCCCGGTGTCGTCAGCCCGGGCGGCCCGGGTTGGCCGAGGCGCGGGCGAACCGCTCGGCCGGGCGGACGCGGCGGTATGCGCCCAGGACCGGTGCCAGCTCGGCCGGCGAGGCGCCGTGGAGGATCACCGCATCGGCGCCGGCGGCGTACTGGCCCAGCACGGTCTCGGCGCAGCGCTCGGGGGTCCCCGTGGCCGACGCCGCCAGCCAGTCCTCCGGCAGTAGCTCGTCGAGGCGGCGCAGCTCGTCGAGCGTGGCGGTCGCGTCGAGGGCGCCCCGGGCGCCGGTCATCACGTCCGACCCCCGGATGCGGGCGAGCTCGGCCGGGTCCCACCCGTTGACCCGCACGAGCAGGTCGCCGTAGCCCTGCAGGTAGGTGGCGAGGCGGCCCGTGAGCTTGCGCAGCCGGCGCTCCTCGTCGATGTGGTCGCCGACCGTGGCGAGGACCGACCACACGCGCACGTCCGCCGGGTCGCGCCCCGCCTTCTCCGCGCCGAGTCGCACGGCGGCGACGCTGCGGGCCAGGGCGTCGTCGGTGAAGAAGGTGTGGAGGACGACGCCGTCGGCGACGCGCCCGGCGAACTCGAGGGTCCGCTCCCCCAGCGCCACCATCACGATCGGGATGTCCTCGGCGAAGGACGGGTCCTGCTGGAGGTACGGGAAGGTGCCGGCCGGGCCGTCGTGGCCGACGACCGCCTCGCCCCGCCACAGCCGCCGCAGGATGCCGATGACGTCCTCCAGCTGGGCCATCGTGACGCGCGGGAGGCCGATGACGTCGAACAGGGCGTCGAAGCCACGGCCGAACCCGAGTGCGAAACGGCCTCCCGTCAGCCGGTGCATCGTCGTCGCCAGCGTGGCCGTCACCAGGGGGTGGCGGGTGTTGTGGTTCGTGGCCGCGGTGGCGATGCCCAGCGACGTGGTCGCGGCCCCGACCGCGCCGGAGAGGACGGCGGCGTCCTTGGTGGCGAAGCGCTCCGAGACGAACGCCGAGCCCAGCCCGAGCCGTTCGGCGTCGGCGACCTCGTCCAGCAGGTCGCGCGGCGTCGCCGAGTGCCCGGCGAGGGTGTAGAAGCCGAGCTCGTTGAGCCGGTCGTCGTCGCCCATCAGCCGGCGTCCGGCCCGAACAGCAGGGAGTAGTTGGCCCCGGCGCGTAGGTGGTGGCCGCCGTCGACCGGGATGTTGGCCCCGGTGATCCAGGACGACTCCGGGCCGACCAGGAAGCGGACGACCTCGGCGATGTCCTCGACCGTGCCGACCCGGCCGAGCGGCATGCCGGCGATGTAGTCGTCGAGCAGCGGCCCGCCCGCCGTGATGAACGACATGAGCTCGTCGTCCACGATCCCGGCCTGGACGCTGTTGACCCGGATCCCGTCGCCGCCCAGCTCCTCGGCTGCGCTGCGGCACAGCATGTCGATCCCGGCCTTCGCCGCGCCGTACGCCGAGAGCCAACGGTGGGGGAAGGCGCCCGCGCCCGACGACATCGCCACGATGGCCCCGCCTCCGGCCCGCCGCATGGCCGGGACGGCGTGCTTGATGGACAACATGGTCCCGACCAGGTTCAGGTCGACGGTGCTGCGGATGGCGGCGGCCTCCGCCGACTCGAACGAGGACAGGTGCTGGGAGCCACCGGCGTTCGCGAACAGGATGTCGAGCCCGCCGCCCGGCCCCTGCGCCGCCTCGATCGCCGTGGCGACCTGGTCCTCCACGGTCACGTCGGCGACCACCCAGCGGATCGCCCCGCCCTCCCCCACGTCGGGCGCGATCGCATCGGCGGCCTTCACGAGCTTGTCCTCCGTGCGACCGCAGATCGTCACGAGCGCCCCGTCGGCGGCGAGCCGCCGGGCGGCGCCGAACCCGATCCCGCTGCCACCGCCCGTGACGAGCGCCGCCTTGCCCTGGATCCCCCACATCCGGCCCGGTCTAGTGGCGACCGCCTCGCCGATCCACCGCGTCCCGGCCATCCGGGCGTCCATGGAGGACGAGATGATCTACCAGACCTTCATCAGCCGCAGCGACGACATGGCCGAGCTGAGGGCCGCCCGGGTCGAGGGCCGCACTCCGACCTGGACGGGGAGCTGACGTGGCCGGGCTCCCCGCCCCGCCGCCGGCCGGCGAGACCGCCCTGCGCCCCGGCACGTTCGACGGCGTCGCCGTCGTCGTCACCGGCGGCGGCACCGGGCTGGGCCGGTCCATCGCCGCCGAGTTCGCTCGCCTGGGCGCCTCCCTGGTCATCGCCAGCCGCAAGCAGGAGCACCTCGACGCCGGCCGCGCCGCCCTCGAGGCCCTCGGCGCCCCGGTCCTCGCGGTCGCCTGCGACATCCGTGACCCCGACGCCGTGGCCGCCGCCCTCGACGCCGCCGAGGCCCGCTTCGGCCTGCCCGGCGTGCTGGTCAACAACGCCGCCGCCAACTTCCCGGTCCCGGCCGAGGACATGTCGCCGAACGCCTGGCGCACCGTGGTCGACATCACGCTGAACGGCACGTTCTACGTGTCCCGCGAGTTCGGGCGGCGCCACCTGGCGGCCGGGACGCCGGCCTCCATCGTGAACGTCGGCGCCTCCTACGCCTGGACCGGCGGCCCGGGCTTCGCCCACAGCGCCGCCGCCAAGGCCGGCGTGAAGAGCCTGGTCGAGACGCTGGCCGTCGAGTGGGGGCCGTACGGCATACAGGTGAACGGCCTCGTCCCGGGCATGTTCCCCCACGAGGACATGACGGCGGACATCCAGGGCAACCTGGCCCGCACGTCCGACAAGGCCGCCTGCCAGCCCGCCCTGCGGGTCGGGCAGCGCCAGGAGCTGGGCTGGGCCGCCACCTTCCTCGCCTCGCCCTATGGTCGCTTCATCACCGGGCACACCCTCGTGGTCGACGGTGCCAACTGGCAGCGGCGGAGCCTGACGAACCCGCCGGTGGTAACGGTGCGCGACCAGATGGGCAAGGGGCCGTTCGCGCCGTCGTGACCGCCACACGGGGAGCGGAGCGGGCCCTGGATGGCCGCCGCCGCAAGTACGAGGCCGAGGTCGAACGGCTGGTCGGCGCCGCCTTTGCGGTGATGCGGGCCAAGGGCACGGCCTCGCCGACGGTGGCCGACATCCTGGCCGAGGCCGGGCTGTCGACCGCCACCTTCTACCGGCACTTCCCGACCAAGGACGACCTGCTCGTCACCCTCCTGGAGCGCGCCCACGAGCGCACCCGGGCGCACCTCGAGGCGCTCCTCGCCGCCGAGGCCCGCCCCGCCGACCGGGTGACGGCGTGGGTGCGGGGCCTGTTCGACCTGCTCGGGACCGACGCCCGGGTGGCGGCCAACCGGCCCTTCCTCCTCGCCCACCCCCGCCTGCTGGAACGGTTCCCCGACGAGATCGGCGCCGGGATCGACGGCCTCGTCGCCCTGCTGGCGGACGCCGTGGCGGCGGCCCGCCTCGAGGCGGGCCTCCCCCCGGGCGACGCCGCCGGGGACGCCCGCCTCGCCTACCACCAGGTGTTCGGGATGCTGGTCGACCGGGCGGCCCTGCACCGGCGCTCCGAGGCGGCCACGGTGGCGGCCGTCGCCGACTACACCCTCCGCGCCGTCCTGACCGACCGGCGCTGACCCCGACCGCACCCACATTCCGCTGCGACGAGGGTCATCATGGAGCGCCCAGCGGAAGGGCACGGTGGTCCGAGGTCGGTAAGGAGGAGGCGGGGTGGCACGGGGGTGAGCGATGAGCGTTGGCGAGATCGCGATGGCGGCTGCATGGTTCGTGATCTTCGGTGGCCTGGCGTTGGCCATAGGCAGGTCCGCGCTCGGCGACTGGCGTCAAGGGCGGCGAGGGCGGGACGGTGTCGCCCTCCTGTCGGCCGTCCAGCAGTGGGTCCCGACCGCGGTCGCCGCGACGGTCGCCGTTTTCGTGCCGATCGCGCTCCTGACGAGCGCCTGACTCCGGGCCACCGCCGAGGCGTCATCGCATCACGTCTGGTCACCGACTCTGTGGGACGGGCCCGCTGGAGACGATGGCCCTACGCGTCGATGGACTCCTGGACCCAGCGTTGGAAGGCGGCCACGCCGCCTTCGTGCTTGGGGCTGAGCCAGCCGGCGTCGTAGGAGCCACTCTCGAGGTTGCGCTGAACGGACTCGCAGATGACGACGTCCTCGGCGGTGACCTGCGAGGACACGCTGATCACTGCGTCGCAGGCCTCGGTGTCGTCGGGCTGGCGGAAGGAGTACGAGTAGCGGAGCCGTGTGCGGTCCGGTGACACGGGGTCGTAGCGTTCGACGTTCATGGCGTCGGGATAGAGGTTCAATGCCAGGTTCGGCCAGCGCCACAGCCAGCGGCCGGTGTTCACGGCGCCGTCGCGGGCCGGAGCCGAATGCCGGACCCACCGGTGGCGCTCGTCGACGTCGACGACGTAGCGCTTGGCGTCGATCTCCTTGTTGAGGCCCGGGTGCACGAGCGGGATGTGGTAGCCCTCGAGGTAGTTGTCGGCATAGGCCTTCCAGTTGCACGCCAGGTCGTGCTCGGCCTCGTGCGTCAGGACCAGCTCCTCGATCGGGTAGGGCTCGCACTCGTCGGCGAAGGTCCCCAGCGCCTCGAGCAGTGGCGGGGCTGCGCGCCCGAAACCGAGGTTGACGAACACGAGGCCACGCCAGTCCTCGACCGAGACACTCGTGAGCGACACGTCGGCGGGGTCGAAGCCGTCGATCGTGCCGAAGTCGCGCGCCGAACGGAGGCGGCCGTCGAGGCCGTAGGCCCAGCCGTGATACCGGCACACCAGGCTGGCGACGTGGCCACACCCCTCGTGGACGAGCGGCCCGGCCCGGTGCCGGCACACGTTGTGGTGAGCGCGTAGCTCGCCCTCGTCGTCGACCAGCACCACCAGGGGCCAGCCGGCGATGTCACACGCCAGGTAATCACCCGGGTCGGACAGTGCCTGCCGGTGGCCGACGAACAGCCACTCCTGCCCGAAGACGGCCCGGCGCTCCCGCTCCCAGACCGACCGATCGACGTACCACGACGCCGGCAACGTGAGCTGCGCCACACGGCCACGGTAGCGGTCGGGTCGCTCCCCGACGCTGCCGCTCGCGGCGCCTGCCCTACAACCGACCGGCCTCGATGATCCGCTTGAGGAAGATCCGGGTGCGCTCGTTCTGGGGGTCACCGAAGATCTGGTCCGGCGGCCCCTCCTCGCAGATGACGCCCTCGTCGAGGAAGCACACCTTGGAGGAGACCTCGCGGGCGAAGCCCATCTCGTGCGTGGCCAGGAGCATGGTCATGCCCTCGGCCGCGAGCTCGCGCACGATGTTGAGCACCTCGGAGACCAGCTCCGGGTCGAGCGCCGAGGTGATCTCGTCCAGCAGCAGCAGCCGTGGCTGCATCGCCAGGGCGCGCACGATGGCGACCCGCTGCTGTTGGCCGCCCGACAGCCGGTCGGGGTACTCGCTGGCCTTGGCGTCGAGGCCGATGCGTGACAGCAACAGCAGGGCGCGGTCGTCGGCCTGCTTGCGAGGGAGCCCGAGCACCTTGCGAGGCGCGAGGGTGACGTTGTCGAGCACGGTCATGTGCGGGAACAGGTTGAAACTCTGGAATACGATGCCGACGTCCTGGCGCAGGCCGTCCAGGTCGACCCCGCGTCCCGACGCCTGCTCGCCGTCGATCCGTATGGCGCCCTCCTCGATCTCCTCGAGAGCGTTGATGCAGCGCAGGAGCGTCGATTTGCCGCAGCCCGACGGGCCGATGAGGCACACGACGTCGTGCTCGTCGACCTGCAGGTCGACGCCCGTCAGCACATGGTTGGCACCGAAGCGCTTGTGCACGCCTTGGATCTCGAGGAAGGCCATCGCTCAACCACCCGCTCGCGCTCGGGCCTGGCGCGCCACCAGCCAATCGGTGAAGCGCGCCAGCGGGATGGTGATCAGCACGAACGCCACGCCGGCGGCCAGGTTGGGTGACAGGTTGAACAGGCGGTTCGACGTCAGCCGGGCCCGGTTGAGGACCTCGAGCAAGCCGACGACGCTCAGCAGCGCGGTGTCCTTCTGCAGGCCGATGAAGTCGTTGAGCAGCGGCGGGATGATCCGGCGCACCGCCTGGGGCGTGACGACGTGGCGCATGGTCTGGCCGTACGAGAGGCCGAGCGAGCGGGCCGCCGCGGTCTGACTCCAGTGGATGCTCTCGAGGCCGGACCGGTAGACCTCGGCCACGTAGGCGCCATAGACGAGCACGAGCGAGGTCGTGCACAGCCAGAACAGCTTGGTGTCCCCCTCGAGCCCGTCGAACGGCGGGACCTCACCGGCCTGGAAGCCGAGCACGACGAGGTAGATCGTGATGATGGCGGGGAAGCCCCGGAACAGGTCGATGTAGGCGACGGCCAGGAACCGGACGGGCCGTCCTGCCTTACCGGGGAAGATGCGCGCCAGCGCCAGGACCAGGCCCCAGATGAGCACCAGGATCTCGGCGACGATGAACACCCTGATGTTCAGCCAGAAGCCCTTCCAGAGGGTGGGCAGGAACTCGTCGATGGCGTCCCAGTTCAGGTACTGCTCTCGGACCGCACCGTCGTTGGCCGACAGGAAGAAGCCGAGGAATGCGAGCACCAGCGCGGTGACGCTGAGCCCGGCCACGTACCACTGCCAGTCCTTGGCCGCCGCCCCCGAGGCACGGGCGGCGACCCGGTCCTCGGGGGCGAGCCGGGCGGCCCGCACCGACCGCGCCACGGCCAGCGATCCACAGACGGCCAGCACCACGGTGACGGCCGCCGCGAGCGCGGTGAGGCCGACAGCCCATGCCGTGAGGGCGTCGCCCACCACCCCGAGCGAGTCGTAGAACTGGTCGAGGGCGACGGCGGTGAGCGCGGCGGCGACCAACCCGAACACGAGCGCGGTGATGGACAGCGCGAGGTACGTCTTGATCGGGTGGAAGCGCTGGATCGCAGGGATGTCTGGTTCGGCGATCCCGGCAGCGAGTGCCATAGTGCGCTACGGCGTGAGGACCGGGATGGCCTCCGGGTCCCCACCGAGCCACTCCACGGCGAAATCGGACAACGATCCGTCCTCCTCCAGCTCGGCGAGGATGCCGTTGATCGCGTCGGCGTTGGCGGAGCCCGCGGAGCCCTCCGGCAGGATGCCGCCGTACTCCTCGCCCGTCGTGAACTGCGCCACGACCTCCTGCTCGCCGCCCGACTCGGCGGCCTGTGAGAGCACGATGGCGGTGTCCATCATGAACGCGTCGACCTGCCCCGCCTGGAGGGCGGCGAAGCCGGCCGCCAGATCCTGGAAGACCTGGGCCTCCTGCTCCGGCTGGAGGACGTCGGCGACGTAGTCAGCCCCGGTCGTGCCGCTCTGCACGCCCCACTGCAGCGCCTGGGCGTCCTCGACGGTGGCGACCTCGGTGCCCGTCTGCACGATCACACCCTGGTCCGACTCGAAGTAGGGATCGGTGAAGTCGACGACCTCCTCGCGCTCCTCGGTGATCGTCACCTGGGAGAGGGCCACGTCGAAGTCGCCAACCTGCCCGGCCACGAGCTGGTCGAAGCTGACGTTGACCACCTCGAGGTCGCCGAGCCCCAACCGCTCCTGCATGGCCTGCGCGATCTCGTACTCGTAGCCCCCGGTGATGGCGGACGGGTCGTCACCGTTCCAGAATCCGGGCGCGGGCAGGCTGGTGACCACCGTGAGGGTGTCGTCGGTCACCGGCGAGAAGTCCGTGTCACCCGCCTCCGGTGCGGTGGTTCCGGCCTCGCCCCCGTCCTCGTCATCGTCATCACCACCGCAAGCGGTGAGACCGGCGACGAGCGCGCCAGTCAACAGGATGGCGCCGACCTTCCGTATAGCCACGGTGACCTCCCAGGTCACAGGGGGTGGTTGACGGCCGTGAGCATAGACCTCTCGATCCGACCCCTGGGGGGATGGTGACTACAGCGTCTCCTCCCTGACCGATGTCGATGGGATGTCCCCTATGCAGAACTCGTTGCCTTCGGGATCCCGGAGGACGGCCCACTGGATACCGTTCCCTTCCCGCCAGCGGGGCTGGCCGGCGATGGGCAGGTCCACGAGGGAAGCACCGAGCCGCAGCAAGCGTTCGATCTCGTCCTGTGGTTCCCGGGCGGCGAGGTCGACGTGCATCCGGTTCTTGCCGGGCGTGGGGTCATCGACTCGAAGGAACAAGATGTGTCGAACGCCGTGATCGTCGGGCGCTCGGAGCCTCACGAAGTCGTCACGTTCGTCGACCACCGCGTAGCCGGTCACCTGAGACCAGAAGCGACCGAGCAGCCGCGGGTCGCCGGCGTCGAAGGTGACGTTGTGGATGAACGCTGACATAGCGGATCCTCCCGGGCCCTACCGCTGGGACAGATACTGACCGGCCCGGAACCGTCCGGTCCGGTCGCCCCGGCTCCCGGCGGTGACCCGGGAGCTCAGGCCGTCGCCGGCACGCCAGGCTCGGGGTGGCCGAAGAGGACCTGCCCGGTGACCGGGCGGACCAGGTCGCCGAGGTCGCCGACCAGGTCGATCAGCAGGTCGTCGACCGTCACGACGCCGGCGGCACGGTCGCCGTCCACCACGACGATCCGGCGGACGGCGTGCTCCCGGAAGAGCGGGAGGGCGTCGCGCAGGTCGGCGTCGGCGGGCAGCGTGATCGGGTCGGTGGTCATCAGGCCGTCGACCCGGGCGTCGGCCTGGACCCGGCGGGCCAGGCCCCGCACGACGAGGTCACGGTCCGTCACGAGGCCCACGACGCGTTCGTGGTCGGTCACGACGAGGGCACCGACGGCCCGCTCGTCCATGAGCCGTGCCGCCTCGGCCACGGTCCGGTCGGCCTCGATGGTCACCGGGACCTTGCGGAGGGTGTCGAACAGTCGCATGGGTTCACGCTCCTTCGGATGGGATCACATCCACCCTGCGCCCCCGCGTCGGCCGGCGGCAGGGCCGGAAGTCCTCGGCGCCCCCGGTGCGCCGACGCGAGGTCCAGCTCGCCCGACGCTTCCACCGTCACGTCACGGCCGGCCGGGAACATGAGCCGCAGCTCGAGCCCGTCCGCCACCGAACCGGATCCGTCCATCGCTCCCTCCCGTCGCTGGTCCTCCCACCAAAGCGGTCGAGATCGCCCCCCGGAAGGGCCGAAGGGCCCGAACGCGCCGCGCGCCGCCGCGGGTGGCCCCGGTCAGGGGGCGGCACGGCGGACGTCGTCGCCGATCCCGGCGTCGAGGAACCGCGTCATCGCCGCGATCCGTTCGCCGGCCAGGGTCAGAACCAGGACGTCGTGGGCACGCGGGGCGTCGGCGCCCTCCAGGCTGCAGAGGAAGGCCGGCTGCCCGTTGGCCCGCGTCGGCTCGAGGTCGACCCGGCGCCCGTTCCGCCACGACACACTGGCGCGCAGGAACGCGGCGATCGCCTCACGGCCCTCGTACTCGTGGGGAGCCGGCGGCATCGTCAGCCAGGCGTCGTCCGTCAGCAGCGCGACGATGCCGTCGACGTCGCCGGCCGCGAAGGCCTCGGCGAACCGGCGGGCCACGCGGCGTTCCGCCGGCGACCCGGCCGGTGGCGCCGGTTGGGCATCCGCCGAGGCCGCCCCGCGCCGGCCGGCGGCCATCGCGGCCCGTGCCCGTTGCAACGCCGCCTTGACCGCGGTCGGGCTGGTGTCGAGCATGGCGGCGACGTCGTCGGTCGGGAAGGCGAGGACGTCGCGCAGCACGAGCACGGCCGCCTGCCGCCGCGGCAGGCGCTGCAACCCGGCGACGAAGGCCAGCTCGATCGTCTCCCGCCGGACGGCCGTGGCCTCCGGCAACAGCGCATCTGGGTAGGGCTGCAGCCAGGTCACCTCCCCACGACGGGTCGGCTCCGGCGGCTCGAACGGCGGCACGGGCTCGACGGGTCGCCGCCCGGCGTCCCGGATGACATTCAGGCACCGGTTCGTTGCGATCCGGTACAGCCAGGTGCGCAGCGAGCTGCGCCCCTCGAAGTCGGGCAGGCCCCGCCAGGCGGCGATGACGGTCTCCTGGAGCACCTCGTCGGCATCGGCGACGGAGCCCAGCATCCGGTAGCAGTGCAGGTGCAGCTCCCGCCGGTACGGGTCGGTGAGCCGCCGGAACGCCTGCTCGTCACCGGCACGGGCGCGCCCCAAGGTGTCGGTCACGGCCCCATCCTGCCCAACGAGCCGCCGACCGACCGGCCGCGCCGGTCCGTTCGCGGCCCCGTCGGTGTCGGTACCCGGCGATGCCCACCGAGGAGCCCGCCATGATCCCGACCCCGTCACTGGACCAGCTGTCCGAGGCCGCCGAGGAGGCGGACCGGCTCGTCGCCGCCGTCCGGCCCGGCGAGTGGGACGCCCCGACACCGTGCGCCGACTGGGACGTCCGGGCGCTCGTCGGTCACCTCACCGGCGGCAACCGCCACCTCGCCGCGGCCCTGCGTGGCGGGGCAGCCGGCGACGCCCGCATCGCCGACATCAGCGCCGAGGGTGACGACGGCGATGCCGCCGCCGCCCACCGGGCCAGCGTGGACGACCTGCTCGCCGCCTCCCGGGCCCCCGGCGCCCTGGAACGCACGGTATCGATCCCGTTCGGGACGGTCCCGGCCGCCCTGGCGTTGCACCTCCGGCTCACGGAGTTCCTCGTGCACGGCTGGGACGTGGCCCGGGCCACGGGCCGACCGGCACGGTTCCCCGAGCCCGTCGTCGAGCAGGAACTCGCCTTCGGCCGGGCGGCCCTGGCGCAGCTGCCGCCCGAGCGCCGCCCGTTCGCCCCGCCGCAGCCGGTCCGCGACGATGCCCCGGCGATCGACCGGCTCGCCGCCCTCCTCGGCCGCCGACCATGACGGGCGCGCCTCCCGGCCCGCTGCGGCCTACCCCTCCGCGGCCCGGCGCTCACCCGACGAGGAGGGCCGTCTCCGGGCGGGACGGCACCGAGGCGTCGGACCGGCGACGCCTCCCGTACCTGGTCGGCCCCTTCGGCTTGTCGACCGACAGCGCCGTCGGGTGCAACAACGTCACCAGGCTGTCTCGGGCCTGGCGCCGACCTCACCCGCCTGACCGGCGACCGGGGGACGGTGACCGCTACCGGAAGACGGCGATCGGCGTGAGGACGACGGCCGGCGAGGCCCCCGGGACGGGCGGGCGCTCGTCGGCCCGGACGAACCGGCGGACCTTCCCCACCATCGTCGCCTCACCCTCGAGGCCGTCGAGGGCCCGCAGCACCTTGCCGTGCCGTAGCTCGGCGGCGAAGCGGAACGTGCGGTTCGCCGCCAGCTCGGCCGTGACCCACGTCGAGCCGCCGAGCCGGGCGGGCGACGAGGCCGAGGTGAACGCCTGGACCAGTGCCCGGGCCGGCTCGTCGAGCCCCAGGCCGGAGCCGATGCCGCCCACCGCCGGGGCCAGGCGCCCGACGGCCTGCAGCACGCCGGCCACGCCCTCGGCGCCGGCCTGACGGACGGCCACCTCAGCCTCGACGACGTCGCCCCGCATCAGCTCGTCCCACCCCGCCTGGTCGACGCGGTCGAGGTAGGGAAGCTCGTCGCGGTCGCGTAGCACCTCGACCAGCCGCGCGAACCGTGACGCCGGCGTCGGCGCGGCGGGCCGCTCGGCGCCGAGCTGCGCCAGGAAGTCGTCGACGACGTCGGTGTCCAGGTAGCTGAAGCTGCGGAGCATGACCCCGTGAACTCTGGCACGCCCGAGCGCGGAATCCACCGGCCCTCGGCCCACTGCGCCCCCCGCCCCACCGGCGGAGGGACGCGTTGGGCGCGGTCAGCCGCGGGTCACTGTCCCCGGGTCGTCGGGTCGACGCCCGCGAACGTGAGGAGGTCGACCATGGCGAAGTCGCCCGTGACCGTGCCGTCGCGGGTCGGCAGGTCGGGGCGCCAGCGGCGACGCTGCAGGTACGAGCCGCCGTCGAGCTGGAGGACGCCGATGATGCACTCGGCCACGATGCACGCCCCGACCGGGCCGAGCGTCTCGCCACCGGCGACCAGCTCGGCCTCCTTGAGGACGTAGTACCAGAGCGGCGTGCTGCCCTCGAGGCCGACGCCGTAGCCCTGGAGCTCCGGCAGGTCGGCGGCCGACAGGCGCGGGGCGCCGACGGCGGCGGCGATCTCCTGCCCCGAGGGTTGCGACCACGTGATGTGGCGCAGCAGGTTGCGGGTGGCGAGCGACGTCGGCGGCTCACCCGTCGCGATCGTCGCCAGCGGCAGGTCGAACAGCGGCGAGGACAGGCGGGTGTCGATGAGCTTGTTTCGGCGGACCTCGCCGTCGCCGAAGTCGAAGAACGTCTGCCAGCCGATGAAGCGGCGTGGCGCGCGCATGCCGCCTCGGAGGTCGACCGGGTCGTCGGGCTGTGGGTCGTCGGCCTGGAAGATCAAACCGAAGAACGGTTCACCGTTGTCACCGGCGAGGTTGGCTCGATATGAGGGCCGCACCATGCTGTGTCCGAAGCGATAAGCGGCGCCCTGGAACTCGACCGGCATGACGGCCCGACCGGGCCGGAAGTGGCGCCGCTCACGCAGCGCGGCGTCGACGGCCTCCTGGCCCACGATTTGTGGCAGGTACTCGTTGACGACGATCCACTGGTAGTGCCATGTGACCCGCCGCCGGGCGGCGGCGAACAGCTCGGCGCGCGAGCGGCCGGACCCGCGCTGGCCGCCCCGCTCCTGCGCGACCACGGCGTTGTGGAACAGGATGAAGGCGGCGTGCAACCCCGAGACGATCAGGTTCTCGTCGTTGCGCGGGTCGCCGATGACGGCCCGCCCGTCGCCGTCGCGGGGCAGGTCCTCGAACCGGCCGCCGCTGGCGATGCGCAGCCGCGTGCGGTCGCGCTCGTAGAGCTGGGGCGACGCCACCGGGCCGCCGCCGTACACGGAGTCGAGGTCGAGCACCGGCGTGCGCCCGTTGGCCGAGCTGCGCGGGTCGGTCGCCACGCCCAGGTCCGACGTGGCGTCGAACGTGAGGTCGTGGTCGACGAACTGGCCGAAGAACGTGGTGCCGGCCGTGTGCGTCGGGTTGTCCGGGTTGTTGAGGCGCAGTGCCTCGTTGGTGATCAGCTCGATCGGCCCGGCGGCGAGGTCGTCGGCGGCGTCGAGCAGGCCGCCCGGCTTGCCGATGTCGACCAGCGCCGCCCGCAGCCCCTCGCTGTCCTCGGCGAAGGGCCGCAGCCGCGGGAACATGCGGCCGAACGAACCCGCCGCCTCGGAGCGTCCCGGGTCGGGCCGTGCCGACAGCGTGCCACCGTCGACGCAGCCGGCAGCCGCGGCCGCACTCACCCCCAGGACCGTGCTGCCCGCTCCCCCCAGGAAGCGGCGGCGCGTCACCTTCGTCACCCGACCCGCGGGAAGCCGCGCGTCATCGGGTTGAACGTCCATGGTCACCCCCAGTTGCAAAGCCGCCCTGAGATCACCATGAGCGCCGGCACGCTTGGCCCGGGCAATGTACGACGCCCGGATAACTGTTGCAATAGTGTTTCGATCGGGCTGCGCATTCCGACAACCCGCGTCCCCTATCGACCCCGGTTCAACGTCGCCCTTCGTGACATTTGGGTCGCCGAGGGTGTCACGGTCGGCCTTTTTTCGGACCCAGCCTTGCTCCACAGCCGTCGGCCCCGATCCCGCCCAGCGGGACAGGGACCGGGACCGGTCAGCCGGGTTCGGCCGGCCCGACGAGGCGCGTCCGGAGCAGGTCGAGGACCCGGTCGAGGGCGGCGCGGGTCGGGTGCCCGGGCTCGTCGACGAGGTGCTCCGTCAGGACCGAGTGGGCGTTGCGCGGGATGCCGTGGGGGTTGCCCGGGCTCGAGTCGATCTCGACGCCGACGAATGCGTCGCCCAGTTCGTCGCCCAGCGGGCGAAACGCTCGTCCGGGCACAGCCGGTCGCACGTGAAGCGCAGGCCCAGCACGCCGGCGTCCGGCGTCCGGGCGGCCACCGCCGCCAGGTCCTCGGCGCTCAGGCCGACATCGCGCTTCTGCGCCGCGGTCAGGGCGAAGGGCAGGCTCGGCTGGCTGGCCACCGGGGCCAACACACGCTGGTCGACCGCCATGCCCAGGGCGAAGCCGCCGGTGAAGCACATGCCCACCACGCCGATCCCCGGCCCGCCGCACCGCTCGTGCTCGTGGCGGCCGAGCGCCCGCAGCCACTCGACGACCGGCGACGTGCGACCGGTCGCCATGATCGTGAACTCCCGGGAGACGCAGGCCGGAACCAGTGAGCGCAGCGTGTCGGGCACCGACATCGCCCCGCCCGGCGTTCCGAACAGGTGCGGCAGCACGGCGGTGCAGCCCATGCCCACGACGCGGTCGGCGAAGGCCACCACGGCCGGCGTGATCCCCGGGATCTCGGCGATGACCACGACCGCCGGCCCGGTCCCCCGGCGGAACACCCGGCGCTCGCGGCCGTCGTGGGCGAACGCCTCCTCGACGTAGTCGCTCAGCGGCACGAACCGTCCTCCTCTGGTGCCGGCCCGCCCGGCGCCGGGACGCTAACCCCTCCACATCCACGGACCGGCACTGGGCAGGCACGTCGAGGAGTTCTCCGCCCACGGGCCGGACCGGGCCGGTGGAGCGCCCGGTCAGCTCGGTGGCGCCAGGCCGTCGTCGGCGAGGAGGGCCTCGATGGCGGTGACCCAGGCCTCGTAGTACGGGGTGTCGTCGGGGAGGTGGGCGATGGCGGTCACGAGGTGGGCCCGGAACCGGTCCCAGCCGCAGCCGCTGGCCTCCACGTAGGCGGCGGCGATCCCGAACGCCCGGCTCTCCCACGGCGCGTCGAACACCAACTCGCCGTTGTGGCGGGGCACGCCGGGTGGGACGTCGGCCGCGGCGGGGACGACCGTGCCGGCCCCCGGGCCCATCCGGCTCATCGGGCCGTCCCGATCATGTGGTCGCGGGTGACGAGCGGAACCAGTTCGTCCTCCGCCAGGCCCTCGGTCCCGGCCGGCCGCAGCGGCAGCACCATGTAGCGGACGTCGGCGCTCGAGTCCCAGACCCGGACCTCGACGTCGTCCGGCACGGTCGTGCCCATCTCGGCCAGGACCGCCCGCGGCTCGCGTACCGCCCGGGACCGGTAGGCGAAGCTCTTGTACCAGCGGGGCGGCAGCCCCAGGACGGGCCAGGGGTAGCACGAGCACAGAGTGCACACGACCACGTTGTGGACCTCGGGGCTGTTCTCCAGCACCACCAGGTGCTCCCCCTCGGCCCCGCCGAGGCCGAGCTCGCCCACCGCCCGGGTGCCGTCGGCCAGCAGGCGGGCCCGGTAGTCGCCGTCGACCCAGGCCCGGGCGACCACGCGGGCGCCGCGGAGCGGACCGACGTCGTGTTCGTAGGTCTCGATCACGGCGTCGACGACGTCGCTGGTGATCAGGCCCTTCTCGACCAGGAGCGCCTCGATGGCCGCCACCCGGCGCTCGACCGGCGAGACCGGGCTGGGGTGGTGGTGCTCGCTCATGTCAGGTAGCGCTCCCACAGGTCGAGGTAGAGGTGGCCCGCCTCGGCGTCGTGGCCCCACAGGTCGCGCATGGCGAACCGGACGGTGTAGACCGCCTCCGGCTCGTCCGACCCCGGGTGTGGCCAGCCGGTGCCGGCCCGCGCCACGACGCCGGTCACGCCCCGCACGTAGCGGGGGCAGCGGTGATGTGCGGCCGGGGCCATGCGGCGCACAGTCACCCGGTCCCCCACGGCGAACCGGCCGTCGACCGGCACGCCCGAGGTGGCGCACGGTGAGTCGAGCACGGCGTGGACGAGCCCGACCATCCCGGGGTTGGTGTCCTCCGAGGCCGTCGGGCCGACCGCGACCGTGGCGGCCCGGTCGTCGATCTCGGCCGCGGTCAACGTGCCTGCCCCGACGAGGGCGTCCTCCAACGACCGGGCCCACCGCTCGTAGTAGCTCGACGCCAGGTAGGTCGCGGGGTCGAGGGACTCGATCGCCTGGCGGATGCCCGACGCGCGCAGGCCGGCGAAGCTCGTGACCAGCGAGAGGGCGGCGGCATGGGCCTCCCACCACTCGTGGAACACGGGCTCGTCGGCCTCGCGCTCGACCGGACCGAAGCCGTGCATGCCGCCCATGTCGTGGATGCCGTCCACGACCCGTGAGCTTACGCCCGCGACCCGTGGCCGCCGGACGACCACGCGTCGACGGCCACCACGGGAAGTCGCGCCGGAGTCGGGTTGCGAGTAAGGGAGGGAGACGTATCACGGCCGGCGTCCGGGGCGTCTGGTCCGGGTGTGAAGCAGGCGGACGAACTCGAGGCGCCAGGCCGGCAGGGAACGGAAGAGGACGGCGGCCTGACGTGGCCACTGGTGCGGGTCGCCGTGTCCTTCCTCGCCATGGTCGCGGCTGGCGCGGTGTTCGTGGCCTGGCACGGCGGCTCCCTCGCGGTGGACGTCCTGATCGTCTTCGCCGCCGGCCTGCTCACCATCCGATTCCAGCGCGTGACGTGTGCCGAGGTGGGCCGCCGCCACGACAGATGGCCCTATCGGCTCATCGCCGGCGGCCTCACCGCAACGGGCGTCCTGTGCATCGTCGCCTGGTACCTCTGGCGGCCGGACGGCGCCCTCCTGCTGGGCGCGGCCGGCGTGTACGTGGGTGTCGGCATGGTCCTGGACGCCGCCCGGAGTGGCCCCGCACCGCCATCGCGCGCCGCGGCCGTCCTCCTCGCGGCCAGCGGCATCGCAACGTTCGTGAGCCTGGTGGCGGCGGCATTCGGCATCGGGAACGCGTGGTCGGGCGTCGCGATCGGCCTCCTGACCGCACCGATCGGCATCAGCCTCGCCAGCGAGGTCCTCCTGCGGCGGATGGCGAGGTGGCCGACGCGCACGGCGGCGATCTCGGGAGCGCTCGCAGCGCTCGCTCTGGCCGTGGTCATCGCCGTGATCGAGGCGCAGGGCCTCCAGTCCTCGTACGCCACGCTCCTCGGCGTCGGCCTCGCCCTCGCGTTGCTGGGCATGGCGGCCCGATCGAGCATCGACGTCGTTTTCGTGCTCGCCGCGGCCGCGGTGGTGTGGGCTCTCGGCCACAGCACCGTGCCGGTGCCGCCGGCGCTCGACCCGCAGGCGGGCGACCGGACGCTCGTGGCCCTCGGTGATTCGTTCATCTCGGGTGAGGGCGCCGACCAGTTCTTCGACGGCACCAACACACCCGGCGTGAGCACCTGCCGACGTGCGCCGACCGCCTACCCCGTCCTCCTCCTCGCCGAACGCGGCCTTCCAGCCGATCGCCTGAGCTTCCTGGCCTGCTCGGGGGCGAAGGCGCACCAGGTCGCTTCGGACCGCGAGGGGACGCAGATGGCACAACTCGCCGACTCCGCGGTCGACAGGAACGACGTCGAGCTCGTCCTGCTCAGCATCGGCGGGAACGACGCCCTGTTCGGGACCATCAGCCGCGCCTGCCTACTGCCGATCGACTGCACGCCCCTGGCCGACGCGTGGGCGGATCAGCTCGCAGGCGTGAGCCGGACGCTCGACCGGACCTATCGGGAGGTACGCCGGGAGCTCCCGCGGGCACGCATCCTCGTCGTCCCCTACGCCGTGCCGCTGGCACCCAGCGGATGTCCCTCCTCGGCCTTCACCGACGACGAGCACGCATTCCTCAACATGTTCACCCGCCAACTCGACACCGTGATCACCGACGCCGCGCACGGGGCGCGGCTCGAGGTCGTCAGCACCATGCCCACCGCGCTGCGTGACCTCCGGCTGTGCGACCGCGCCCCCGAGGGCAGCGGCGTCAACTTCCTGGCGGCCAACAGCGTGATCGGCACGCTCGAACAGTCACTCGACCCGACGAACTGGGTGCACAACAGCCTCCACCCCAACGCACGCGGCCACGACGCCATGCGTGCCGCCCTGGCCACCTACCTCGAGCAGAACCCCGAACCCCCGCCGCTGCCCCCGGCCTCGGCGACCCCACCGTCCGTCACGACGGTGGCGTCGCTCACCGCGGGGGACGGCGGCCCCTGCGTCGGCGAGACGAACGCCGCGCTCGACGCCTGTGCCTCGACCTGGATGGCCGAGCGCGCCGCCCGTCTCGTCCTCGTCCACCAACTGCTCCTGGTCCCCGCGCTGCTCACCGCCTGGGCCCTGGCGCTCGCCGCCGTCCACCTCTGGTCCTCGCTGTTCCCACCCAATGGACGCCCTGGGATCGGACAGGGCTCGTAGACGTCACGGGATCCTTCGGTCCCGTCGGCGATGCGGTCGTCGGGGCCTGGTGGCCCGGGAAGTAGGCGCAGATGCGGTCGCAGTGCCGTACCGGGCGGCGAACTACCCGACTCGGCCCATCATCGCCTGGGACGCGGAGTCGTTGACCATCACCCGCGGCCGCCCGGGCCCCCTACTCGCGCGGCCACCCGCGTAGTTCTCGGCCATCTGGTCCCCGCGGACGACGACGTACGCCAGGACACCGACGATCGGCAGGATCAGCACGGCGAGGACCCACATCGCCCTTGCCCAGCCGCTGAGGTCCCGGCTGCGGAGGATGTCGGAGAACACGCGGACGAACATCCAGATCCAGACGAAGAACAGGGTGAACCAGAGCATCGACCAGACGAGCTGGCCAACCTGCCATTCTGCGAAGATCACTGTCAATCCTCCCGACGGTGACGGCTGGGGCGAGGAAGCTCGCCGACAACGCAGCCGGCCCTACAGCCGACTATCCGGCCGTCCCTCCTCCCCCGCCTCACCCCACAGGGATGGTCGCCGCTCCGCCGGGCGCGGCCTCTGCGGCGAGATGCCGGGCCGTCGGGCATGGGATCCGCGCCCCGCCGCGACGGGTTGCGGTTTTGCGAGCGCCGAGAGCCCTCAGGTGGCCAGTGCGGGTTGCGCGGCTTCCCGGCGGCCTCCGACCGGGTGCAGCGGGATGGCCAGGGCGGTGCAGTCGGCGATGGCGCCCGCGAGCAGGTCATGCAGCAGCGGGTCCGGGTCGGGGATGCACGCCTCGGCGATGCCGACCACGGCCGTACGGACGGTGGCGGGCGCAGCGTGCCGCCGGACGCCCTGGGGCGCCGTGCCCGAACCCAGGTCGCGGGTGAAGCGGCGCGCCCACCGCTCGGCATCGGGCACCTGAGCCAGGGCCTCCCTGCTGGGCTCGCTCAGCTCGCCCGGGGCGCGACCATCGAGCTCGTCCAGAGCTCGCTCGCCCGCCAGCACGGCGACCGCGAGCACGCGCTGGTGCTCGGCCGAGACGACCGGCAGCGCGATCGTGGCCGAGCGGAGCATGATCCGGACGTCCACGTGCGGGTCGTCGC
>DATFOS010000088.1:0-13746 GCA_035265325.1 Acidimicrobiales bacterium
GCGGACCTCCCCGTCGTCGCCGGCGGCCTCGGCGGCCGGAACGGTGGCCTCGGCGCTCGGAACGGTGGCCTCGGCTCCACCGGGCGGGCCGGCGGCCTCGGCCGGTCGGACGGCGGCGCGGCGCAGCGGAGCCGGCGGGGCGTGGACCGCGGCCAGCTCGTCCGCCGGCGTCGACGTGGGCGCCGGCGCGCCCAACGCCGCCGCCACCCGGCGGTCGACGTCCGCCCGCAGCGACGCCCGCAACGCCGCCCGCTCCTCGGCCGGGAGCGCCCCGTGCTCGTCGAGGACGGCCTCGAACCGGGTCAGCGGGTCGCGCCGGGCCCAGGCCTCCAGGTCGGCGACCGGCACGTAGTCGATCCCGGACGCCTCCTCGTGGCCCCGCATGCGGAAGGTGAGCGCCTCGATCAGCGTCGGCCCATCGCCGGCGCGCGCCCGCTCGGCGGCCCGGGCCACGGCCGACCGCACCGCGAGGACGTCGTTGCCGTCGACGAGCTCGCCGGCCATCCCGTAGCCGGCGGCCCGGTCGACCAGGTGGGCGCAGGCGTACTGCTCGGCGGGCGGGGTGGACAGCGCCCACCCGTTGTTCTCGACCACGAACACGACCGGCAGCGCCCACACCGCCGCCAGGTTCATCGCTTCGTGGACGTCGCCCTCGCTGGTGGAGCCGTCGCCGATCAGCACGGCGGCCAGCCGCTCCTCGCCGCGCAACCGGGCGGCGAGCGCCAACCCGTCGGCGACGGGGACCATGGCGCCCAAGTGGCTGATCATCCCGACGACGTGGTGGGGGAGGGCGCCGAAGTGGAACGTCCGGTCGCGGCCGGCGGTGTAGCCGCCCGCCCGGCCCAGCAGCTGGCGGAACAGCCGGTCGAGGTCGAGGCCGCGCCCGGTGAACACGCCCAGGTTGCGGTGGCCGGGGACGACCCAGTCGTCGTCCCGCAGGGCGGCGATGAGCCCGACCGACACGGCCTCCTGGCCGATGCCCGAGAACCACTTGCTGAGCTGGCCCTGGCGCAGCAGGGCGAGCATCTTCTCCTCGATCACCCGCGGCAGCAGCAGCTGCCCGTACAGCTCGACCAGGTCAGCCTGGTCGTCGGCGAGGGGACCCGCCGGGGACGTGGCGGTGGTGTCCACGGCAGGGGTGCGCAGCTCGGACATGGGCCCAGCTTCGCACCCGTCCCCGCCGGCCGCGCTGCGTAACCGCCCGCCGCCATGGGCGGCCTCTCCGGCCGTGTCGCCGGCCCGCCGGACCCGCCGGGCCCGCCGCCGTCAACCTAACCAGGCGCCGCGGGACTCCAGCACGGCCCGCAGGAGGTCGGGACGGTCGGTCATGATCCCGTCGACCCCCAGGTCGAGCAGGCGGGTCATCTCGGCCGGGTCGTCGATCGTCCACACGTGGACGGGGAGGCCCCGGTCGTGGGCGGCCGCCACGAACCGCTCGGTGACCAGCGGCATCCGCCCCTGGTGGGTGGGCACCTGGACGCACGCCCCGGCGAAGCGCCCCACCGGCAGCCCCCGGCCGGCCGCCACCAGCTTGGCGACCTGGCGGGGCCCCATCGACGTGCAGGTGCCCCCGCCCAGCAGGGCGCGGAGGCGGGCCAGGCGCTTGTCCGAGAAGGCGCCGAAGCAGACCCGGTCGAGCGTGCCCGTCCGCCGGACCAACTCGGCCAGCGGCTCCACCGCCTCGTCGTGCTTCGGGTCGATGTTGACCCGGACGTCCGGCCAGGCGGTGAGCAGGTCCTCCATCAGCGGGACCCGGTCGTCGCCGGCACCGACACGAGCCGTGCGGACGGACGACCACGGCAGCTCGGCGATGGCCCCGGTCCGGTCGGTGACCCGGTCGAGGTGGTCGTCGTGGAAGGCCACGACCACGCCGTCGGCGGTCACGTGGACGTCGGTCTCGAGGTAGCGATAGCCGAGCGCCACCGCCGCCTCGAACGCCGCCATCGTGTTCTCGACCGCCCCGCCGGGCACCTCGGCGCCGTGTGCGCCCCGGTGGGCGAACGCCACGGGCCCGGGCCAGTCGAGGAACGGGAAGCTCGCCATGACGGCGGCGACCGTACCCCGGCCACCGCCACCGGGCTGCCCGGACGCGCCGGCGGGCCACCCGGGCCGGCCGGACCGCCCCGACGCCGGCCGACGCCGGACCGACCTGCAACCCGCCGGTTGGCGCCCGGCCGTCCCGGGTGACACGCTCCCCGCGTGGAGGAGCCGTCGCGGGCCTGGACGCTGCCGGAGGCCAACGAGGCCCTGCCGTGGGTGCGCGAGGTCGTGGCCCGGGCGCAGCAGCAGTGGGCCGAGTACCGGGCGGCCCGGGGGAAGGCGGCGAAGTTGGTCCGCCAGAACGGCCACGGGCTGGTCCCGGCCGACCCTGGGGCGGTGCGGTCGTGCATCGAGGAGCTCGCCACCCGGGCCGTGGTGCTGCGGGACGTGGGCCGCGGCCTCGTCGACTTCCCCGCCCGCGCCAGCGACGGCCGGTGGTACTGGCTGTGCTGGCTCGCCGGCGAACCGACGATCGGCTGGTGGCACTGGCCCGACGACGGGTTCGCCGGCCGCCGGCCTACCAGCGAACTCCCAGACTGAAGTGCTCGCCTGGGCGTGTCCGTGCCCGGAGCAGGGTGAGTCGCCGGTACCGTAGCCATGGTGGACATCACCGACCGGTTCGCCGAGCTGGTGCGCGGTCCGGAAGAACAGTGCCGCGTCGACCTCGGCGCTTTCCTCATCGCCGCCCACGCCCGCCGCGACATCGACGTGGACGAACAGCTCCACCGCCTCGACGAGCTCGCCATGGGCTGCCCGACGCCGACGCTGGAGGGCGTGTGCGAGCACCTCTTCGGCGACGTGGGCCTGGTGGGCGACACCGAGGACTACAAGAACCCGCGGAACTCCCTGCTCGACGTGGTCCTCGACCGCCGCCGGGGCATCCCCATCACGCTGTCCATCGTGGTCATGGAGGTCGGCCGGCGCCTCGGCCTGGACCTCGCCGGTGTGGGCATGCCCGGCCACTTCCTGGTCCGCGACCGCGACGACGAAGACGCATTCGTCGACCCGTTCAACCAGGCACGCCTCGACCGCGAGGGGGCCGAGAAGCTGTTCACGGTCATCCACGGGTCCGACGCCCGCTTCGACGCGCGGTTCCTCGACCCCGTCGGCCCCCGGGCGATCATGGCCCGCATCGTGACCAACCTGCAGCGTTCCTACGTGGGCCAGGGCGACCGGGCCGGGGCGCTGTGGGCCCAGTGCCTGCGGGTGCTGGTCCCGGGGGCGACCGTGGGCGACCGCCGCCAGCTCGCCGCCCTGCTGGCCGCCAACGGGCGCTTCGACGCCGCCGCGCAGGAGCTCGAGGCCATCGCCGAGGACGGCTGGGGCGGCGATCGCGACCGCATCGCCGCCATCGCCATGCGGGCCAAGCTCAACTAGCGGGCGCCTGCCGGCGCGGCGTTGAGCTCCGCCAGGGCACGGGCGTGGGCGGCAACGGCCTCCCGCAGCTCGGGCGGGGACAGGACCTCGGCCGCCACGCCGAGGGCGGCCACCTGGCGGGCCATGCCGGCCAGGTCGTTCGACCCGAACTCGACGATCGTGCCGCCGGCGCCGTCCGGCGTGTGGGTCGCGACCGTGCGGGGCAGGACGGCCCGGGCCTCCTCCGGCGGGACGGGCATCCGCAGCCGGGCCACCACCGTCCACGGCCCGGTGGCCAGGCCCCGGCTCACCATGGCCACGGGGTCGGGCAGGCCCTCGGACGCCGCCAGCGCCGCCAGGTCGCCCGGCTGGCGCAGCGACCGGGCGGCGCGCACCCGGTCGAGCCGGAAGGTCCGCCAGTCCCGGCGATCGACGTCGTGGGCCACCAGGTACCACCGCGGCCCGGACCGCACCAGCCGATAGGGGTCCACCCGCCGCTCGGACACCTCGCCGTCGTGGCGGGCGTAGCCCAGGCGGGCCCGCTCGCCGTTCCGGCACGCCTGGGCCAGCTCGGCGAGCACGCCGGCGTCCACCGGGTCGGGCGCCCGCCCGAGCAGCTCCGCCGTCACCTCGTGGACCGCCCGGACCCGCGCCGCCAGCCGGGCGGGCAGCACCTGTTCGAGCTTGGCCAGGGCCGACACCGTGGCGTCCTCGACCCCGGACACGCCGCCGGCGGCCGCCGCCCGCAGGCCCACCGCCACGGCCACCGCCTCGTCGTCGTCCAGGAGCAGTGGCGGCAGCGCCCCGCCCCGGCCGAGCCGGTACCCGCCCTCGGGGCCGACGACGGCGTCGACCGGGTAGCCCAGCTCCCGCAGCCGCACCATGTCGCGCCGGACCGTCCGGTCGGTCACGCCGAGCCGCTCGGCCAGCTCGCCCGCCGTCCAGGCGGGACGCGCCTGCAGCAGCGACAGCAGGCGCAGCAGCCGGGCGGACGTCTCGAGCACGATCCCATCATCGCGGACGACCCGGACGGAAGCTGTCCGGGTAGGCCCGTACCGTAACGCCCATGAGCACCGACCCATCCGCCGAGACGACGACGTCCACGGCCACCGGGACGCCCACCAACTGGGAGGAGACGCCCTCCTACGGCACCGAGGCCCCGCTGCCGCGCCTGGCCCAGGCCGAGGTCACGTTCGCCTACGAGGGCGACCTGCAGGGCACGGGGGAGTGCCGGTACCTGTTCCGCTACGGCCCGACCGGCGACAGCGAGATCCTCGGCTTCGAGCACGTCGAGGGGGCGCTGCGGGGGCGGACCGGCAGCTTCGCCCTGCGCCACGAGGGTACGTTCACCGAGGGCCGTGTGCAGGTCCGGGCGACGGTCGTGCCCGGGTCCGGCGCCGACGGCCTGGAGGGCCTGACCGGCAGCGGGACGATCGAGTCCGCCCGGGGCGACCACGATGTCACCTTCCGCCTCGAGCACTCGGTGCTGTCATGAGCGCCGCCCGGACCACGGGCGCCGTCCCCGAGGTCACCCGGGCGCAGGCGCTGGCCTACCGGGTCGTCGCCCAGCAGCTCGACCGGCCGGGCGGCGACGTCGCCGACCTGTCGGTTCTCGACCTCGGCGTGCAGGACTCGCCACCCGGGTCCGCCGCCGCCAGCCTCGCCGCCCGCACCGCAGCCGGCAGCGAGGAGGCCGAGGCCGCCACGCCCGAGCGCCTGGACGACGCCCGCCGTTGGGTGACCGTCTGGGCGATCCGGGGCGCGCCGCACCTGCTCCGTCGGCGGGACGTCCGCCCGATGGCGCTCGCCACCTGGCCCGCCGACGCCGACGACGCGGCCGCCCGCCTCGCCGGCTACGGCCAGGGCGTCCGCAAGCGCGGCGGCGACGCCCTCGCCGCCCTGCGGTCCGCCGCCGAGGCGATGGCGGCTGTGGTCGGCGAGCGCATGGCCAAGGGCGACGCCAGCGGGGCCGTCACGCGTCACGGGCCGGACGACCTGGCCGAGTACTGCCGGTCGTGCGGGACGGTCCACATCAGCGACCAGCTCATGCGTCTCGCCGCCCTGCCGGCCGGCCTCGCCGTCGACCAGTCCACGACCCCGCTGACCCTGCGCCCGATCCCCAACTGGGACGGGGTGCCCGAGGCGCAGGCGGGCGCGTCCCACCTCGTGCGCGCCTACCTGCGCCTGCACGGGCCGGCGACGCCCAAGGAGGTGGCCGCCTACCTCCAGACCACCCAGGCCGCGGTCAAGGCCGCCTGGCCCGACGCCGACGAGCTGGCCGAGGTCCGCGTCGACGGCCGCACGGCGTGGGTCCCGGCCGACCGGCTCGACGCCCTGCGGGACGCCCCCGAGCCCGAGGTCGTGCGGCTCCTGCCCCGCAGCGACCCGTGGCTCATGGGGCGCGACCGCGAGCTGCTGGTGCCCGAGGCAGCCCACCGCAAGGCGCTGTGGCCCGTCCTCGGCTTCCCGGGCGCCGTCCTGGTCGACGGCGAGGTGGCCGGCACCTGGCGGACCAGGGCGTCGGGCAAGCGCCTCGACGTCACCGTGTCGTGCTTCCGGCCGCTGACGAAGCCCGAGACGGCGGCGATCGAGGACGAGGCCGCCCGCATTGCCGCCCTGCGGGGCCACGCCGAGGCGACGGTGTCGACCACCGACGCCTGAGAGCGTGCTTCTCGGGCGCGGGCGCGCCGAGAGGTCGAAGGACGCGGCCTCCGCTCTTGGCCTTCGGCCTCGGGCCGCTGGGTCACGGCTGGCCCTATCGGCGCGGCCTCCGAGGCCCAAACCGCTCGCACGCAGGGCGGGCGGCGGGGGAGGGTGCGGCGATGACCGAGCCGACGCCGCCGACGCCGTCCGTCCGCCTCGCCACGCCCGCCGACGCCGAGGAGTTGGTCCGCCTGCGGGCGGTCATGCTCCACCTGGTCGTCGGGCCGACGACCACGACGGCGCCGTGGGAGCAGGCCTGCGCGGACGTTCTCCGCCGCGGCATGGAGGAGGAGACGCTGGCCGCCGCCGTCGCCGGCGACCCCGCGGACCGCTCCCGCCTCGTGGCCAGCGGCGTGGTCACGGTCGCCCAGCGCCTGCCCAGCCCGGCCAATCCGACCGGGCGCGTGGGCTGGCTGGCGTCGATGGTCACGGAGGCCCCGTGGCGGCGCCGGGGCCTGGCCCGCCGGGTGGCGACGACGCTGCTGGACTGGTGCGTCGCCCACGGCGTCGACCGCGTCGACCTCCACGCCACCGCCGACGGCGCCCCCCTCTACCAGGACCTGGGCTTCGTGCTCCGCGACGAATGGCCCGAGATGAACTGGCGTGCGCCAGCATCGCGGGCGTGATCGACCGCGACACCAAGCGCAGCCTCGGCCAGATGATGAAGGGCGTCCAGGTCGTGGGAGCGGCCCACGGGGGCGTGGTGCGGGCGTACACGAGCCACTGGGTGTGCCAGGTCAGCTTCGAGGAGCCGGTGCTCATGGCGTCGGTGTCCCCGAAGCACGACACCCACCCGCTCATCGTGGCCAGTGGCCGGTTCTCGGTGTCGGTCCTGGCGGGGGACCAGATCGAGCAGGGCCAGTACTTCTCGTACCCGGGCCGCCGGATGCGCTACGTCGGCGACGACTACCTCGACGAGCGGGACGGCCTGCCCTACGTGCGCGACTGCGTGTCCTGGCTGGCATGCGAGGTCGAGGAGAGGCTGGCCGGCCGCTACGACCACGACCTGTTCTTCGCGCGGGTCGTCGCCGTCGCCGAGGGCCGGCTGGGGGAGCCGCCGCTGCTCTACTCGTCCCGCCTCGGCTGGCGGGCGGCCGGCGCCAAGGCCCGCGAGGCGGGCGACTCGGTCCGGGACCGCCTCCTGGCGCGCCTGGAAGAAACCGATGCGCCTGGATCCTCTGTATGAACCCTGTCACTTGACCGGCCGGTCAAGTACGGTCGGAACCATGACGCTGACCGAGGCCGGCCCGGGGACGAGAGGCGAGACGAACGACGACGCACGGGTCCGCGCGTTGTGCGCCCAGCTCCTGGAGGAGGCGCCGCCGGCGACGACCGAACCCCGGGAGTTCTGGGGCCGCCAGTTCGACCTGGGGCTGGCCTGGGTCCACTTCCCGGAGGGGGAGGGCGGGCTCGGCCTGTCCTACCGGCTGCAGAAGGTCATCGACGAGACGCTGGCCGCCGCCGGCGCACCCCGGGCGGGTGGCGCCAACATCATCGGCCACGGCATGGGCGCCCCCACCGTCGCCACCCACGGCTCCGAGGCCCAGAAGAAGCGCTACTTGCGCCCCCTCTTTACCAACGAGGAGATCTGGTGCCAGCTCTTCTCCGAGCCGGGTGCGGGGTCCGACGTGGCCAGCCTGTCCGCCCGGGCCGAGCGCGACGGCGAGGAGTGGGTCCTCAACGGCCAGAAGGTCTGGACGACCGTCGCCCACCTGGCCCGCTTCGGCATGGTCGTGGCCCGCACCGACCCGCAGGCGCCGAAGCACAAGGGACTCACGTACTTCGTGGTCGACATGCACGCCCCGGGCGTCGAGGTCCGACCGCTGGTCCAGATCACCGGCGAGGCCGAGTTCAACGAGGTCTACTTCACCGATGTGCGGATCCCCGACAGCGAGCGCCTCGGCGACGTGGGGGACGGCTGGCGGGTCGCCATCACCACCCTCATGAACGAGCGGGTGGCGATCGGCGGGCAGGTGCCACCCAAGGCGTCGGGCCACATCGGCGAGCTCCTGAAGGTGTACCGGTCGACCGCCCCGCACACGGTGGTGGAGCGCGACCAGGTCGTGAAGCTGTACATCCGGGCCGAGGTGCAGCGGCTCACCAACATCCGGGCGGGCCAGGCGCGGGCCCAGGGCAACCCCGGCCCCGAGGGCTCGATCGGCAAGCTGGCGATGGCCGAGCTCAACAAGGAGATCACCGAGACGGCCCTCGACCTCACCGGCGCCGAGGGGATGCTGTTCCCGCCCGGCTACCCGATGAGCCGGCCGCGGGGCGTGGGCATGTGGGACAACACGCCCCAGGCGTTCCTGCGGGCGCGGGCGAACTCGATCGAGGGCGGCACGACGGAGATCATGAAGAACATCCTGGGGGAGCGGGTCCTCGGCCTCCCGGGCGACGTCCGGGTCGACAAGGACCGCCCCTGGAGCGAGGTACCCCGCTCCTGACCGCTACGCCTCGGGCGGGCGCCGGCCGAGGACGTAGAGCCGTTCGGTGTCCACCTCGTGGCCCTGATACGGGCTGCGCCGGTACCACTCGACGTCGACCAGCCCGGCGGACCGGACCGCGGCCAGCACCTCGTCCTGGTCGTGCAGGGTGAAGTCGATCGACACGGGCGCGCCCATGAACTCGTCCAGGTGCCGGACCGAGCCGCCCAGGTGGACGGCGAGCGCCAGCATCCCGCCCGGCCGCAGCCGGCGGGCCAGGGCGGCGACCGCGCCCGCCAGCTCCGACCCGGCCAGGTGGACCAGCGCGTACCAGGCCGCGATCACGGCCCACCCGCCGTCACCGCCGCCCGGCGGGGGCAGGTCCCGCAGGTCCGCGACGGCGAAGTCCAGCTCCGGGAAGCGCCGGCGGGCCTCGTCGACCATGGCCGGCGACAGGTCGAAGCCGGTGACCGTGGCCCCGGCGGCGGCCAGGTGGAACGTGTCCTGGCCGGGGCCGCAGCCCACGTCCGCCACGGGCCCGTCGCCGGCCTCCGCCGCCAGGCGCTCCAGCAGCCAGCGGTCGAACGGCTTGTGGGCCAGCTCGTCGAGCAGCTCGTCGGCGTAGGCCGCCGCCACCCGGTCGTAGGTGGCGAGGACCCGCCGGTCGCGTGCCTCGGCCCCGTCGACGATCGCCCCCTCGGTGGCCGGCGGCGGGGGCGGAGCGGCCGCCCGCCCGGAGGCCCCGGGGGCCGACGCGGCCACGTCCACCGGCCCGAGCAGGTGGGCCCAGCGGGACTCCCGGCGGCCGGGCTGGCGGTCGAGCTCGGCCACCAGCGGCTCCTCGCGGGCCGCGAGCTTGGCCAGGGTCGCCTCGACCTCGTCCGGCGTGGCGAACGCGTGCAGCCGCTCCGACCGCGTGCGGAGCTCGCCCGGCGTCTGGGCGCCCCGGAGCAGCAGGACGGTCACCACCGCACGCTCCGCGTCGTCGAGGCCGAGCCGCTCGTCGAGTACCTGGCGGTACTTCGTGGCCCGCGCGCCGGTACCGGCATAGACGATGCGGGCGAGCTTGGCGGCCTTGAGGCGGTCGATCGCCGCCGTCACCTCGTGGTCGGCCAGCTTCATGAGCGGGTCGCGACCGGACGTCTGGTTGCAGGCGCTGCGCAGGGCGTTCAGCGTCAGCGGGTACGTGGCCGGGACGGTGCGCTCCTTCTCGAGCAAGCTCCCGAGCACCCGCTGGTCGATCGCGTCGAGGTCCATCGACCGGCACCCTACGGCGGTGGCGCCGGACCGCTACGACGCGTCCGAAGACGTCCGCCCGCGTCCCGGGACGACCACGCGACGTAGTCGCGACGACGGGAGTACGGTTGGGCGCAGTCGAGGCGAGCTCCGGCGACGATCGAGGTCGCCGGGAGACGCTCGGCCCGGGCGGGGAATCGGTCAACTGATCTGACCACCACCTCGCTACGGTGATCGTCCGAACGGACGGACACGGGCGGCGATCCCGCCCTGCCTTCCCCAGGCGAGCCGACACAGACAGCCGACCCCGTCCGGGGGTCGCTCGAGACTTGGGGTCCCACCCGCCATGCGCCGTACCAAGATCGTCGCCACGATCGGTCCCGCCTCCGACCAGCCGGAGGCACTTGCCGAGCTGCTCGATGCAGGCGTCGACGTGGTACGCGTCAACCTGGCGCACGGCGAGGTCAAGGAGCACGTCGCCCGCATCGAGCTGGTGCGCGAGATGGCGGCCCGGCGGGGCCGCAAGGTCGCCGTGCTGGTCGACCTCCCCGGTCCCAAGGTCCGTTCCGGGGCGTTCCCCGAGGGCGGCTCGGTGCTCCACACCGGCGACGAGGTCGAGCTGGTGGCCGGCCAGACCCCGAGCGACGAGGAGCGCATCACCGTCGACGAGTCGCACCTCACCGACTGCGTGACCGCGGGGGACACGATCGTCCTCGGCGACGGCACGGTGTCGCTCGACGTCCTCGGCGTCGAGGACGAGGTTGTCAAGGCGCGGGTCCACAACGGCGGCCGGGTCCAGGGCCGCCCCGGCGTGCACCTCCCGTCCGAGCACTGGGCCCCGCCGGTCCCCACCGAGGACGACCTCCGCCTCGTCGAGCAGGTCGGCGGCCTCGCCGACTGGGTGGCCGTCTCGTTCGTGCGCCGGGCCGAGGAGCTGATCCGGGTGCGCGAGGCGCTCGGCCCCCGCGGCCCGAAGCTGATGGCCAAGATCGAGACCCGCTCCGCCGTCGAGCACCTCGACGACCTGCTCGTCGTGGCCGACGGCGTGATGGTCGCCCGCGGCGACTTGGGCATCGACTTCCCGATCGAGGACGTGCCGGTCCTCCAGAAGCAGATCATCAGCGCCTGCGCCGCCCGGGGCGTCCCCGTGATCACGGCCACGCAGATGCTCGAGTCGATGATCACGGCCACCACGCCGACCCGGGCCGAGGCCACCGACGTGGCCAACGCCGTGGTCGACGGCACCGACGCCCTCATGCTGTCCGCGGAGACGGCGATCGGCGTCGACCCCGCCAACGTCGTGGCGACGATGGCGCGTATCGCCGAGCGGGCCGAGCAGTCCAACGAGCGGCGCATCCAGCCCGACGAGCGCGGCCGGGTGGGGCGGCGCCAGCCGACCGCCGCCGCCGTGACGGTGGCGATGGCGCACGCCGCCTACCGCGCCGCCTCCGAGCTGAACCTCGGGGCCATCGTCTGCTGCACCCGCAACGGCGTGACGGCACGGGCCATGGCGGCACTGCGGCCGCCGTGCCGGCTCGTCGGCGCCAGTCCCTCGTGCGAGACGGCCCGCCAGCTGTCGCTGTCGTGGGGCGTCGAGCCGCTGGTCGTGGGCGAGTACGAGACCACCGACGAGATGGTCTGGTGCGTCGTCGAGGCGGCCGTGCAGCGGGGCCTGGTGAGCGTGGGCGAGACGATCGCCGTGCTGGCCGGCGCGCCCGACTCGCCCACCCGCGGCACCGACGTGCTGCGCGTCGTCGCCGTCTGTTAACAGTCGGCGGGTGCCGTCTGCTAGCAGTGAACGGGTGGACGGCGCCCGCACGACCCCCGGGGGTCTCTACGCCCACGAGTCGGGGGAGGGGCCCCTCGTGGTCCTCGTGCACGGGGCCATGGACCGCTCCGGCGGCATGCTCCGCACCCGTCGCCTGCTGCAGCCGGGGCACCGGGTGGTCCGCTACGACCGGAGGGGCTACGGCCGCTCGGTGACGGCCCCGCCCGGCGGCGGCATCGACCGCCAGGTCCAGGACCTCGCCGACGTCCTCGACGGGCGCCCGGCCGTCGTCGTCGGCCACAGCTTCGGCGGGGTCGTGGCGTTGGCGCTGGCCGAGCGCTCCCCCGAGCTGGTCCGGGCCGTCGCCGCCTACGAGTCGCCGATGACCTGGGAGGACGAAGGGGCTGCCGTCCCGCTCGACGACCGGGCCGAGGAGAACCCGGACGGCGTGGCCGAGTGGTTCATGCGGCGGATGGTCGGCGACGACACCTGGGAGAAGATGCCGGCGGGCATCCGGGACGACCGCCGGGCCGAGGGTCGGGCGCTGCTGGCCGACCTGCGCGCCATCGAGCCGAGCGTCCCGCCGCCGTACCGGGCCGAGCGGGTCACGGTCCCGGTGGTCGCCGCCCACGGCGAGCACGCCCGGACGCGCCACCGCACCGCCGCGCTGCGCCTCGCCGAGCGGGCGCCGGACGCCGAGTTGGTGGTGGTCCCGGGCGCCGACCACGGGGTCCACCTCTCGAACCCTCAGGCGTTCGCCGACCTGGCCCTGCGGGCGCTGGCCCGCGCCGACGCCCGCGAACGCTCCTACGGCGCCGGCTGAACGCCCCTCCGGCGCCGGCTCGCACGCCCGCCGGGGCCGGCTCCGACCCCCGGCGGGCCGGGATCGGGCCGGGATCGGACCGGGGCGCGAACGCCCCCCGAAGCTCCGGTGAACCCCGGCCGGGCATGGCCCAGGGGCACCCCCGCGCGGCGTTACCCTCGACGACGTGGTGACCACGGACGACGAGAGGGCCCCCCGGCGGCACCGCCGTGACGGCGGCGGCCGGCCGGGCGGCGGCGCCGGCAAGGTGGCGTTCGTGCTGTCCGGTGGCGGCAACCTCGGCGCCCTCCAGGTCGGCATGCTCAAGGCGCTGCTCGAGCACCGCATCGTCCCCGACCTCATCGTCGGCTGCTCGGTGGGCGCCATCAACGGCGCCGGGCTGGCCGACGACCCGACGATCGGCGGCGTCGAGCACATGGAACGGGTGTGGAAGGCCCTCGAGGGCCAGAACCTGCTGCCCAGCGGCTGGCTGCCCAACGCGGTGGCGCTGGCCCGCAAGGGCGAGGCCGTCCACGACCAGGCCGGCCTGCGCGCCATGGCCGAGGAGCAGCTGCGCTCGACCACGTTCGACCAGCTGGCCGTGCCGTTCCAGTGCGTGGCGACCGACATCCTCGGCGTGCGCGAGGTGTGGTTCTCCGAGGGCCCGATCGTCGACGCCATCCTGGCGTCATCGGCCCTGCCGGCCGTCTACCCGGCGGTCGAGATCGACGGTGTCCGCTACCTCGACGGCGGCATCGTCGACGACGTGCCCATGAGTCGGGCGGTCGAGCTGGGCGCCACCACGATCTACGTCCTCCAGGTCGGCGGCTTCACGCGGCCCCGGCCCGAGCCGCAGCGGCCGCTCGACGTGGCCGTCCAGTCCTACTGGATCGCCCGGCACCACCGCTTCAAGCGCGAGCTGGCCGGCATGCCCGAGGGCATCGATGTCCACGTGCTGCCGGCCGGCGAGACGCCCAAGATGCGCTTCAACGACTTCACGCAGGCGGGCACGCTCATCGAGGTGGCCCACACCGCCACCACGGAATACCTCGACGACCGCGAGGCCGGGTTGCCCGTCCCGTCGGTCGAGGAGGCGCTGGCCTCGGTGGAGCCCGGCTACGAGGGCTCGCCGCCGGTAGTGACGGACCCCGGCCCCGCCGAGGGCCGCTGGCGCCGCCTCACGTCGTCCCGCCACCGCACGACCGACGCCACCGCGTCCGCCGGCACGACCGGCGCCGCGGCGGGCAGCGAGTCGTCGGCGGACGGCGAGCTGCCGGAGGCGCCGGGGGACGGCGCCGCCACCCCGGCTGCCGAGGGCAACGACCACCGCCGGGTCGGCGAGATGCGCCAGGCCCTGCGCGACCGGGTGGGCCGCAGCCGTCACCGCCGGGACGCCGCCACGGTCACGCTCGACGTCG
>DATFOS010000089.1:0-9308 GCA_035265325.1 Acidimicrobiales bacterium
CAGGGCCGCCGGGAGCTGCCCCGCTGGCTGCGGACCGGGCGAGCAGCCCGTCGACCTCGTGACCGCTGGGAGGACTCTGGCCGCATCTCCGACATGGCGATGATCAGCGACCATCCGGTCGAGGCCGCCACCGGTGTCGAGCCACAACGCGCCGCATCTGTCGTGGCGATCCGGCGAGTTGGCGACTGGCATCATGGGCCGGTGTCTGACGACCGCAGCCGGTGGCACGGCTCGAACGATCGGGCCGAGGACGAGCAGGGAACGGAGCTGGAGCGGCTGCAGCCGTTCCTCGAGCTCGCACGCGAGATCAGCCGGGAGGTCGCCCGGCTTGCCGCCGACGACTCAGCCGACGTCGAGTCGCTGGCCGAGACCATCGACCTGATCCCGCGCCGAGAGCGACAGCGGCTCACGCTCGGCGTCTTCGATCGGCTGCCGAGTGAGGTGCAGTGGTCGATCCTGGAGCGCACCTTCGGCGATGAGGAGATCCGTGAGTATCTGCGGACCGAGCGAGCGTCGCGCCTCACCGCCCTGCGCCGCTCGGACGAGCGTCGTGCGGTGGTCGGCGCGACGCGCGCCGCGCATCGGCTCGACACCCGTGAGGTCCCGGAGAACGAGGACCTGACGCTGGGGCTGTTCCGCGAGGCGGACGCACGGGCCGCGATCACGCGGGGGCACCTATCCGATGTGTGCGCGCGGCGGCTCGTGCTGCGGAGCACTGGCGAGGCGGGTGTGTTCCGCGTGATCGAGGACGTCTTCAATCCCCGTGGGGGTTACTTCGTGACCGCGGAGTACGACGAGGACACGTGGCACGGCGAGCGGCTGCCGGCCCACGCCAGCGTGCGGGTCGGCTCGATCAGCGACGTGCCGGCGGGATCGTCGTTCGAACCGATGCTCTATCCCGGCGGCCGCGCCGATTTCCAGATGGAGGGCAAGATCGGGCGCGGGCGGCTACACATCGGGTTCATCATGGTGGGCGACGTGGACGTCTTCGCGTCGTGACCTAGGGTCGACAGGCCAGTGGTCATGCGACCACTCGAGTCGGGAGGCGGCCTTCGCCGATGGAGATCCCCATTGTCCTGCTCGCGATCGCAGGACTGCTCGTCGCGGTCGCTCTTCTCGCGAGCTTCCATCAGATCGGCCCGTCCGAGGTGGGCCTCGTCACCAAGCGGGTCGGTCCCAGGCAGAGGGGTGACCAGCTAGTCGCCCTCAAGCGCGAGGCCGGCTACCAGGCCGACCTATTGATGCCTGGCCTGCGCTTCAAGGTGTGGCCGATCTTCAAGGTGGAGCGCCATCCGTGGGTGCAGGTGCCACCGGACCACATCGGGCTCGTCATCGCCCAGGTTGGCGGCCCCCTTCCGACCGGCGCCAAGTCGGCCGTGTACCGGCCCGAGTTCGGCAGCTTCGCCGACCTTCGGGCCTTCCTGTCCCATGGCGGGCAGCGCGGGGTGCAGCGGCCGGTGTTGCCGCCAGGCACGACCGCACCGATCCATCCCATCGGCTTCGTGGTGCTCACCACCGCTGCGGTCTTCGGTAAGGGACTCTCCGAGGCCACGCGCTCGGCCATCGGCCAGGTCGACCCGGCGATGCTGAAGGTCGCGCAGATCACGCCGCTAGGCGACCGTGACGTCGTCGGGGTCGTGACGACGCTCGAAGGGCCGCCCTCCGGTGACATCGCGAGCCGCATCGGCGGGTTCTCCGACGTGACCCGGATGGAGAGCAGTGGCGCGGGTTCACCGATCCAGGTGATCCAGGCCGTGCTGCGCTCGAAGAACGACCTGCACGACAACTATCAGGACTACCAGGCGTTCCTGGCCAACGGGGGCTGCATCGGTCTCCAGCACGACCCGTTGCTCTACGGCTCGTACCTGCTCAACCCCTTCCTCGTAAGGGTCGAGCTCCGGGAGATGCTCGTCGTCCGCCAGGGAGAGGTGGCCGTCATCAAGTCGTATGTCGGCCTTCCCACCGAGGACACGTCGGGCGAGGAGTTCAAGTTCGGTTCGATCGTGAAGCCCGGGCACCAGGGCATCTGGTCCGAGCCGTTGCGAACGGGGAAGTACACCCTCAACCCGCGCATCTACGAGGCCGAAATCGTTCCGACGTCGATCCTGACCCTGAACTGGTCGAACGTCACGAGCGAGGCCCACAGCCTCGACGCCCGCTTGGCGCCGATCGAGGCCAAGAGCAAAGAGGCCTTCACCTTCAGCATCGACCTGCAGGTGCAGATCCACGTGCCTGACACCCGGGCACCCAAGGTGATCAGCATGGTGGGCACCATGCAGAATCTGGTCAACGAGGTGCTGCAGTCGGCAGTCGGCAACTACTTCCGCAACAAGCTGCAGACGCTTGGTGCCACGGAGTTCATCGAGAAGCGTGACGAGGTGCAGAGCGCCGCCGAGCGGTACATCCAGTCGTACCTCTCGCGCTACGAGGTGGAGACGCGGGGCGTCTATATCCAGGATGTGGTCTTCCCGGCCGACCTCGTCAACGTGCTGACCAGCCGCGAGATCGCAGCCCAGGAGCGCGCTACGTTCGGGCAGCAGCGCGCGGCGCAGGAAGCTCGCGTCAGCCTCGAGCAGCAGCGTGGCGTCGCCGACATGCAGGCCCAACTGGCGCAGGCGAACGTCTCGATCGACATCGAGAAGTCCCGGGCGCAAGCGGCCCGGGCGAGGGCCGAAGGCGAGGCCGCGGTCATCACGATGACCGGCACGGCCGAAGCGACCCGCACCCGCCAGGTAGGTGAAGCCAGCGCGGCAGCCGAGCAGGCGCTGGGCCTGGCCCGTGCCACGGGCTTCGACGCGCAGAGCAGGGCCATCGGTGCCGAGCAGACCGCACTCGTCGCGGCATTGCGGGAAGTGGGCTCGGGGCACGTGAAGATCGTTCCGGACGTCCAGGTCGGGTCCGACTCGGGCGTCGTCGCCGGCTTGGGCGCTCTGCTGATGCGATCGCTGTCCAACGGATCTCGGTCGGATGACGGGCTCCGGCGCGACAGCGCCCCGACGACCGCGACCGTGCCGGTGGACGAGCCCACCGTGGTGCCCGTCCCCGAGCGCGAGCCGTCAGGCCGGCCGGCGGCCGAGGACTGACGGAGGTCAGCAATCAGGGGCTCGGGCTTACGGCCGATGGTCCACGGACGCCGCCGGCCGGGTAGGGGTTGCGCCAAGGACGTCGCTGAACAGGTAGGTGAGGAGGCGAACGAGCTTTGCGGGCACGCCGCTCGGGGGCAGGACCACCACACCGTCGAGGATCGCCTCACCAGGTCGTCATCGCTGACGATGCCGCTCACGCAGCGTGCTGGCTCGTCGGTCCGAGACCGTTGCTCACGAGCTCACCCGGCCACAGCTCAAGGCGCTGGTGCGCGCCTTGGAGGCGCACGGCTGGCCAGTGGACCTGTGGCCGAGGCCACGGACGCCGGCCCCGACCGCACCGCAGCCATCGGCCGCTGATCAGCGCTCCGTGTTCGGCCTGCCGGGGAGGCCCATCGCGCCCGATCGCTGACGGACCGGGCGCGATGGGCCCCCGCGCTGGCGGCGTCAGCCGATCTGGCGGCGGAGGGCCTCGACCCAGAGGTTGGCGTCGCGCCAGGCTGCGTCGGCCTCGGCGCGGCGGGCCGGGCCGTGCTCGCCGGCGGCCGGGTAGGAGCCCAGGTACTTCACGTCCGCCACCTTGGACTTGAGGTCGCGGAGGCAGTCGGCGATGAGCTCCTCGCCCACGTGGCCCTCGAGGTCCATCAGGAAGCAGTACTCGCCGAGCGCCTTCTTGGTCGGGCGAGACTCGAGCTTCGTCAGGTTGATGGAACGGGCGGCGAACTCCTGCAGGATCGCCAGCAGCGAGCCCGGGCGGTCCGTCCGCTGGAAGACGACGATCGACGTCTTGTCGTGGCCGGTCGGCGCCGGGATGCCCGTCCGGGACACCACGACGAAGCGCGTGGCGTTGTCCGCGTGGTCCTCGATGTCGGTGGCGAGCACCTCCAGGCCGTAGACCTTGGCCGCCACCGCCGGGGCGATCGCCGCCGTGTGGCCGTCGTCCTCGTCGCCGGCGACCAGGCGGGCACCCTGCGCCGTCGACGCCACGGCCACCGTCTGCACGCCCTGGAGTTCGCGTTGCAGGAAGTTGCGGCACTGCGCCGTCGCCACCGGGATCGACAGCACCCGGCGTACGTCGGCCAGGCCCACCCCGCTCGGCACCAGCAGGTTCATCTGCACGCCGAGGATCACCTCGCGCTGGATGAGCAGCTCGGTCTCGAACGCCAGCGTGTCGACGGTCGCGGTGACGGCTCCCTCGATCGAGTTCTCGATGCCGACGAAGCCCAGCTCGACGTCGCCCCGCTCGACGGCGACCAGCACGTCGGGGATCGAGGGGAGCGCCACCAGCTCGCCGGCCGCCAGGTCCTCCTGCGAGAGGAGGGCCTGCTCGGTGAACGTGCCCTCAGGCCCCAGGTAGCCGACGCGCGGGCGGGAGTGGGCGGCGGTGGGACCGGGCATGACCCGCCATGGTACCGACGCCCCGGATGGCCCCGGACCGGCCCCTAGCTGCCGTTCGGGCGGGTAGCCGGCGGCGGTCGTACGCCACCCGCCCGCCGACGACCGTGGCGACGACCTCGCCTGCGCCGTCGAGGAGGACCAGGTCCGCCGCGGCGCCCGTGGCGAGGGTGCCCCGGTCGGCGGCGCCGAGCAGGCGAGCGGGGGCGGTCGACGCCGCCCGGACGGCCGCGGCGAGCGCGGTGGCGTCCAGCGCCGCCGCCGTCGGGTCGGCGGGCCCGCCAGACGGCGGCACGCCCGTTCCCGCCGTCGGGTCGAGGGACCCACCGCCCGCCGGTACGCGCGTCGCCGCCTCCCCGTCGACGGGCCTGCCGCCCCGCGGGACGCCCGTCGCCGCCTCCCCGTCGACGGGCCCGCCGCGCGGCGGGACGCCCGTCGACCCTCCCGGGTGGCCGGACGGCACGATGCCGTAGGACACGAGGTTGCGGATGGCCTGGTCGAGAGCGAGCGTGCTGCCGGCGAGGGTGCCATCGGGGAGGCGGACGCCGTCCGGGCCCGAGGTCGCCGGCGTGGCGCCGAGGGTGACCGGGCCGCGCGGTAGGCCGAGGGCGGCGACGGCGTCGGTGACCAGGGTGAGGCGGTCGCCGAGGGCGCGGGCGGCCGTGCGGACGACCCGGGGGTCCACGTGGAGGCCGTCGGCGATCAGGCCCACGTGGAGCCGGTCGTCGGCGAGGGCGACGCCCACGAGCCCCGGGTCCCGGTGGTGGAGCGGCGCCATGGCGTTGAACAGGTGCGTGACCCAGCGGACACCGGCGTCGATCGCCGCCTCCGCCTCGGCGGCCGTCGCCGAGGAATGCCCGGCGGACACGACGACGCCGCGGTCGACCAGCGTCCGGACCAGGTCCAACCCGCCCGGGCACTCCGGTGCCAGGGTGACGAGGGCGACGCCGTCGGCGCGGGACCAGCCCTCCTCCTCGACGACCCGCGGCCCGTCCGGGGACACCGGGCGCAACCACGCTGGCGGGTGGGCGCCGCGGCGCTCGGGGGCGAGGAAGGGGCCCTCCAGGTGGAGGCCGAGCGGGGTGGCGAGCGGGGTGCCGGCCAGCTCGGGCGGCGGGCCGGCCGCCAGCGCCGCCAGCGCCCGCCGGCGGAGGGCGGGTGGGCCGGTGACGATCGTCGGCAGCCAGGCGGTCACGCCCGTCCGGGGCAGGAGGGCGGCCAGCTCCCAGAGGCGCTCGGGCTCGGTGGCCAGGTCAATCCCCCAGCCGCCGTTGCACTGCAGGTCCACAAGGCCGGGGACCACCCACAGCCCTCGGGCGTCGAGCACGTCGGCCGCCTCGTCCCCGGGCGAGACGCCGGAAACGCTGACCCCGGGCGAGACGCCGGGGACGCCGGCCCCGGGCGAGACGCCGGGAACGCCGGGAACG
Source organism: Acidimicrobiales bacterium (assembly GCA_035265325.1). Classification (GTDB taxonomy): domain Bacteria; phylum Actinomycetota; class Acidimicrobiia; order Acidimicrobiales; family VFJN01; genus DATCLS01. Next base: position 5,906 of record DATFOS010000089.1, read on the forward strand.
CCGGCCCGGGGCGGGCCGCCAGGAACGCCGGGGACGCCGGCCCCGGGCTTGACACCGGCCGCGCCGGCCCCGGGCTCGACACCGGCCGCGCCGGCCCCGGGTTCGACACCGGCCCCGGGTGGGCGCGAGCCGCCGGCCGCCAGGTTGTCGGGCCTGGCGGCCGTTACGGCGTCACCTTCGACGGTCCCGCCTCGGGCTCCCCGCGCGGCCCCGGCACCGCCCGTGTCGCCCGCGGCGCGAATGCCCGCACCGTCGAGTGTCTCCCCACTCATGCGAACGACGGTCGCACCCCGGACGATGCGGGTTCCGGCCAGAACCAGGTCGATTTCCCCCCAGCCATCGGGCGTGAGCACCCTCCCGCCGCGCACGGCGAGGGGGTCGGTCACATGGCCTCCAGCGCCTCGAACGGGACGGTGCCCGCCCCCGCACCGATGGCGTCGAGGCGGCGGATGACATGCTTGCGGGCGGCGAGCGCCGCCCCCAGCGCGCCCACCGGGACGCCGCAGGGGACGACCGTGACCCGGTCCGCCAGCCCCATCGCGGCGAGGACGGGAGCGGCCTCGCCACGCTCGACCAGGGCGTTCACGATCGCCTCCAGCAGGCCGGGGCCGGCCTCGGCCACGCCTCCGCCGAGGACGACCATGTCGGGGTCCACGGTCAGCGCCAGGCGGATCACGGCGTCGGCCAGGTGGCCGGCCACCGAGTCGCGTACCTCGATGGCCTCGCGGTCGCCGGCGGCGGCCGCGTCGAGCAGCGCCGCCGCCACGGACGGGGCGCCGGCCCCCGCTGGCCAGCGGCGCAGCAACGCCGGGCCGGACGCCAGCATCTCGAGGCAGCCGCGCTGGCCGCAGTGACACAGCGGGCCCTCGGGGTCGACCGATACGTGCCCGACCTCGCCGGCGGCGTTGCGGCCGCCCCGGCGCAGGCGCCCGCCCAGCAGGAGGCCGGCGGCGATGCCCGTCCCGATGCTCAGGTAGACGATGTCGCTGCAGCCCACGGTGGCGGCGGCGCCGACCGAGGCGACGTTGACGTCGTTGTCCACCTGGACCGGGGCGGCCACCTTCTCCCCCAGCCGCTCGGCGAGCTCGAGCGGCTCGGCGCCCAGGCCCAGGTTGACGGCGTGGCGGACGGTCCCCCGCTCGACGTCGACCAGGCCGGGGATGCCCACGCCGACGGCGTCGAAGCCGTCGATGGGCATGGCGAGCTCGTCGGCGAGGTCCTGCAGGACGGCGAGGGTCGAAGCGAGGACCGCCTCGCCGGACCCCGTCGACGTGGGACGGCGGGCCGAGGCGACGATCGAGCCCGTCAGGCCGGCGACGACGCCGAAGGTCTTCGTCCCACCGACGTCGAGGCCGGCGACCAGCGTGCCGGAAGTCGGACCGATCCTCATGGTGTCTGCACCTCCTCGGCCTGGCCCGACGACTCCGCCGGCCGGCCCGTCGTCACCCAGCTGTCGTGATCGCGTTCGTGTGGACCGCCCGGCCCGACGCGCGTGGGGAGCGCGCCTGGCACCCCTCGGTGCCGCGGGCCGGGCGGATGGGGGTCATGCGACCCCGAGCTCCCGGTCGAGGACGAGCCGGGCAGCACCGAGGTGCACGTCGTCCTCCCCGAGCGCCGTGGGCCTGACCTCGACGTTGTTGCCGACCGCCGGGAGCGTCCGGCTGCGGATCGTGTCGAGGGCGGCGTCCCGGAAGCGCTCGTCGAGCAGGTCGACGGGCCCGGAGAGGACGACCTCGCGGAGGTTGAGCGTGCTGACGACCGCGGCGAGCGCCTCGCCCAGGCGGCGACCGGCGCCGGTCAGCACCTGATCCGCGTCGTCGGCGGCGTCGAGCCGCTCCCGTAGTCGTGGCGTGGCGATCACGGTCTCGAGGCAGCCCCGGAGGCCGCAGGCGCACGGCTCGCCGTCGGGGTCGACGACGACGTGGCCGATCTCACCGGCGGCGTAGCGGTCACCGAGGACCAGCTCGCCGTCGAGGACCAGCCCGGCACCGACGCCCTGGCCCACCTTGACGAGGAACAGGCTGCGGTCGGCCGGCTCGCCGGCGCCCAGCTCGCCGAGGGCGGCCGCGTTGGCGTCGTTGGCGACGTAGGTAGGGATGCCGACGGCGTCCTGCAGGCGGCCGCCGAGGTCTATCTCGGACCAGGCCAGGTTCGGCGCCTCGACGACCACGCCGTCGGGCGACACCACGCCCGGGCTGCCGACGCCGAGGCCGAGGAGCCTGCCGTCGGCGTTGGCAGCCAGCTCCTTGGCGAGCTCGGTGGCCAGCGCCACGGCCTCGTCGCCGGTGCGCCCCTCGCGTTTCACGGCCCGGTGGTCGAGGACCGAGCCGGCCAGGTCGACCAGCGCCGCCCGGAACACCTCGTCGTCGCTGAGGTCGAGCGTCACCGTGAGGCGCGACCGGCGGACGACCCCCAGGAGGATCGCCGGCTTGCCCACGCCCTGGTCGGTGCGGGTGCCCAGCTCCTCGATGAGTCCCTCGGCCAACAGCTCGGCGGCTAGGTCGGAGGTCGTCACCCGGGTGAGCGACGTGGCACGCGCCAGGTCGGCCCGACTCATCGACCCCGACCTGAAGAGCGTCCGCAACACGAGCGCCCGGTTGTGCCGCCGGGCATCGCCCGGGACGGCCTTGCGGTTCCCCGGCCCTCGGCGGGCGAAGGGGGAGGATCCGTTGTCTGTCCGCTGCACGGTTAGTTCGTCTACCTTCCAAACTTTCATTTGTCAAGGGTCCGAACGAAGTCGATCGTCGTGTCCGCCGCGCCGGCTCTGTGGGTGGGGTGTCCGGTCGTGTGTCCGGTCGTGTCGCGGGTTGTCCCGGGCGGGCCCATGCTGGTGTGCGATGGACGAAGACACGCTGCGGACCCTCCTCGACGGCGTGCGGACCGGCACCGTCGCGCCGGACGACGCCGTCGCGGCCCTGCGCCGCCTGCCGTACGCGGACCTCGGCTTCGCCCGGGTCGACCATCACCGCGCCCTGCGCCAGGGCCTCGCCGAGGCGGTCTACGGGCCGGGCAAGTCCCCGGAGCACTGCGCCGCCATCGTCGCCGAGCTCATGGCGGAGCCCGGCGAGCGCCCCGTCCTGCTCACCCGCGCCGCGCCGGACCAGGTCGCCGCCGCCCTCGCCCGCAGCCCCGGCGGCGTGGTCACCGGCGCCGCCCCGGGGGCCGGGGCGACCGTGGCGTGGCGGCCCGCCGGTCCCCGGGACGAGGCCGTGGTTGTGGCGACGGCCGGGACGGCGGACCTGCCCGTCGCCGAGGAGTGCGCCGCCGTCCTCGCCGCCCACGGGATCGCCGCCGTGCGGCTGACCGACGTCGGCGTGGCCGGGGTCCACCGGCTGCTGGGTTCGGCCGACGTGCTGGCGGGCGCCGACGCCGTCGTGGTCGTCGCCGGCATGGAGGGCGCCCT
>DATFOS010000090.1:0-12341 GCA_035265325.1 Acidimicrobiales bacterium
GCCATGTTCGTCGTGCTGGTCAGCGTGCCGTTCATGATCGCCGGCGGGGGCTCGCTGCGGTACCTGTGGGTGCTGGCCGTCCTGCCGCTGGGCCTCGCCGGCCTGCACCACAGGGTCCTCGAGCGGCTGCGGGCGACGGGCTCCCGGCTGACCGGGCGCGAGATCGACCTCGTCATCCCCGCCTGGAAGGACAGCCTGGCGCTGCTCGTCAGCTACGTCCCGGCCTGGTTGTTCATCGGCACGGCCACGTGGCTGGTGGCCCGGGGCCTGGGGGCCGACGCCAGCTGGGTCGACATCGCCCCCGCCGCGGTCCTGTCGTGGGTGGTCGGCTTCGTGCTGATCCCGGTGCCGGGCGGCGTGGGGGTGCGCGAGGCAGCGTTCCTGGCCGCCGCCTCCTCCAGCCTCGAGCCCGGGGTGGCAGCCGCCGTGGCACTCGTTGCCCGGGTGCTGTTCGTCCTGGTCGACGCAGGGGGCTTCATCTTGGCCTCCGCCTGGCTGACCCACCGACGCGGCGACACCCGTCCGGAGCCGGCCCCGGCCACCGCCGAGCCGACCGCCACGACGCCCTCATCGTCGGTTAGCGGTACCCCCGGCGGGTGTAACATCTCGGGGCTCGTCACGATGGAGTGAGGACGGCACCCCGGGTCGATGACCACGCTGGAAGAGAATGCCGCGCCGGCTCGCCGAGCGGGCCCGCGATCGGCAACACCGGGCGGCCAGACCGTGACGACGCCGGCCTCGACCGTTCGGGGGCGGCGTCTGGACGGCCCGTCGCCGTGGTGGTTGCTCGTCCCCGGCGCTTTCGTGCTCGGCATCACGTTGTTCCTGGCGCTGCGGCTCCCCGTGTTCTTCGGCGCCGACGAGCGGGCGCACTTCCGCTACGTCGTCTCGGTGCTCAACGGTGAGCTGCCGTCCCTGGTCGACGAGCAGCCCTTCGACCCGCGGTTCCCCATCGTCGAGGCCTCCTACGGCGACGACGAGCCCCGGGCCGTCGCCGTCGCCAACCACCCGCCGTTCGCCTACTGGCTGTCGGCCCCGCTGGTGTCCGCCGCCGCCGACCCGGACTCGATCGACCGGCCCGCGGTGGCCCTGCGGATCGTCAACGCCCTCGCCATGTCGGTCGGCGTCGTGCTCACCGGGCTGTTCGCCCGCCAGGCGTTCCCTCGTCACCGCCTCGCGGGGCTGGGGGCCGCCGGCCTCGCCGCGGTCACGCCCACGCTCGTGTCGGTGGGGGGCTACGGCCAGAACGACGGCGTGGCCTACGCCATGGCGGCGGGCGGCCTGTGGTTGGGCACCCGGCTGGTGCGGCACGGCCCGTCGATCCCGCGCGTCCTCGCCGCCGTGGCCCTCGGCCCGGTGGCACTGCTGACCCGCCACTCGCTGGCGCCGGTCGGTGCCTTCCTGGCCGGTGCCGTGGCGCTGGGCTGGTACCGGCGCTGGGCGTCCCGGCCCGACCGCCGGCCGGGGGCGTGGCCGTTCGTGGCGGCGTGCGCCCGATCGGGCGCCATGGGGGCGGTCGTGGGCGTGGCCACCCTGCTCGGCGGCGGCTGGTTCCTCCTGCGCAACAACGACCGCTACGGCAGCCTCCTCGGCGACACGCTGCTGTTCGAGCGCTACGCGCGTCAGTCGAGGGGCACCATCTGGGATGTCCTGACCGACTCGCCCTTCGCCGGGATCATGACCGAGCGGCTCTACGGCTCGATCCACCCGTTGCTCGTGTCGCCGCACGACACGCTCGTCATGGCCATCGGCATCGCGGTGCTCGCCGTGGGCCTGGTGGTGGGCCTGGCGCGCCGGGTCGTGGAGCGGCGCCGCCGCGACGCGGGCGAAAGAGACGACGCCGGCGACGCGCCTGCCCGGGTCGGCGTCGTGCGCGACGAGCCGGCCGGCGACGGCGCTCCGTGGGACGTCGGCGTCCTCGGCTGGCTGCTCGTCACCGCCTTCTGCGCCAGCGCGGTCATCGGGACGGCGTCGTTCTACGCCGGGGGCGGCAGCGCCCATCCCCGCTACTTCCTCACGGTCGTACCCGTGGCGTCGGCTCTGCTGACGGTGGCGCTGTGCCAGCTGCCCATGGCGCACCTGTGGCTGGTGGCGGCCATGGCCGGCCTCGCCACGGTCGGCTGGTCGCAGGTCCTGCGCTACCCGATGCTCATCACCTCGCCCGAGCACCAGCACCCGTTCGACCACGCCCCGGTGAGCTGGGGCCCGCAGGGGGCCGCCCTGGCGTTCGGCGCCCTGGCCGGCGTGGCGCTCGTGGCGGTGCTGGCGGCCGAGGGCCTGCGCACCCCGGCCCGGCGGCGGGGCCGGCCCGCGGTCGAGGAGCCCGGCCTCGTCCGGCCGCCCTGCCCCGGCGACCCGGCGCCCGATGGCGAGGGCGACCGCGACGCCGCCCACGACGACGTGGCCCTCGCCGCCCGGCGCCGCGCACTGCGAGCCCGGCGGCCCCCAGCCCCGTCCCGGCCCGGCCCGTCCGGGCTCCCGGCGCCAGCGGCTCCGCCGGGCCTTCCCTAGGGACGGGCCCGGGCGCCGACCATCGTCCACGGGAACGGCGACCGGACGGCCGTGGGGGCGAACTGCGTGCCGATCAGCTCGGCGAATGCCTTCTTGGACCAGTGGTTGACGTGACCGGGCGTGTTGCCCAGGTCCTTCAGGTACTTGCCCCGGGCCAGGTTGGCGGCCCGCCAGACCGGCTCGCGGGGCACCGACGCCACGAGGTGGCCGCGGGCCACCCGGCGCACCTCGGCGAGGGCGGCGACCGGGTCGGGCACGTGCTCGAGCACCTCGATGACCAGCACCAGGTCGAACATCCCGTCGGCGAACGGCAGGGCGCAGATGTCGGCGAACGCGCCGGCCAGCTCCTTGTCGTCCCACGCCGAGGCCAGCTCGGGGTCGGGCAGGTCGATGCCGACCATGCGCGCCTCGGGGTAGCGGCGCCGCACGCGGGCGCTCACCTCGCCCTCGCCCAGGCCGACCTCGAGGACGGTGGCCGGCGGGGTGGCCGGGAGCAGGTCGTCGAGGCTGCCCATGAACCCGGCCATGAGCCGGCGCTCGATCGGGTTGCTCGAGGCGTACTTGTCGTAGGTGTTGCCCGTGGGGACGTCGACCGTGGCAGTCATTGCGCGACCTTCTTGGGAGCGGAGTCGGGTGGGGCGGGCGCCGGCTCGGAGGACGGCGTCGCCGGGACGGAGCCGGTGGCGCCGGGCGCGGCGGCGCCCGGCCCGGCCCCCGGGGTCGCCTCGGCGCCGGCCGGCGGGAACAGCTGCTCGGGCGGCACCTGCAGCTCGCGCACCAGGGCGACGAGCGTGCCGGCGACGACGAGCACGGCCACCACGAACCCGGCCACCAGCAGGTCGCCGGGGAACGGCGACCACACGATCATCGTGCGCACGCGGTCGTTGACGGACGTGCCGGGGGGGCCCCAGTAGTAGCCGGCGATCGTGCCGATGGCGACGACCTGCACGACGGCGATCACGGGGACGACGGCGATCGGCATCCACCGCGGCGCCCGGCCGGAGAACAGGGAGAGGCCGAGGGCGATGAGCACGGCGAACGCCACCATCGCCCCGAACCAGTAGCGGCCCTGCAGCAGCGGAAGCTGGCCGGAGTCCTCGAAGAGCTTGTAGGCGTTGTACCCGGTGAGCGCGGCGATGAGCGGCCAACCGGCGAGCAGCACGAGCCGGTCGCTCAGCGCCACGCCGAAGGGCCGCGGCCGGAACGCCAGCACGAGGCCGGCGATCGCCACGATCGTGGCGGGGACGAAGACCTTGGGCGTGATCTGGACCTCGAGCCAGCCGAACTGGCCCCAGAACCGCTTGTTGGTGACGTACGCCCAGGCGTGGAGCCAGCGGGTCACGCTCGTGTCGCGCCCGTTGGTGTCGGAGAAGCGCGCATACTCGGTCGACGGGGCCACCTCGCCGAACACCAGCACGTTGCGCACCCACCACCAGCCGCCCAGGGCGGCGACGAGCCCGCAGCAGGCCGCCACGGGCCGCAGCAGCGTGTCGAGGCCGGGGCGCCCGGCCTTGAACCACCCGACGGCCGAGGCGAGCAGCACCCAGGCCGGCAGGACCAGGCCGGTCCCCTTGGTGAACAAGGCCAAGCCCACGATGAGGCCGGCGAGCGACAGGGTGCGCATGCGGAGGTCGCCCCGGGCGACCGAGACCAGCACCGGCGTCAGGCACCACATGAGCAGGGCGAACAGGTTGTCGTTGTTCACCGAGGCGCCGATGTGGAGCAACTGGGGGACCGCGAGCGGCAGCATCGTGGCGGCGATGGCGACCGGCCGGGGCACGCCCATGCGGCGGGCGGTGATCCAGGTGAGCAGGGGCAGCGGCGCGACCATCAGCAGGCTCACGGCCCGGTAGAACCAGGCCTGCTGGTCGTAGGAGTGGAACGGGTCGCCGGGGATGAGCACGTCCGCGATCCGGTCGGTGACCCCGAGGACGGCGTAGTAGAGCGGCGGGTGCTGGGCCAGCTGGTTGAGGCGGGTGCCGAGCGGTCGTTCCCCCAGCTCCTCGTTGGAGGGACGCTCGTCGCGCGGCAGCGCCTCCTCGTAGAACATGATCGTCGGGCGGGACTCGACGCCGGCGAGCGAGATGCCCCGCTCGACGCCTTCGTCGATGCGGCGGGCGTCCCACTGCGGGTAGCTCATGTCCTCGGACACGGCCTCGGCCATGTCGACGTGCTGCGGCTCGTCGGGGGCCTGGTAGATGGGCGTGACGAGGGAGTACGCCGCCAGCAGCGTCACGAACGTGGCCGTCACCCACCAGACCACGGCGGGGACGCCCAGCATCCAGCGGCGGGCGACCTCGCGGCGTGTCATGCGGTGGGGGGCCGAGCCCTTGCCGTTGCTCTCGGGTCGGCCGGACGAGCCCGGCATCACGCCACGGAGCCGTCGGACAGGTACACGGGCGGCACGAAGTCGACCGAGCTCCTGTTGAAGTGCGGGTTGACGTAGGGGTCGTGGCCGGGGAGGAGGCCCCAGCGGTCGAGCAGGAGCTCGCGCTCCCCGTCGGACACGGTGAGCGAGCGGCTCGACGCCTCGTAGTGCACCAGCACGGTGTCGGGGTCGTACGCGACCCGGTGGCCGAGGCTGCGCACCTTGAGGCAGTAGTCGACGTCGTTGAAGTTGAGCGGCAGGCGGGGGGAGAGGCCCCCGACCGCGTCGTACACGGCCCGGGGGGTCAGCAGGCAGGCGCCCGTGACGGCCACGTAGTTGCAGGCCAGGAGGGTCGTGCAGAAGTAGCCCTCGTGGTCGCCGGGGTAACCCCGGTACACGTGGGCGGGCATCGGGCCGCCGAAGGCGAGGCCGACGTGCTGGAGACGGCCGTCGCCGAAGAGCAGCTTGGCGCCCACCGCGCCCATGCCCGGCAGCCGGGCGTACATGACCAGCCGCTCGAGCCAGGAGGGCGTGACGACCTCGACGTCGTCGTTGAGCAGGAGGACGTACTGGCCCCGGCTGGCCAGCACGCCGACGTTGCACTTCTGCGAGAAGTTGAACGGCCGGGCGAACGGGACGACGGCCAGCCGGTCGCCGGCGATCGTCCGCAGCTCGTCGACCAGCTCGCCGTTCGCCTCGACCATGCCGTCGACGACCACGACGACCTCGTAGGACGGGTACGTGGTCCGCTCGACGATGCTCGCGACGGCCTGCGTGACCAGTCGGACGAGGTCCGGCCCGATCTCGCGGGACCGCCCCGCCGTGGGGATCACGATGCTGACGAGCGGGTGCTCGTCCAGCCGCGGGGTCAGGTGGTACACGCCGTCGTAGGTGGCGTCACGGCTCGCCACGGCCCGGACGCCCGTGCGGTCGCAGTGCGCCTGGATGGCGCGGGTCGCGGCGTCGTAGGCCCACGGCTTGGCGCCGGCGCCCTCGCCGGCGGTCGAGCCGGGCAGCGTCCGCCAGTGGTAGAGCACCTCGGGGACGTGGACCACGGTGCGGGCGCGCTCGGTGACCCGGAACACCAGGTCCCAGTCCTGGGCGCCGTCGAAGCCCTCGTGGAAGCCGCCCACCTCGCGCACGAGGGCAGTGCGCAGGACGCTCATGTGCGCCGTGTACATCTGCGTGCGCAGGCGCTCCGGGGACCAGTCGGGCTTGAAAAAGGGTGACGAGTGCCGGCCGGCCTCGTCGATGCGGTCCTCGTCGGTGTAGAGGTAGTCGGCCTCGGGGGTGGCCGCGAGCGCCTCGTCCGCCCGGCGCAGGGCGTCCGGGTGCAGCTCGTCGTCGTGGTCGAGCAGGACCACGAACTCGCCGGTCGCCAGGGCCAGCGCCTCGTTGGACGCCGCCACGATGCCGCCGTTGGCCACCCGGTGGCCCACCCGCAGGCGGGGCTCGGCGACCGCCGCCTCGTCGAGCACCGCCCGAACGTGCGGGGCGGTCGAGCCGTCGTCGACCAGGCAGTGCTCCCAGTCGCCGAACGCCTGGGCCCGGACGGACGCGAGCATCGCGCGCAGGACGGGCTCGGGCGCGTCGTGGATGGGCGTGACGATGGAGAAGCGGGGCACGGTGTGTGGTTACTCGCCCTTGGACCGCTCGCGAACCTTGCGGACCGGCGCCCCGGCCGCCCACATGAGCTTCCAGGACTTCGATTGCAGGACGTCGTCGAGCCGGTGGGCGGCGTGCTCATAGCGCGTCACCAGGCCCTCGAGCTCGGCCAGGCGCCCGCGGGCCGTGCCCAACTCGGCGTCGCGGCCCACGACGGCGTCGCGTAGGCGCAGGATTTCCTCACCGAGAGTGGCATGCTCGATACGGAGCCGCTCGTTGTCGGCCCGAAGGCGCGCCACCTCGGCCCGCAGGCGGGCCATCTCGTCGTCGGGTGCGAGAACCGCCTGGTCGGCCGTGGAGGTGGGCTCAGGCACGGGCAGCGAGTGTAACGCTTCACGTGCGGTGGCCTGGGCGGCGACGCCACGCGTCCACGCGACGTCAGCGGGCTGCCCGGCGGATGCCGGCCGGCGTGGAGAATGGACGTCCCGCGCCGCCTAGGCTCAGGGCCCTCGGCCGGCGGCCTTGCGAGGCCTGCCCCGCCGTGCCCCCGCGCATTCGTCACCTCACCACCGGACCGCCGCATGAAGCTGATCGTGCAGATCCCCTGCCTCAACGAAGAGGCGCAGCTGCCCGCCACGATCGCCGACCTCCCGGTCGCGGTCGCGGGCTTCGACGAGGTCGAGTACCTCATCATCGACGACGGGTCGACCGATCGCACCGTCGAGGTGGCCAGGTCGCTCGGTGTCCACCACGTCGTCAAGCTGACGAACAACAAGGGCCTCGCCTACGCCTTCCAGGCCGGGCTCGACGCCTCGCTCAAGCTGGGCGCCGACGTCATCGTCAACACCGACGCCGACAACCAGTACGCCGCCGACGACATCGCCAACCTGGTCCGCCCGATCGTCGACGGCACCGCCGACATGGTCATCGGCGACCGCGACGTCATGTCGATCGCGCACTTCTCGCCGATCAAGAAGCGCCTGCAGGCGCTCGGCTCGTGGGTGATCCGCCAGGCGTCCGACACGACGATCCCCGACGCCACCTCGGGCTTCCGGGCGTACAACCGCGAGGCGGCCCTGCGGCTCACGGTGGTGTCCAAGTTCACCTACACGCTCGAGTCGCTGATCCAGGCGGGCAAGAGCCTCGTGGCCGTCACGCACGTGCCGGTGCACACCAACCCGCAGACCCGCGAGTCGCGGCTGTTCCCGTCGATGGGGACCTACATCCGGCGGAACGTGAGCGCCATCTTCCGCATCTACACCGGCTACGAGCCGCTGAAGGTGTTCACGATCCTCGCCGCGGCGCTGGCCTTCTTCGGCACGATGTCGTGGACGCCGTTCCTGTGGGACTGGATCCGCTGGGGCGACCGGTCCGGCCACCTCCAGTCGATCATCCTCGGCGGCGTGCTGTGGATGGCGGCCGTGCAGGTCTTCGCCCTGGGCGTGATCGCGGACCTGGTGGCCGCCAACCGCGAGGTCACGCAGCGGGCACTCGAGCGCGTCCGCCGGGTCGAGCTACAGCTGGGCGTCCCGCCGGCGCACTACCGGGAAGGCGGCATGGTCCCGGCCGGCCCGCCCGCGGGGGGCAGCAACGGCGACGCCCAGGACCCGGGCGACGTGCCTGCGTCGACGGCGCCGCGAGCCGACGACTCGTATCGCGTCACCGCGCCGTGACGCCCGCCGCACCGCCCGTGCCCCGGGTGCGGCTGGTGGTCCTCAACTGGAACGGCGGCGACATGGTCGTGCGTTGCGTCGAGCACCTCATCCGCCTCGACTGGCCGGCCGACCGCCTCGAGCTGGTCGTCGTGGACAACGCGTCCTCGGATGGCAGCGACAGGGTCCTCGCGGAGCGCTTCCCTCAGGTGCGGGTCGTCCGCAACGCCGCCAACACCGGGTTCGTGGCCAACAACCTCGCCATGGGCGACCTCGACGATGTCGACTACGTCGGCCTGATCAACAACGACTCGTTCGTCGAGCCGGGCTGGCTGCGACCGCTGGTCGAGGCGCTCGAGTCCGACCCCGGCCTGGGCGCTGCCTCGGCCCGCCTGCTGTTCGCCGACCGGTTCCTCGGCGTCGAGGTCGCCTCGCCCACGTTCACGCCGGGCACGGCGGACCACCGCCGGCTGGGCGTGCGCGTCGGCGGCGCCCGGGTCGACGGCAAGGACCGCTGGCGGGACACCCAGTTCGGCGAGGACTCCTGGGGCATCGAGCACGACGGCCGCGGCGGCACGTTCCAGTGGACCCGCGACCGCACGACCGTGCGGGTGCCCGTCCCGGTGGACGACCCGGCCGACGCGTCCACCGTGCGGCTGCCGGAGTCGATCGAGCTGCGCCTGGCCGCCGAGACGGCCAAGGACGTGACGCTCACGGCTGGCGGCCTGTCCGTCACCGTGACCGTGGTGACCGAGCCCCGCTGGTACGCCGCGCCCGTCGCCGGCGAGCCCGTCGACATCGTGAACAACGTGGGCTCGATCGTGTTCGAGGACGGCTACGGCGCCGACCGGGGCTGGCTCGAGGCGGACACCGGCCAGTACGACGAGCCGGCCGAGGTGTTCGCCTGGTGCGGCGGCAGCGTGCTGCTGCGGCCGTCGTACCTGGCCGACGTGGGCCTGTTCGACGAGCGCTTCTTCCTCTACTACGAGGACACCGACCTGTCGTGGCGGGGGCTCACCCGGGGCTGGCGCTACCGCTACGTGCCCGAGGCCGTCGCCCGGCACCTGCACGCCGCCTCGACCGGCGAGGGCTCCGCCACGTTCCAGTACTACGTCGAGCGCAACCGGCTGCTGATGCTGGCCAAGAACGCCCCGCTGCGGATGGCGGCCCACGCCGTCTGGCGCTTCGCCCTGGTGACGGCCAGCTACGCCCGCCGCGACATCGTCCGGCCCGTCCTCGGCCTGCATCGCCCGCGCCCCGAGCAGGTGCGCCGGCGGGTCGTGTCGCTCGCCGGGTTCCTCAAGCTGGTCCCGGCGATGATGGCCGACCGCCGACGCCTGCGCCGCGCCCCGACCGTGCCCGACGCGGTGGTGGCCTCCCGCCTGGTCCGGAGGTGACGCGGGGCATGGCGAGGATCGGGGTCTACGACCGCTACTGGCCGACCGGCGGCGGCGGCGAGAAGTTCGCCGCCGGCATCGCCGCCGCCCTGGCCGACGAGTACCGGGTCGAGCTGCTGGCCCACGAGCCGGTCGACCGGGACTGGCTGGGCGAGCGCCTGGCGCTCGACCTGTCCGCCGTCGAGGTCCGCCTCGTGCCGGAGCCGGCCGGCGCCGTCAGCCGGGCGTCCGGGGACTACGACCTCTTCGTCAACGCCAGCTACCTGAGCGGCGACCCCAACCGGGCCCGGAAGGGGCTGTACGTCGTCCACTTCCCCGGCCCGCTGCCCACCGGCGCCGCCCGCGCCCGCACGTGGCTCGCCGGCCGGGGTGCCGAGGCCCTGGGCGGGGGCGCGGGCGCGGCCCGGGTGGCCTGGGGCGAGGGCTACTACCTGCCGGAGGAGAGCCGCCTCCACACGCTCCGCTGGACCGCCGGCGACGCCTCGTTCACGGTGTCCCGGGAGCACGGCGACGGCGACGGGGACGACAACGGCGGGGCGGCCGCCGGCGGCGGGCCGGTGCCGGTCGTGGTGCACCTCGGCCGCTTCGTGCCGGCGGAGGTCGGGCCGGTCGAGGTCGTGGCCGAGGCCGACGGGGTGACCCTGGGCAAGGCGGTCGTGACCGCCCCGTCGTCGCGGCGCGACCGCCGGCGGACGGTCCCGCTGCGGTTCACGCTGGACGTGGCGCCCGGGGCGCCGGTGACCGTGTGGCTGCGGTGCCGGTCGTGGGTCCCGGCCGACCACGGCATCGGCACCGACCGCCGCCGCCTGGGCGTCCCGGTCGTCGGCCTCCACGCCGGGGCGGGCGCCCGCTCGGCCGTCGCCGCGGTCGTGCCCCAGCTCGTGGGCCCGGGAGCGGGCCTCGACTTCCTCGACAGCTACGACCGGATCGTGTCGAACTCGGCGTACACGCAGCGCTGGACACAGCGCCTGTGGGGTCGCCCGTCCGGCGTCCTGTACCCGCCGGTCACGCCCGTCGAGCCGGCCCACAAGATGCCCATCATCCTGTCGGTCGGGCGCTTCTTCGTCCCCGGCACGGGCCACAACAAGAAGCAGCTCGAGATGGTGCGGGCGTTCCGGCGCCTGGTCGAGTCGGGGGCGGCACCCGGCTGGTCGTACCACCTGGTGGGCGGCTGCGCCCCGGAGCACCGGCCCTACCTCGACGAGGTGGTCGAGGCCGCTCGGGGACTGCCGGTCGAGGTCCACGCCGACGCCTCGGGCGCCGACCTGGCGGCCCTCTACGGCAGGGCGTCGGTGTTCTGGCACGCCGCCGGCCTCGGCGAGGACCCCGAGCTGTTCCCCGATCGCTACGAGCACTTCGGCATCACGACGGTCGAGGCCATGTCCGCCGGCGCCGTGCCGGTGGTGGTCGACGCCGCCGGCCAGGCCGAGGTCGTCGAGCGGGGCCGTTCCGGACTGCGCTTCCGCGACGTCGACGGCCTGGTGGCGGCCACGACCCGGTTGGTGGAGGACCCGGCGCTGCTCGCCACGCTGGCCGAGGGTGCCCGCCGCCGGGCGGCCCACTTCACGTGGGAGCCGTTCGTGGCGAGGACCAGGGCCGAGGTCGCCGACCTCCTCGCCTGAGCCGGGCCAGCCGTGCTTCGGCCGAGCTAGGCCGGGGTGCAGTCCCAGGTGAGGTACATGTAGGCCGGGTCGAGGCCCAGGCGGGTGCCGTCGGCGGCGCTCGCCACGACGACGAGGTCGTCCGCCACCGCCGCGGCGCCCGCGAGCATGTCGGGCACGTCGAACTCGGCCGACCACACCGGCCACGGGTTGCCGGCCGGCCCCGCCGCCACGGCATCGGCCAGCGGCTGGGTGCACAGCAGGTCGGCCCGGAACCCTACCGCGCGCAGCCGGGCCGTCAGGTCGAAGCCGAAGCGCCAGTACACCGGCGTGTCGTCGCCGTGGAACTCGGGCGTCGTCGGGGCCGCAGTGGCGCCCTGCAGCACGGGGACCTGCAGCAGCAGGTGCCCGCCCGGCGCCATCACCCGGTGCAGCTCGCCCAGCGCCTTGTCGGTGTCGGGCACGTGCTCGAGGACGTGGGCGCACAGCAGCACGTCGACGCTGTTGTCCGGCAGGTCGATGGCCTGGAGGTCGAGCTGCAGGTTGCCCCTGTGGGCCCGGAGGTCGAAGTCGCTGGTCCGGTAGAAGTACCAGGTGGCCATCGCCTCCCGGTAGCCCTCGCCCAGGCGGGGGCTGCACTCGATGACCCGCAGGCCGGGGTGGAGGACCGCCCGCCGGCGCAGGCACCAGTGCAGGAAGCGGTCGCGGCCGTTGGCGCCGCAGCCGGGGCAGATGGACAGCTCGACGTGGTCCATGCCGGCGAACGCCGTGCCCTGCCAGCGGCACACCGCGCAGACGACGCCCGTGGCCGTGCGGGTGGGGCCGCCGCCCTCCTCCAGGCCCGGGAGCGGCTCCCAGGGGTGGTTGGCGGCGTCGGGAAGGACCGGGCCGGCCTCGACCGGCGCGTCGCCCGTCAGCGGCCCCCCGAGCGCCCGGGCGCCGAGCGCCCCCACGCGGCGGTAGGCGGCGCCGGCGAGCCGGCGGGCGGCCTCCTTGCGGGGGAGGTCGGCCAGCTCGCGCAGGCTGTCGAGGGGCGAGGGTGTCATGGGTCCTCCGAAGGGGTGGTCTCGCTCGCCAGGGGCGTCCCGTGGGCGGCGAGGAGGTGGCGGGCGCCGGTCGTGGGGGAGCGCTCGCCCGACCGGACCGAGCCCTCGACCTCCCCGACCCGGCCGGCCACGGCGGGGTCGGCCCGGAACGACTCGACGAG
>DATFOS010000091.1:0-16979 GCA_035265325.1 Acidimicrobiales bacterium
GTGCTCCTGACCGGTCGAGCAGCTCGCGTCCGAGCGTAAGAGCCTCGAACTCATGGCACGGGACTTCGTGTCGTGTTGCGGGCGGTGAACGCGGGATGGGATCCGGCCACGGTCCCTGGACCGGCTACTGACCTGGTGGCCGTGGAGCGGTCTCAGCACGGCCCTCTGCGGTCACTAGCCAGCGGCCACGCCCGCGCCCGTGGGCCCGTTCGTTGGGGCTGAGTGTTCGTTCGGCGTGTCGTGGGGGATGACGACCTGGTCGGCGACGTCGCCGATGGTGGGGTAGATGACCAGCACGAGGATGACCGCGAGGGTGGTGCCGGCGAGTTGGGCCAGGACGAAGGCGGGTACCGAGGCGGGCTCGATGCCGGCGAAGGTGTCGCTGAAGGCACGCCCGATCGTGACGGCCGGGTTGGCGAAGCTGGTCGAGGAGGTGAAGTAGTAGGCCCCCGCGATGTACCCGGCCACCGCGAAGGCGGCCACGGCGGCCCGGCCGGAACGGACGACGCCGAAGATGACGAGGAGCAAGCCCAGGGTGGCGACGCCCTCGGCCAGCCAGAGGTGGCCGGCGGACCGGTCGGTGGTGGACCACTCGACCGCGGGCAAGTCGAACATGAGGTTGGCGAGCATCGAGCCGCCGATCGCCCCGGTCACCTGGGCGGCCACATAGCCGACTGCAGTGCGGGTGTCGATGCCACCCAGCACTCGATCGGCGAGCGTGACCGCGGGGTTGAAATGAGCCCCCGACGCCGGTCCCAACGCCAGGATGAGCGCCACGAGCACCCCAGCGGTCGCCGCGGTGTTCTGCAGGAGCTGCAGGCCGGGGTCCGTGCTGAGCCGCTGAGCCATGATGCCGGACCCCACGACGCCGGCGGCCAAGAGCGCGGTGCCCACCAGTTCGGCGACGAGGCGTCGGGTGAGTGGCGACACGCCACGCGCCGGGCGCCGGTGAGCACCTTCGCGGTCGACCGCGCGGTCCGTCACGCCTGGGCGGCGACGTCGAGGCTGGCCATGAGGGCCCGTACCCGGCGCTCGATGTCGTCGCGGACCTCCCGGACGACCTCGACGGGTTGACCGGCGGGGTCGGTGAGCTCCCAGTCCTCGTAGCGCTTGCCCGGGTAGACGGGGCAGGCGTCGCCGCAGCCCATGGTCACGATGACGGCGGCGGTGCGGGCGACCTCGTCGGACCAGGGCTTGGGGTACTCGGTCGAGATGTCGATCCCGGCCTCGGCCATGGCCTCGACGGCGGCCGCGTTGATCTGGTCGGCCGGCTCGGAGCCCCCGGAGAACACGTCGACGGAGTCGCCGGCGAGGTGTCGCAGCCAGCCGGCGGCCATCTGGGATCGGCCGGCGTTGTGTACGCAGAGGAACAGGACGGCGGGCGTGGCGAAGTCGGCTTCCAGGCGGGCGAGGGCGCGGAGGCGGTCGCGGGTGAACCGTTCGATGAGGACAGGGAGCCAGGTGGCGACGCGGGCCTGGCCCTCCAGCTGCGCCTGCGAGTCGGCGATGTAACGCTCGATCGTCTCGGTGGAGAACGTGCCGGCGAACTCCTGGCCCAGGCGCCGGGCGGCCGTCTTGACCTGCAGGTGTTGCTCGGGCGTCAGGGTGCCGGGGGTGTCGGTGGCCATCGGGCTACTCCCTGGAGTCGTCGTGATGGTCGAGATGGGTGAGGGCGGTGATGCGCTGGTCGAGCTCGGCGAGGGCGGCGTCGAAGGAGCGCCGGGAACCGTCCTCGACCGGGTCGGGGATCGACCAGTGCAGCCACCCGTCGCGTGGCGTCAGTTCCTCGTGGGCGCGGTCGCACACGGTGACGACGACATCGGCCTCGAGGTCGTCGTCCGCCAACGTGCGGGGCTTGGCGCCGCCGAGGTCGAGCCCGGCCCGCCGGGCGGCGGCGACGGCCCCGGGGTGCACCCGCTCGGCGGGATGGGTCCCCGCGCTGGTGGCATCCTCGCCCGTGCGATCGCGCCACAGCACCGCGGCGAGCTGCGAACGAGCGGAGTTCTGGCTGCACACGAACAACGCCCGGCCCCGACGGGGAGTGGGGCTGAGGCCGAGGTCACGGAAGGCGTGAGGGCGGAGCCGGACGTAGCGCCGTCGCCGATCGCCCGACGACACGCTCCGCTCGATCAACCCGACACGCTCCAGCACGTCGAGATGGTGCGCGAGCAGGTTGGTGGCGAGCCCGAAGGTGGCGGCCAGGTCGGACGGCGCCCGGTCGGACAGCGCCAGCTCGTCGACCATCGCGAGGCGCACGGGCTCACCCAGGGCGGCGTGGACGGCCGCTCGTTCCTCGACCGTCGGGCCGCCCATCGCGTGGACCATATTGCTCAACGTTCGTTGAGTCAACATCCGGCGCCCCGGCTCTCAGTGGCGCTCCCGCATTTGTGCTCACGGGCGAGCGCCGAGCCCGGCCATGACGCTCGCATCGCTCCCACCAACGATCACCAGCCCGGCGGCGATGCCAGTCACCATACGTTGACTCAGTCGACGGTGACCCAGCGTTGGTGAAGTGTTCACCCCTGGTTGAGGTGGTCGTGGCCGGGTGGTCCCCGACGGCTCCTAGCTTGCGCGGCCAAGGTCGTTCCGCCCTTCCTCTCGTGGCGAGGGGGAGGGCGGGGACGCACCGGGCCAGGCCCTTCACCGTCGTCGGGGGCGCCGTCGAGGTGTCCCGCTAGGAGGCCAACGCAGTCGTGCCCTCGCTCGATCGTCGCTCGTTCCTCGCCGGTAGCGCTGTCGTTGCCGGCGGTGCCGTCACCCTCGGCAACAGTTTCTTCGGCGCCCTCAACGCCGGGGCGTCCACCGCGTCACCCGAGCTGGGGACCACCGGCGGCCACGGGCCCCGCGGCGGCTACGGCCCGCTGCGCCGGGTTCCCGACCAGGACGGCGCCGAGGTCCTCGCCCTGCCCGAGGGCTTCCGGTACGTCACCTTCTCCAAGATCGGCGACACCATGAGCGACGGCACCCCGGTGCCGCGCGCCCATGACGGCATGGGCGCCTTCCCCTCGCGCCGGGGCGACACCCTCCTCATCCGCAACCACGAGGTCCGCACCGCCCCGGGCACCGTGCTGGGCTCCGTGCAGGGGCCCGCCGAGCTGCGCTACGACCCCGTTGCCGGCGGCGGCACGACGTCGCTGCTGTTCGACACCCGTCGGGGCCGTTTCCTGCGGGACTGGGTCAGCTTCAGCGGCTCGATCGTGAACTGCGCCGGCGGCATCGCCTACCAGGAGGCCGGCTGGGTCACCTCCGAGGAGACGGTCAACGGCCCCAACCAGGGCTTCGGTCGCAAGCACGGCTACAACTTCCTCGTCCCCGCCACCACCGACGGGCCCGTCGCCGCCGTGCCGCTCACCGCCATGGGCCGCTTCGCCCACGAGGCCATCGCCGTCGACCCCCGCACCGGCTACGTCTACGAGACCGAGGACTCCGGCAACGACAGCGGCTTCTACCGCTTCCGCCCCCTCGACGAGAGCGACCTCGCGGCCGGCGGCACCCTGGAGATGCTCGCCGTCGCCGGCCAGGACGGCTACAACGCCATCACCGGCCAGCAGGTCGGCCGCCGCCTCCCGGTCCGGTGGGTCCCCATCGACACCCCCGACCCCGACCTCGAAGCCAACCCCGGCGCCGAGGTCGCCCTCGAAGGCATCGGCAAGGGCGCCGCCGCCTTCAACCGGCTCGAGGGCATCTGGTACGACCCCGACACCGAGGGCTTCTTCTTCAACTCCACCAGCGGCGGCGACGCCCACTACGGCCAGGTCTGGCACTACTCGCCCCGCGACGAGAGGCTCACGCTGTTCTTCGAGTCCCCCGGCGGCTCGGTGCTCGACTCGCCGGACAACCTCCTCGTGACCCCCCGCGGCGGCATCCTGCTGTGCGAGGACGACGCCTCCGGCACCGACGGCGACACCCACCCCCTGGCCCCCGGCATCACCGATGTCAACCGCCTCATCGGGCTCACCCGCCGCGGCGACGCCTTCGAGTTCGCCGTCAACACCCTCAACGACGCCGAGTTCGCCGGCGCCTGCTTCTCCCCCGACGCCACCACGCTCTTCGTCAACATCTTCGGGTCCGGCGACGTGCCCGGCAGCGGCATGACCTGCGCCATCACGGGCCCCTGGCGTCGCGGCGCCCTCTGACCCAACCCGCAGGCCGCGCCCGAGCGGGCGAGGGACCCAAAGACCCTCGCCCGCCATCGGGCCGTAGGCACCGGTCGGGTCACGCGTGAGCGACCGGCCCCGGTCGATTGGGGTCGAGGCCGGGGGACAGGGCAGGCCGTGGACGCCGGCTCAGCTCGGCGGCTGAGGGCCCGTTGAGAACTGAGGAGGTGGGAGAGGCGCCGTGAGCAGGACTAGGAGCACTTGTCGAGGAAGCGCTCGACGTCGACGACCACGCGTGTGACCTTGCCGGCCGCGACGAGGCCGCGTTCGTCGGACGCCGAGACCGTGAACGTCAGCCGGCGGCCCTCGACCTTCTCGAGCGTGGCCTCGGCGGTGACGTTGGCGCCGATGGCGGTCGGCACGAGGTGGTCGAGCTGGACCCGCATGCCCACGGTCGTGTGCCCCGCCGGCACGTCGTTGGCCACCGCTTGGAGCGAGGCCTCCTCGCACAGGGCGATGAGCCGGGGCGTCGCCAGGACGGCTACCTCGCCGGAACGCAGGGCGACCGCCGTGTCCTCGTCTCCGACCAGCAGCGATATGGCGGCGGCCAGGCCGGGTTGGAGGGGCACGCGGGTACAGTACGCATCCACGTCACCGCCGGGCGAAACCGTGTCTTGACCTGGCACGGAAGGGTCTGTCGGTGTACTGACGCCCTGTCTCGGACCAGTCGGTCCACCCACCCCGAACCGAGGTGCCCGTGCTCGACGAGTCCGTGATCCAGAGCACGCTGTCGGCTGCTCTCCGCACCGGCGGCGACTTCGCCGAGGTGTTCGTCGAGGACAAGCGGTCGTCCTCGGCGATGCTCGACGACGGCCGGGTCGAGGAGCTGTCCTCCGGGCGCGACCGCGGCGCCGGCATCCGGGTGGTGGTCGGCGAGACCACGGGCTTCGCCCACACCGCCGACCTCACGTCCGCCGGCCTGACCACCGCGGCCGAGGCGGCGGCCGCCGCAGCCCGCTCGGGCGGGGGCGGCGTGCGCGAGGTCCCGCTCACCAAGCAGGCCGCGCCCCGGCGTAACGAGGTGCGGGTGCTCCCCGAGTCGGTGGGCAAGGGCGCCAAGGTCGAGCTGCTACGGCGGGCCGACGAGGCCGCCCGCGCCGAGGGCGGGGTGATCCGCCAGGTGCGGGCCCGCTACGGCGACTCGCGCCGCCAGATCCTCGTGGCCAACAGCGACGGCCTGCTCGCCGAGGACGACCAGGTGCGCACGCTGTTCGTCGTGTCGGCCGTCGCCTTCGGCGACACCGGCATGCAGACCGGCTACGAGTCGGTCGGCCGCACGGTCGGTTTCGAGCTGTTCGACCGGTACGAGGTCGAGGATGTGGCACGGGCGTCGGCCCGGCGCGCCATCACCAAGCTGGCCGCCCGCCCGGCGCCGTCGGGCACGCTGCCGGTCGTGATCGGCCCCGGGGGCGGCGGGGTGCTGTTCCACGAGGCGTGCGGCCACGGCCTGGAGAAGGACCTGGTCGACAAGGGCGCCTCGGTGTTCAAGGGCCGGCTCGGCCAGCAGGTCGCCTCGCCGCTCGTGACTCTCGTCGACGACGGGACGATGGCCGAGGAGTGGGGCTGCTTCTCGGTCGACGACGAGGGCACCCCGGCGCAGCGCAACGTGCTCATCGAGGACGGGGTGCTCACCGACTACATGTGGGACTTCCTGCGGGCCCGCAAGGAGGGCCGGGCGAAGTCGGGCAACGGCCGCCGCCAGAGCTACCAGCACCTGCCGATGGTGCGGATGACCAACACCTACCTGCTGGGCGGCGAGAGCGACCCGGACGACATCGTGTCGTCGACCGAGAAGGGCGTCTACGTGGCGTCGCTCGGCGGCGGGCAGGTCAACACCGCCAGCGGCGACTTCGTGTTCGGCATGACCGAGGCCTACCTGATCGAGGACGGGCGCATCACCGAGCCGATCCGCGAGGGGAACCTCATCGGCAACGGGCCGAAGGTGCTGACCGAGATCGACGCGGTGGGCAACGACTTCGCCATGGGCCACCCCGGCACCTGCGGCAAGGACGGCCAGGGCGTCCCGGTGGGCGACGGCGTCCCGACCCTGCGGGTGAAGGCGCTGACCGTCGGCGGCACCGCCGCGTGAGCGCACCCGGCTCGCCGGGAGGCGACCTGCTCGACATCGCCGACGCCGTGATGGCTTTGGCGCAGGACGGCGAGCAGGTCGAGGCGTACGTCGAACGCTCACGGGACACCCAGGTCCGCGTGCACGACGGCGGGGTGGAGCACCTGGCCGTGGCCGAGTCGTTCGGCGTGGGCGTGCGCATCGTCCGCGACCACCGCCAGGGCTTCGCGTACTGCGGCACGTTCGACCACGAGGCTTTGGCCGAGGCGGTGGTCGACGCCCGCGACAACGCCGCCTTCGCCGAGCCGGACGAGCTCGCCGGCCTGGCTGAGCCCGACGGCGTCGAGCCGGCGCCGCTCGACCTGTGGCGCGACGACCTGGCCGCCGTGCCCACCGACGCCAAGGTCGCGCTCCTGCTCGACCTCGAGCGGGCCGTGCGGGGCGCCGACCGCCGCATCACCGGGTTCGAGTCGTGCGACTACGAGGACTCGCTGGCCGAGGTCGCCGTGGCCACGACCACCGGCCTGCGCCGGGCCAGCCGCTCGACCGGCTGCGAGGTCGTCGCCTACCCGCTCGCCACGGACGGCGACGAGACACAGCTCGGCTTCGGGTTCTCGGTGGCCCGCTCGTTCGCCGGCCTGGAACCCGACGTCGCCGCCCGCGACGCGGTGGACCGGGCCGTCCGCCTGTTGGGCGCCACCCAGCCGCCGTCGGGCCGGATGACCGTCGTGCTCGACCCGTGGGTGACGGCGCAGCTCGTCGGCATCGTGGCGGGCACGCTCTCGGGTGAGGAGGTGGTCAAGGGTCGCTCGCTCTTCGCCGACCGCGTCGGCGAGCAGGTGGCGAACCCGGCGATCACGCTGGTCGAGGACCCGACCGACGCCCGCGCCTGGGGCGCCGCGCCCGTCGACGACGAGGGGCTGGCCACCCGCCGGGTGCGGTTGATCGCCGATGGTGTGCTGCAGGGCTACGTGCACTCGACCCGCACCGGCCGGCGGGCCGGCGTGGCGTCGACCGGCTCGGCTGTCCGCAGCGGGTTCAAGGCGGCGCCGACCTCGGGTAGCCGGGCCGCGTCGCTCGTGCCGGGCACCGCCACCGCCGCCGAGCTGCTCGCCGGCGTCGACGACGGTGTGCTGGTGCAGGAGGTCTCGGGCCTGCACTCGGGTGTGAACCCGGTGTCGGGCGACCTGTCGACGGGGGCCGAGGGACTGCGCATCCGCCGGGGCGAGCTGGCCGAGCCACTGCGCGAATTCACCGTGGCGTCGACGCTCCAGCGCCTGCTGCAGGACGTCACCGCCGTGGGCAGCGACGTCACCTGGCTGCCGATGAGCGCCGCCGGCCTGACGCTGGTGGTGGCCGACGTGGCGATCTCGGGCGCGTAGCCGCCCGGCGCGGTCGCCCCCGACGCACGACCCCCGACCTACGACGAACGACAGCGACGAGGAGCCCTCCCCATGACCGACCTGTTGGAGCTGGCCCAGCGCGTGGCGGCGAACGCCGCCTCCGGCGAGCAGGTCGAGGCCTACGTCGCCCAGGGCACCTCGACCTCGGTCAAGGTGCACGGCGGCGAGGTGGAATCGCTGACCCAGGCCGCCTCCGCCGGCATCGGCGTGCGGGTCGTGCGCGACGGCCGCCAGGGCTTCGCCTGGGCGGGCTCGCTCGACGACGCCGTCATCGGCGAGGTGCTGGCCGAGGCCCGGGACAACGCCGCCTTCGCCGAGCCCGAGGCCTGGGTCGGGCTGGCCGAGCCCGACGGCGTGAAGCCACCCGACGTCGACCTGTGGCGCGACGGCCTGGCCGGCATGGCGACCGACCGCAAGGTCGACCTGGCCATCGAGCTGGAGAAAGCCGTGCGGGCCCGCGACCCCCGGGTCGTCGGCGTGCGGGCCTCGCAGTGGGGCGACGGGACCGGCGAGGCCGCCGTGGCCACGTCGACCGGCATCGCCGTCGCCGGCCGCTCGACCTTCTGCCATCTCGCCGTCTCGGCGCTTGCGGAGGCCGACGGTCAGACCCAGACCGGCTACGGGCTCAGCGTGGGACGCGACCCGGGCGAGATCGACCTGGGCGAGGCGGCCGACGACGCCGCCGAGCGGGCCACCCGCCTGCTCGGCGCCACGCAGCCGGACAGCGGGACCGTCACGCTCGTGCTCGAGCCCCGCATGGCCGCCACGCTGCTCGGCGTGGTGGGCGGCACGCTCAACGCCGAGTCGGTGCTCAAGGGCCGCTCGCCGTTCGCCGAGCGGGTCGGCGAGCAGATCGCCTCGCCGCTGCTCACGCTGGTCGACGACCCGACGAACCCGGTGTCGCTCGGCGCCGACAGCCACGACGGCGAGGGCCTGGCGACCCGCCGGATCGTGTTGATCGAGGGTGGCGTGCTCCAGGGGTTCCTGCAGAACACGGCCACGGGCCGCCGGGCCGGCACGCCGTCGACCGCCTCCGCGGTGCGCGGCTACCGCTCGACCCCCGGGGTCGGTGCCCAGGCGCTGTCGGTGTCGCTCGGCAGCGGGACGCTCGAGGAACTGGTCGCCGGCGTCGACCACGGCGTGCTCGTCCAGTCGATGAACGGCCTGCACTCGGGCGTGAACCCCGTGTCGGGTGACTTCTCGGTCGGCATCGAGGGCCTGATGATCCGCGACGGGGCGCTGGCCGAGCCGGTGCGAGAGGCGACGATCGCGTCGACCCTGCAGCGCCTGCTGCTCGACATCGCCGCCGTCGGCGGGGAGCGCGAGTGGACGCCCGGCGGCACCGGGGCGGCTGCCCTTGTCGTTCCGGGCGTCACGCTCAGCGGCGCCTGACGGCCGGAAGTGCCCGCGGTGCGGGACAGAGGCTACGCACCGTAGGATCGCCCTGGCTGGACGCCGGGGTGGGCACTAGCCTGCCGTCGCCCCCGCCGCCAGCGAGCCGGACGACGACGACGTCGCCCCAACCCCGGCACCAGGCGGCGCCACGTCACCCTCCTCACCGCTGCGGCACCGTGTCGATCCTCCACGCCATCGTCCTGGGCATCGCCCAGGGCCTCGCCGAATACCTGCCGATCTCGTCGTCGGGCCACCTCGTCCTCGTGCCGTGGCTCTTCGGTTGGGACGACTTCGCGGGCGACGACTCGCTCAAGAAGGCGTTCGACGTCGCGCTCCACCTCGGCACGCTCGTGGGCGCCCTGGCGTACTTCCGCCACGACGTCGTGCGGCTGGTGCGAGCGGCGTTCTCGGCGCCGCGCTCGAAGGACGGGCGCCTCGCCTGGCTCATCGCCCTCTCGGCCGTGCCCGCCGCCGTCACGGGCGCCCTGCTCGCGGGGCCGATCGAACGCAACACCGACCAGGTCGGCCTGATCGCGGTGATGATGATCGTCGGGGCGCTCGCCCTCGGCTGGGCGGACGGCACGCTCGGCAAGCGGACGCTCGACGAGGTCGACCTGCGCGACGCCGTCTCGATGGGCCTCGGCCAGGCGCTCGCCCTGCAACCCGGCGTGTCGCGTTCGGGGGTGACGATCACGATCGGGCGCTTCCTCGGGCTGAGCCGGGACGGCGCCGCCCGCTTCGCCTTCCTGATGAGCATGCCGATCACGGCGGGGGCGCTGGTCTACAAGGCGGTCGACGTGCAGGGTGACGGTGGCCTGCCGCCCGGCTTCGCCGCCCCGTTCCTCTGGGGCATCGCGGCCTCGGCCGTCACCGGCTACATCGCCGTGTGGGGCACCCTTCGCCTCGTGCGCACGGGGTCGTTCCTGCCGTTCGTGCTCTACCGCCTGGTGGTCGGCGTGCTGGTGCTGCTGCTCCTGCTCACGTCCTTCCGCTGACCGCCCCACGGTCAGGCCCCCGCCAGCGCCAGGACGACGGCGCCCTGCGTGAGGGCGAACGCCACGCCGGGGGCGTCGTCCTCCGGCACCGCCACCGACACGGTGTCGTCCTCGACGGCGACCACCGCCGCCCGCTCGACCAGTGGGAAGGCGGGCGGCCGGTCGACCGACGTCGAGGCGGCCGCCGACTCGCCGGACGAGGCGGGCGCCGCCGAGACCACCGCCAGCACGTCGACGAGGTCGCCAGGCCC
The DNA here is from genome assembly GCA_035265325.1 of Acidimicrobiales bacterium. GTDB lineage: Bacteria > Actinomycetota > Acidimicrobiia > Acidimicrobiales > VFJN01 > DATCLS01. The sequence goes on from DATFOS010000091.1 coordinate 10,270, forward strand.
CAGCGGCGGCGCCCCGGACGGCCCGATCGGCACCGCCACCGCCCGGTGCCCGGCGGGGACGAGCGCCGCCGCTCCCTGCAGGCCGTCGGGCGCCAGTCGGGCGGCCACCAGCGCCTCACCGGACGCGATCGGCTGGCGCACGACAGCCCCGGCCGCCGGGGAGGCGGCCAACGCGGCGGCCGGCACGAGGGCTCGCGGGAGGTCGCGCACGGCCACGGCGTCGGCGGCGAGCACGTCGCCGGCGGCCAGGTCACGGGTGGCGACGGCGACCGGCCGTGTCGTGCCCCAGTCGCGCCGGGCGGCGTCGCCCGAGCGGACCAGGGACGCCACCACCAGCCCGGTGACCAGGGCCAACACGGCGACCGCTGCGCGGCGCACCCAGGGGCGGGTGGCCAGGCGACGCGCCCGGACGACGGGGAAGAAGGGACTGGACACGGCGGGCCTCCGCGCTCACGCACGCACGAACGGGATGGGCGCGCCCCGTCGGAGCGGAGCGCTGCGATCCCGGCACGGAGGCCGTGGCGGAAGGGTAGCCGAGCCCGAGGGCGGGCGAACACAGGTTCGCCGAAGATGCCTCCCGACGATGGCGTCAGGCGGTGAACAGGCTGTCGGGCAGCAGCCCGACAGCCGTGAAGAGCACGTTGCGCACCACAGCGGCGTTGCGCTCGAGGGTGGCGAAGACCTCGTCCATCGTCACCGGCTCGATGCCCGGCGCCCCCTCGAGGCCGGCGTCGTAGTCGGTGATCAGGGCGATCGACACGTACGGGATGCCGGCCTCGGCGGCCAGCGCCGCCTCCGGCATCTGGGTCATGTTGATGACCTGCCAGCCCTGCGCCGAGTACCAGCGGGACTCGGCCCGGGTCGAGAAGCGTGGCCCCTCGATCACCACGACGGTGCCCGACTCGTGGACCGTGACGCCCTCGGCGCGGCACGCCTCGATCGCCACCTTGCGCAGGTCCGCGTCGTAGGGCTCGGCGAAGCTCAGGTGGTCGACGGGCGAGAAGCCCTCGGGGCTGCCCGGCCCGTCGTGGAAGGACGACGCCCGCCCGGCCGTGCGGTCGACGATCTGGTCGAGGACCACGAACTCGCCCGGGTGGATGTCGGGCTGCAGCGATCCCGAGGCGCACGGCCCGAAGATCGCCTTCACGCCCAGCGAGCGCAGCGCCCAGGCGTTGGCCCGGTACGGCACCCGGTGGGGCGGCAGCGAGTGGTTGCGGCCGTGGCGCGGCAGGAAGGCGACCCGCCGCCCGCCCACCGAGCCGATCGTGACCGGTGCGGCCGGCTCCCCGAAGGGCGTCTCGATCATCACCTCCTCGACGTCGTCGAGCAGGGCGTAGAGGCCGGAGCCGCCGAAGACCCCGACGTCGGCGCGGACGCCGCCGGCCGGAGCGGTGACGACGTTCTCCCCAGCAGTGTCGGTCACGCCGACTTGGCCTCGGAACCGGACGTGCTGGCAGGGGAGCTCGACGACGAGGACGAGGACGAATCCGACGAGCTCGACGAACCCGAGTCGGACGATGCCGTCCCGGAGTCGGAGGAGGACGTCGAGCCCGTGGTGGACGACTTCGACGAGGTGGACCCCGAGCGGGCGTCGTTCTTGTAGAAGCCCGTGCCCTTGAAGGCGATGCCGACGGGCTGGAACACCTTCTTGAGGGTGCCCTCACAGGTGGGGCAGACGGTCAGCGGATCGTCACGGAACGACTGCTGGACCTCGAGATGGGCGCCGCAGTCCTTGCAGCGGTATTCGTACGTGGGCATCGACCGCTCCGGAGGGTCACCGTTGGCACTCGGGCATTGGCACTCGAGCAGTGCGAGTGCCAACCCTACCGGGGCCGCGTCACGGGCCGCCATCGACACCCGGCGTCCACGTCGTGTTTGCGCTGCGTCTGCGTTCGGTAATGACCATCAGCAAACGCACTAGCGTCTAGGGGTCCCACGAGAGCCTGGAGGGAGGCCCTCGCACGGAACGTCCGACGAACGACCCAGATCCGACCGACACACAGAGGTGAGCAGGGTGATGAGCAGCGGCGTGCGCAAGGCGGTGATCCCCGCAGCGGGGCTCGGCACCCGGTTCCTGCCGGCGACCAAGGCCCAGCCCAAGGAGATGCTGCCGGTCGTCGACCGGCCTGCGATCCAGTACGTCGTCGAGGAGGCCGTCCGGGCCGGCATCGACGACATCCTCATCATCACGGGTCGGGGCAAGCGCAGCCTCGAGGATCACTTCGACCGATCCATCGAGCTCGAGGTCTCGCTGGAGGCGTCCGGCAAGCACGAACTGCTCGCCGAGGTGCGGGGCCTGGCCGACCTGGCCGACATCCACTACGTCCGCCAGGGCGAGGCGCTCGGGCTGGGCCACGCCGTGTCGGTCGCCCACAAGCACGTCGGCGACGACCCGTTCGTGGTCATGCTCGGCGACGACATCATGGACGAGCACTCCACCGTCCTCGCCGACATGATCACGGCCTACGAGCGGACCCGGTCCTCGGTCATCGCGTTCAAGTCCTTCCCACCGGAGGAGATCTCGTCCTACGGCTGCGCCGACGCCGAGCCGACCGACGAGGAGTCGCTGGTCCGGCTGCGTGGCATCGTCGAGAAGCCCAAGGCCGAGGACGCCCCCTCCGACCTGGCGGTCATGGGCCGCTACGTGTTCACGCCGGCGATCTTCGACGCCATCGACCGCACCAAGCCGGGCGTGGGCGGCGAAATCCAGTTGACCGACGCGATCGCCATCCTGCTGGCCGAGCAGCCGGTGTACGGCTTCGTGTTCGACGAGGGCCGCTTCGACATCGGCAAGAAGCTCGACTACCTGCGGGCCACCGTCGAGCTCGCCCTCGACCGCGAGGACCTGGGCCCCGAGTTCGCCGCCTACCTGACCGACATGGTCCGCCGGCGCGGCCTCGCCTGACCCGCGGCTACAGCGTCGGGAGTACCTGCTCGACGTCGAGCAGGCGGGCGAACGGGTCGCCCACCTCGTCGATGCGGTCGAGCACCGTCCGGATCGTCCACCGGTCGGGCCGCAGGTCGGGGTCGTCGATCTCGTCCCACTCCAGGGGCACCGACACCGGCGCGCCCGGGGCCGGCCGGACGCTGTACGGCGCCACCAGCGTCTTGTTCTTCACGTTCTGCGTGTAGTCGAGGCGGGCCAAGCCGCCGCGGTCGGACTTGGTCCACGCCCAGCTGACCAGCTCGGGGATCGTCTTGCCGATGGCCTTCGACACCTTCTCGGCCCACCCGCGGGTCTGCTCGAACGTGTAGCCCGGCGCGATCGGGCACCACACCTGGATGCCCCGCTGACCGGTCACCTTCGGCAGCCCGAACACGCCCAGGTGGTCGAGGGCGGTGCGGTGGAGGCGGGCCATCATCACGACCTCCTCCCAGCTGGTCTTCCGCCCCGGGTCGATGTCGAACAGCACGTAGGTGGGCTCGTGCACCGCCGGGATCTTCGAGGTCCACGGGTGCAGCTCGATCGAGGCGAAGTTGGCGAGCCACACCATCGTCCCCACCCGGTCAGGCACGGCGTACCACTCGGTCTCGCCGGGGTCGGCGTCGTCGTTGTGCCAGCGGGTCAGCCACTCCGGGGCGTGGGAGGGGACCTCCTTGTGCCAGAACCCCTTCACCGTCACGCCGCCGGGGAACCGGTGGGTGTTGAGGGGCCGGTCGACGAGGTGGGGGAGGATCGTGGGGGCGACGCAGGCGTAGTACCGGATCAGCTCACGCTTCGTGATGGGCGGTTCGCCGTCGCGTCCGGGGAACAGCGGCTTGTCGAGGTTCGTGAGGGCGAGCGCATGGCCCTGGACCTCCCACGTGCCCTTGGCCCCCAGCGCGGCGAGGGCGTCCAGTTCGTCCTGGGTGGGGCCGTCCCACTCGCGGCGGGACGGCGGCCGGGAGGCGCCCGGGCGCGGTCCCATCCCGACCGCCACCTCGGCCTCGGCCGCCGGCCGGTCGCTGTGCCACTCGGCGGACGGGTCGGCCTTCACCTCGTCGTTCGTCCTACCAGACTTGACCGAGCGCGGGTGGTCCTCGGGGTCCCAACCGGGGACGGCCGCCTCGTCGGCCTTGTGGAGCAGCAGCCACTGCTCCTTGTCGCCGCCGCCGCTGCCGTCCCGCCCCCGGCGGACGAGCACGAAGCGCCCCGCCAGCTTCTCGCCCCGCAGGTCGAAGTGGATCGATCCCTTGGCGATGGCGTCGGCCGGGTCGCCGGTGCCCTCGGCGGGGTACCAGGTGCCGCGGTCCCACACGATGACGTCGCCGCCGCCGTACTCACCCTTCGGGATCACGCCCTCGAAGTCGGCGTACTCGATCGGGTGGTCCTCGACGTGGACGGCCATGCGGCGGGCCTTGGGGTCGAGCGTCGGGCCCTTGGGGACCGCCCAGCTGGCGAGCACGCGGTCGACCTCGAGGCGGAAGTCGTAGTGGAGGCGGGTGGCCCGGTGCCGCTGGACGACGAACCGCCCGGCCGGCACGGCCTCCCCGTCCGGCCCGACCGGGGCGTCGCCGCCGGCCGGCTCCGCGGTGCGGGCGAAGTCGCGCATCGACTGGTACTTCTCGAGTCGTTCGGCCGGAGTGGGCTTCGCTTTCGCCACGAACCGTTACCTACCCGCGTTCGGGTCGTGCCGGCCAGCGAAACGCCCGGCGGGGCGGGCGCCGCGCCGGCCGTCGGTAGCGTGTCGGCCGATGATCCCGCTCGACGAGGCCGTTGCGTACGTCCTGGCGGGGTGCCCGCCGCTGGCCCCGCGCCCGATGGCCGTGGCCGAGGCGGGTGGGTGCGTGCTCGCCGGCGTCGTCGCCGCCACCGAGGACGTCCCGCCGTTCGCCAACACGGCCATGGACGGCTACGCCCTGCGGGCGGTCGACGCCGCCGGGGCGTCCGAGACGCCGGTCGTCCTTCCGGTCGTTGCCGAGGTCGCCGCCGGGAACCCGGCCTCCCGCCCGCTCGGACCGGGCGAGGCGATGCGCATCTTCACCGGCGCCCCGATCCCCGAGGGTGCCGACGCCGTGGTCATGGTCGAGCGGACCGAACGTCGCGACGGCGCCCTGCCCGGCGGGGCCGACGGGGTGGAGGTCCGCCACACCCCGCAGGCGGGGGACCACGTCCGGTCGGCCGGCGACGACCTCCGGGCCGGCCAGGCGGTGTTCGGGGTGGGTATCGAGCTGACGCCGGCCCGGCTCGGGGTCCTGGCGTCGCTGGGCGTGACCGAGGTCGTGGCCCACCCGCGGCCGCGGGTCGGCGTGCTGTCGACCGGCGACGAACTGCTCGACGGCCCCGGGCCGCTGCGCCCCGGCCAGATCCGTGACTCCAACAGGCCCACGCTGCTCGCCCAGGCGGAGGCGGCCGGGTTCGAGCCGGTCGACCTGGGCCGGGCGCCCGACGACGCCGCTGCCATCGCCGAGGCCCTCGAGCGCGGCGTTGCGTCGTGCGACGCCGTCCTGTCGAGCGGCGGCGTGTCGATGGGCGACACCGACCTGGTCAAGGTCGTCCTCGACCGGATCGGCGACATGCGGTGGATGCAGGTGGCGATCCGCCCCGCCAAGCCGCTGGCCTTCGGCGTGGTCCCGGGCCCGGCCGGCCGGGACGACCTCGGGCCCCGCCGAGTGCCCGTGTTCGGGCTGCCGGGCAATCCCGTGTCGTCGCTGGTCAGCTTCGAGTTGTTCGCCCGGCCCGCCCTGCGGCGGCTGGCGGGGCACCCCGAGGAGCGCTGGCACCGGGCCCGGATGGCCGCCGTGGCCGAGGAGCCGCTGCGGCGCCGGCCCGACGGCAAGACGCACTTCGTGCGGGTGGAGGCCCGGGTGGCACCCGACGGCACCCTGCGGGTCCGCTCGTCCGGCGGCCAGGGGTCCCACCAGCTGGCGGCCATGGCCCAGGCGGAGGCGCTCGCGGTCGTGGAGGACGGCGACGGGGTCGAGGCCGGCGGCACCGTGCCCGTCCTCCTGCTGCGCGACCTGTACCAGGCATGAACGCCATTCGGGTTCGTCGGGCGCCATCCCGCTAGCCTGGCCCCCATGGTGACCCCCCTCGTCGACGGCTACGGACGCGTGCACCGCGACCTGCGGATCTCGATCACCGATCGCTGCAACTTCCGGTGCACGTACTGCATGCCGGAGGAGGGCATGCAGTGGCTCCCCCGCAGCGAGGTCCTCACGTTCGAGGAGATCGAGCGGGTCGCCCGCGTCTGCGTCGAGCACTTCGGCATCGACGCCATCCGCCTGACGGGTGGCGAGCCGACCGTGCGGGCCCACCTGCCGGTCCTCGTGGGGAAGCTGGCCTCCCTGCAGACGCCCGCCGGCGCCCCGGTCGACCTGGCGATGACCACGAACGGGGCGACGTTCCGCTCGCTGGCGCCCGACCTGGCCTCCGCCGGCCTCCGCCGGGTGAACATCTCGCTCGACACGCTGCGGCACGACCGCTTCGTCACCCTGACCCGGCGCGACGAGCTGCCCCGGGTGCTCGACGGCATCGAGGCCGCCGTCGAGGCCGGCCTGGCGCCGGTCAAGGTCAACGTCGTGGTCATGCGCGACGTGAACGACGACGAGATCGTCGACCTGGCGGCCTTCGGTCGCGACCGGGGGGTCACGGTCCGCTTCATCGAGTGGATGCCGCTCGACGCCGGCCACACGTGGGAGCGGGTGCGGGTCGTGCCCGGCGAGCGCATCGTGTCGATGATCGACGCCGTGTACCCGCTGACCGCACTGCCCCGGGGCGACGAGCCGGC
>DATFOS010000092.1:0-4772 GCA_035265325.1 Acidimicrobiales bacterium
GGCGCCTTCGCCGTCATCATCGGCGCCGAGATGAACGGCGAGATGGAGCGGCAGACCGCCACCGACACCACCGAGGGGCGCGACAAGCCGCTCGGCAAGCGCGACGCCTTCGTCGCCGACACGCTCGGCCCGACGGCCGACGAGGCGAAGGCGCGGGTCAAGTCGGCCACCTGAGCCGACCTGCTGACTCCCCACGAACCGGCTTTCGGGCGGGAACCCACCCGGCGGGCGGTGCCTCAGGCGCCGCCCGCCCGGCGCGCCCGGACGAGCGCGTCGAGGGCGGGCCGGTCGGCCTCGGGCACGGGCGCGGCCCAGAGAGGGCAGACGTGAGTGGCCCGGGAGCACCCCGCCGCCCGTGCCCCGGGAGCACGCCGCGGCCCGTGCCGCCCGTCACTCCCCGGTGACGCCGTCGATGCTCTCGCGCAGCAGGTCCGCGTGGCCGTTGTGGCGGGCGGTCTCCTCGATCATGTGGAGGATCACCCACCGCAGCGTGAAGTGCGCGCCGGCCCGGCTGGGGGCGACCGTGAGGTGGTCGAGGTCGCCGCCCACGGCCTCGACGACGCGGCGGCTGCGGTCGCAGGCCGCCCGGTAGAGGGCGACGATGTCGGCCGGGTCGTCGTCGGGGGCGGAGTGGAAGTCCCAATCGACGTCGTCGTCCCACGGGGCGCTGGCCCACGGCTCGACCGGCTCCCAGCCGACCGTGCGCTCGGCGAACCACGTGTCCTCCACCAGCGCCAGATGCTTGACCAGGCCGGCGAGCGTGAGCTCGGACGAGGGCAGGCGCCGGTTCATCTGTTCCTTGTCGAGGCCCTCGACCTTCCACAGCAGGGTGGCCCGGTGGTAGTCGAGGAAGCCGAGGAGCATCGGCAGCTCCGGGCCCTGTAGCGGCGGGTCGGTGCGCGCGGCGGCGGTCGGCTCGGTCACGGCGGGCATGGTGCCACCCGCCCACGCTCAGCAGGGGTGGATTCCGACCAGCGGCGTGAGACCGGGGAGGACGGTCGCGCCCGCCGGCGTCGCCGTGACGGCGGCCGGCAGCGGGTCGGTCGCCCCGAAGTCCCGCAGGACGGCGTCGGCCCCCTGCCCGAGCCCGAGGAACGCGGCCCCGTCGGCCCCCCTGACGTCCGTCAGGGGCAACTCCGGCGCAGCGATCCGGGAGCGATCGCCCCTCCCGAGCGTACGGCCGAGCCCGGCCATCACCTCGAGGCTGAGCCCGTCGTCCAGGACGGCGTGGTCGGCGAGCATGCGGCTCAGGCGGTCGAGCTCGCGTGGGTCGTCCCAGGCGTCGCCGACCTGCTCCATCGCCGCCGCCAGCACGGCCCGGGTGCGGGCCATGCGGCCGAGGTCGCCGAGCGTGTCCCCGTCCACGTGCCGGGCGCGGACCAGCTGCAGCGCCGTCTCGCCGTCCAGCGTGGTGCACGCCGTCGGGGCGAGGTCGAGTCCGGTCGTCCGGTCCCGCAAGGGCACGTCGACGGCGAGGCGCAGGCCCCCCAGGTCGTCGACGAGGCCGACGAAGGCGGCGAAGTCCACTTCGACGACGTGGTCGACCGGCAGCCCGAGGGCGCCGTGGAGCGTGTCCACCAGGACCTGGGCCCCGCCGTCCGCGTAGGCGGCGGCGAGGCGCTGGCCCGTGCCCGGGACCTGCAGGTCGCGGGGCAGGGACAGGACGGCGAGCGACCCGTCCGACCCCACCCGCAGGATCGCGATGGTGTCGGCGCGGGCGCCGTCCTCCGCCCCCGGCCGTGCGTCCGTGCCGATGAGCAGGACGTTCACCGCGTCGTCGAGGGACGGGGCCATGGCGATGTCGGCCCGGTCGATGGCGTCGTCGCGCCGCTCGACATAGGCGACGAGGCCGACCGAGACGGTGCCCAGCGCCAGCGTGGTCGCGCCGGCGGTGGCGGCCAGGCGGCGGCGCCAGCGGATCCGGCGTCCCCGGGCGACGACCCGGCGGCGCAGGTCGCGGCCCGGCCGGTACGGCGTGGGGTCATCGAGGTGCTCGAACATCGTCGACCTCCGGGGGCGGCGGGACGGGGGAGGAGCCGGCGCGGGCGGGCGGGGTCGCCGGCCACGGGGGCTCGCTTTCGGACAGGTGCGCCCGCAGGCGGGCGAGGGCGCGGTGGGCGTGCTGTTTGACGGACCCCACCGAGGTCCCGAGGGCGGTGGCGACCTCCCGCTCGGGCAGGTCGGCGAGGTAGCGCAGGACCGCCACCTCGCGCTGGCGGCGGGGGAGCGCCCGCAGGGCGACGACCAGCCCGTGGCGGTCGAGGGCGACGACGCCGGGATCGACCGCGGGTGGCCCGTGGCCATCGAGGAGTGGGACGGTTGGCCGGCGGCGCCGCCACCGGCTGATGGCCAGGTTCGTCGCCACCCGGGCCACCCACGGCTCCGCGTGACCGGAGACCGGGCGCCAGCGGGCGAACGCCCGGGCGAGCGCCTCCTGGGCCACGTCCTCCGCGTCGCCGCGGTCGCCCAGCACGCGGAACGCGACCCGGTAGGCGATCGCCGCCAGGTCGTCGAATCGTCGGTCGAAGTCGGGACGTCCCATACCTGCCCCCTTCAACGCCCCGGGACCGGACGAGGTTGACCGGCCGGGAACCGGGTGGGCCGCGCGCGACGTCCGATCGGGCGACGCACACGGCGTGACGGACCCAGGAGGCCGGGATGAGCAGACGGACGATGGCGGCGGTGGCCCTGGCGGTCCCCGTGGCCCTGGTGGCTGCGGCGGGGCCGGCGGGCGCCTGCGGCGGCCTCTTCGGCGAGAACGGGACGATCCAACTCGTGAAGACCACCACGCTGGCGGCCTACACGGACGGCATCGAGCGTTACGTGACCGCGTTCGAGTTCTCGGGGGAGGGCGAATCGGTCGGGTCGATCGTCCCGCTGCCCGACGTGCCCACCGACGTGACCGCCGCCGGCGACTGGACGCTCCAGCGCCTGCTGCAGGAGGTCGCCCCGCCGAGCGAGGCCCGGGTCGGGATTGCCGAGGAGGCCTCGGCGGACGATTCGGGCGCCGACGTGATCCTGGAGGCCGAGATCGAGGCCCTCGACGTCACCGTCCTGCGGGGCGGCGCCGACGAGGTGGGCGAGTGGGCGCTGGACAACGGGTTCCTGCTCACGCCCGACGCCCCCGAGGTCCTCGACTTCTACGCCCAGCGCAGCGAGGTCTTCATGGCCGCCCGCTTCAACGCCGATCGCGCCCGCGAGCTGGGGACCGGCGCCGGCGAGAGCACGTCGATCATGGCGACCATCCCGACCGACGACCCGTGGGTCCCGGTGCGCATCCTCGGCCTGGGTCTGGACGCCGAGCAGGACGTGCAGGCCGACGTCTTCCTCCTCACCGAGGAGGAGCCCGAGGTCCTCGCCGGCGGCGACGGGATGAGCCTGGCCCGTAGCGAGCGGGCCTCGGCCGTCCTGCTCAGCGACCTGCGGTCGGACGAGAACATGTCGTGGGTGCCCCGCGACATGTGGCTGTCGTACCTGACGGTGGACGCCCCGGCGTCCGAGCTGGACTACGACCTGGCCGTCTCCGCCACCCCGGGCGAGCAGCCGTCGCTGGCCGACACCGGGACGCTGGACGAGCGGGCCGCCGTCGAGGTGCCGGTGGCGCCGGACGAGGGCTCCCGCGGCGTGCCCGTGTGGCCGGTCGTGGCCGGTGTCGGCGCCGCGCTGGCCGTCGTGGCGGTCGGCGTGGGCCGCGTGTGGGGGTCGGCGGGCCGATGAGCGCCGGGCCGACCGCCCGGCCGGCCGCCGCCCCGGCGGCGCCATCGGCGCAACCGGTGCCGGCGACCCCGGCGGCGGCGCCCGCGCCGGGCGCGCGCCGGCGGCGGCTCGTGGCGGTCGTAGCCACAACCCTCGCCATGGCGGGGGCCGTGACGGCCGGGGGCTACGGCCTCCTGGCGGTGGCGTCCGCCGGGGGCCACGCCGGGGCCGGGGGACTGCTCGCCCCCGGCCCCCGCGGGCCTGGCCCCGGGAGCGGCGACGGCGCACCGGCCGTCGGGCCGGCACCGGTGACGGTCCACGTCGACATCGAGCACTCGCGCTTCACCCTCGACGCGGGCCCGCTGCGGGTCGTCGCCGGCACCGAGGTCCGCTTCGTCGTGGGCAACGGCGACCCGATCGGCCACGAGCTGATCGTCGGGCCGCCCGAGGTCCACGCCCGCCACGCTTCCGGCACCCACGCCGCCCACGGCGCGGTCCCCGGCGAGGTGTCGGTGGCACCGGGCGCCGAGGGCGTGACCACGTTCGTGTTCGACGCTCCCGGGACCGTCGAGTACGCCTGCCACCTCGCCGGCCACTACGACTATGGCATGCACGGCGAGATCGAGATGGTCCCCGCCTGACTCCATCGGTCCCCTCGCCCCGGTGAGCTCGGAGCCGCTGCGAAGGTGCCCGGCGGACGCGGCCACAGCGTACGGTGACCGCCATGAGCGAGCGCGGTGACGTGCTGTGGCGGCCCTCTCCGGACGCGCGGGAGCGCACCCGGTTGGGTCAGTACCTCGACCGGCTCGCCGCCGAGCGGGGCCTGTCCTTCGACGCCTACGAGGACCTGTGGCGCTGGTCGGTCACCGACCTCGACGCCTTCTGGCGCTCGGTCTGGGACCACTTCGGGCTGTCCTCGGCGACGCCGGTGGGGGGAGCCCTGCCGGCGGACGGCCGGGCGATGCCCGGGGCACGCTGGTTCCCCGGCGTCACCCTCAACTACGCCGAGCACGCCCTCCGGGGCCCCGCCGAAGGCGCCCCGGCGGGGGGCGACCTCGCCCTCGTGGCCCGGTCCC
>DATFOS010000093.1:0-41957 GCA_035265325.1 Acidimicrobiales bacterium
TCTAGCCGACGACCTCGTACGACACGGAGATCAACAGCGACCTCGTGCCGGGCGAGTCCGAGGAGATCGTGACCGTCCTCAGCCAGGCAGCCCGCCTCACCTCCACGTGTCGCGTGTTCGCCCCGGTCTACCGGCAGGTGACGCTGGGCGGGATCGGCCGCGATGCGGACGCCCCCGAGGGCGTCGACCCGCGCGCCGTCGCCTACGGCGACGTCCTCGACGCCTTCCGCCAGTACGTCGCCAACGAGAGCGACGGGCGCGGCTTCGTGCTCATCGGCCACTCGCAGGGTGCCGGTCACCTGAAGACCTTGATCGCCGAGGAGATCGACGGCGAGCAGGCCTCCGGGACCGGCTCGTGGGCGCCTACCTCCTCGGCTCCGGCGTCGGCGTGCCCGAGGGCGAGCCGGTAGGGGGCTCGTTCCAGGAGGTCCCGCTGTGCGAGGCCACCGACCAGGTCGGCTGCGTCGTCACGTACGCCTCGTTCCGCGCCACCTCGCCCCCGCCGGACGACAGCCTGTTCGGCCGGGCCCGCGACGGGGAGGGTGAGGCCGGCTGCGTGAACCCGGGCAGCCCGTCCGGCGGGAGCGCCACGCTGTCGCCCTACTTCTCCGTCGACCAGCCCGAGGGCAGCCTGCTTGGCGGCTTGTCGAGCGCCCAGCCGTTCGCCGACGCCGCCCGTACGTCCGAGATCACCACGCCGTGGGTCGCCTACCCGGACCTCGTCGAGGCCGAGTGCGTGCGCGAGGACGGCTTCCACTACCTGCGGCTGACCGTCCTCGGCGACCCGGACGACCCGCGCACCGACGACATCCCCGGCGACCTGGCGCCGAACTGGGGCATGCACCGGGTGGACGCCAACGTCGCCATGGGCGACATCGAGGCGATGGTCGCGACCCAGGCCCATGCCTATACCGGCGACGGCTGACGCCGGCGGGCTCAACCCAGCCGGGCCAGGACCTCGCTCGCCCGCACCGAGCCCGGCGGCCGCGCTTCGGCCGCCAGCTCGGTGGCGAGGCGCTGGAGCAGGGCGTTCGCCGGCGTGGCGACGCCGTGTAGCCGGCCCAGCAGCACGACCTCGCCGGTCAGGTAGTCGGTCTCGACGCTGCCGGCGCCCTTGGTGAGGCTCTGCCACGTCGAGCTGCGCCGGGGTGCCCCGGGGACCGGCGGCCCGGCGGTCAGCAGGGTGCCGCGCCGGGCGCGGTCCACGCCGGCCGGGACGACGTCGATGCCGGCCGCCGCCAGCACCGCCTTGCCCTCCGCCCGCACGAGGGCGGCCAGCTCCTCGACGGCGGCCGACTCGTCGGCCGCGCCGGCCTCGCCCGTGTCGTCACCGGGCTCCGGCCCGCCCCCGCACACGGCGTCGATGGCGTTGCGGAGGTTGTCGAGCAGCTTGGAGTACTTCCAGCGGAGGATGTCCGGCCGCGCCTCCGAGGCGAAGCCGGCGGTGACCAGCGCCGAGGACAGGCCCTGCGCCGTCTCGTCGACGCCGGACGGGTAGCGGCCAACGTCGAGGATCCCGTTGACCGGCGAGCCGTACGGGACGACCACACCCGGCTCGAGGTGCAGCGAGGGCAGCATGACGGTGACGGCGTAGGTGGCGGGGAAGCGCCGCAGCACGACCCGCTCGTTCTCGACGCCGTTCTGGGCGCAGGCGACGGCCACGCCGGGCGGGGCGGCGACATCGAGGCTCGCCACCGCGTCGAGCGTGGCCTGCGACTTCACGGCGAGGATCACGACGTCGCCCGGGGCCAGGCCGGCCTCGGCCGGCGAGCCGACGGCGGGGACGGGCAGCGTCACGGTCCGGTCGGCGGACACGACCGTCAGCCCGCGGCTCCGGAGCGCGTCGAGGTGCGCCCCGCGGGCGATGAGGGTCACGTCGTGGCCGGCCTCGAACAGGCGCCCGCCGATCGTCCCGCCGATGGCCCCGGCGCCGTGGATCACGAACCGCATCGCGCCAGCTCTAGCACGGTCGGGGAAAATGTCGGCGCCGGTGTCGATCCGGGCAGCCCCTCTTCGTCGCCCTGGCGAACCGACCGTCCAAGGGAGGACAACCGAGATGCTCTACCTCGCACTGCTCTACGGCGACCAGGACCAGACGGCCAAGCCCGGGACCCCCCAGTGGGACCAGGAGCTGGCCGGCTACGTCACCTTCGGCGAGCGGAACGGCGCCGCCATCCGCGGCGGGGCGGCCCTCCACGAGACCCCGCACGCCGTCACGGTCCGGACGGGGGCCGGCGAGCCGCTGGTCACCACCGGCCCGTTCGCCGAGACGACCGAGGTCATCGGCTTCTACGTCCTGGAGGCCGACTCGCTGGACGACGCCATCGAGATGGCGCGCCAGATCCCGGCAGCCGAATTGGCCGATGGCGGCATCGAGCTGCGGCCGGTGGTCCAGGCCTACGACAGCCGCCCCGAGGGGGCCCCCGTGCCGCCGCCGATGTCGACGCCCGACGAGGCCCCGCCCCGCTGGCTGGCCCTGATCCACGGCAAGGAGACCGAGGGCGACCAGCCCGGCACCGCCGCCTGGGACGAGGGCATCGCAGCTCACGGGGCCTTCAGCGAGCGGGCCGGCGACGCCCTCTGGGGCGGGGTGGCGATCCACCCGATCGCCACCGCGACGACGGTGCGGGTGCGCGACGGCGAGGTCCAGGTCACCGACGGGCCGTTCGCCGAGGGCGCCGAGGTCGTGGGCGGCCTGTACCTGTTCGCTCCCATGGAGCGGGACCGGGCGGTGGCTCTGGCCGCCGAGATCCCCGGCGAGGCGGTCGAGCTCCGCCCGATCATGGAGTTCGGCAGCTGACCCTGCCGCCCGACCGGCCCGACCGGGCACCGGTGGCCCCGGCGCCGTGCGACGGCGCCACGGCGGAGGTGGTCGAGCGCACGTTCCGGGCGGAGTCCGGGCGGGCGCTCGCCACCCTCGCCCGCCTGCTCGGCGACCTGACGGTCGCCGAGGACGCCGTGCAGGAGGCGTTCGTCGAGGCGCTGCGCACCTGGGGTGCCCGGCGCGTCCCGGACAACCCCGGCGCCTGGATCACGACGACCGCCCGCAACCGGGCGCTCGACCGCGCCCGGCGGGAGTCCCGGCGGCCCGGCAAGGAGGAGGCCGCCGTGCGCCAGGTCCCCGACCCCGAACCCGCCGAGGTCCATCCCGTGGCCGACGACCAGCTCCGCCTCGTGTTCACGTGCTGCCACCCGGCGCTGACGCCGGCGGCCCAGGTGGCGCTCACGTTGCGGCTCGTGTGCGGGCTCCAGACGCCCGAGATCGCCCGGGCGTTCCTCCAGCCCGAGGCGACCGTGGCGCAGCGGCTCGTGCGGGCCAAGGTCAAGGTGCGCGACGCCCGGATCCCGTTCCGCGTCCCGCCCGCCCACCTGCTGCCCGAGCGGCTGCCACCGGTCCTGGCCTGCATCTACCTGGTGTTCACCGAGGGGTACGCGGCGACGGCGGGCGACCGGCTCGTCCGCCACGACCTGTGCGAGGAGGGCGTCCGCCTGGCCCGGCTCGTCGTCGAGCTGATGCCCGACGAGCCCGAGGCGCGGGGCCTGCTGGCGCTACTGCTGTTGCAGGACAGCCGCCGGTCGGCCCGGCTGTCGGCGTCGGGCGACATCGTCCTGCTGGAGGACCAGGACCGAGGCCGCTGGGATCGCGCCCGCATCGCCGAGGGCGTCGACCAGCTCCGGCGGGCGCTCCGGCGCCGGCGCCCCGGCCCGTACCAGGTGCAGGCGGCAATCGCCGCGGTCCACGCCGAGGCGCCGACGTGGGCGGACACCGACTGGCCGCAGTTGGCCGGCCTCTACGCCGAGCTGGCTCGGCTGGCACCATCGCCGGTCGTCGAGCTGAACCGGGCCGTGGCGGTGTCCTATGCCGAGGGGCCGGGGGCGGGCCTGGCCATCGTCGACGCCCTGGTGGGCGACCCGCGACTCGGCCGCAGCCACCTGCTCCCGGCCACCCGGGCGGACCTCCTGCGCCGGCTGGGCCGGCACGACGAGGCCGCCGCCGAGTACCGGTCCGCCCTTGCCCGAGCGGGGACGGCGCCCGAGCGTGCGCTCCTGTCCCGCTGCCTGGCGGAGGTGTCGGGCACCGCCGGGTGACCGTCGGCGGCGGGGCAGAGGGACCGGGTCAGGTGGCGATCGGCGTCTGGACGTGGATGGCGAGGCGCCAGCCGCCGTCCCGGCGTACGTAGGTGCTGGCCATCTGCGCCGAGTAGACGTCGGCGTCGCCGCGCTGTGCTGCGGCCGTGTACAGGACGGTGGCCACGTCGTCGGTCAGGGAGAGGACCCGCGAGTCCTCGATGCGGTACCAGTCCCACGGCTGGCCGCTCGTCATCTCGATCGCCTTCGACCGGTCGTCGATCTTCATGCCGGCCGGCAGCAGCATCACGACCTCGTCGTCGAGGACCCGGCCGTAGAACTCCACGGCGGCCTCCCCGCTCGACGACAGGGCCTTCCACCCCTCGTTCTCGAGGGTCGTCAGCTCGTCGTCCACGCTCATGACGCGCGGCTACCCGGCCCCGATCCGCCGAACCCGCCGCCGGACCGGTGGTCAGGCCGCCGGGCGGCCGTGGCGGGCGAGGTCCGCGTTGGACCAGCCGGCCCGCCCCGTCAGCTCCTCGCCGAACCAGTCCGGCGCAGTGAAGGCGTCGGCGGCGGCCCGGTCGGGGAACTCGACCTCGACGACGGACAGCCCGTCCAGCGCGCCGGCGTAGCGGTCGACCTCGGCCACGAGGTCGCCGCCGAGCGGGACCCGGTGGCGCACCTTCTCGATCCGCCGGTCGCCGCCGAGCGGCCACAGCTCGTCGAACCGCGCAGCGTCGAGGGCGACCTCGACCTCGGTCCGCTCGATGCCCTCGCCGCCCTTGACGGTCAGCGTGAAGGAGCCGTCCTCGTCCCGCACCCGCACCTCGACGTCGCCGTCGATCGCCAGGTACGCCTGCCGCAACGCCGCGCCGTCCCCGAGGCCCTCGGGCACGTCCACCACCAGGAACTTCCGCTCGACCTCGGCCACGGCGGCACTGTAGGCGCCGGGCCGGAGGGCGGGGCCGCCCGGTGAGCCGCCGCCGGGCGGGTAGCGGGGTGGGGTGAGCGACTACTCCGAGAGTGGCGCCGTCCCGGTCGAGGACGCCGCCGTCGACGACCCACCCACCATCGACGAGGAGCTGGCCGAGCGGGACGAGCCGCCGCCCCAGGGGCCGCCCGACCTGGCCCCTCCCGGGGGCTGACGACACCCCTCGCCCCCGGGTAATTTGCCGGCGGCGCCCGGCGGGTCAGTCGGGCCGGGGGAGGGCAGATGGGACAGGACCGGGGACCGGCACCGGCGCGCGTGTCGCGGCGGGGCTTCGTACGGGGCATGGCGGGTGGGGCCGCCGGGCTGGTGCTGCTCGGCGCCGGTCCGCTGCCGGGAGGCGATCCGCCCCTGCCGCCGAACCTGCCCGACGGACTGTTCTCCCTGGGCGTGGCGTCCGGCGACCCGGTCCCGGACGGCGTCGTCCTGTGGACCCGGCTGGCCCCCGACCCGCTCAACGGGGGCGGGATGCCGGCCGTCGACGTCCCGGTCCGCTGGCAGGTGGCGCACGAGGACGGCTTCCGCTCGGTCGTCGCCGAGGGCACGGCCGTGGCCTCCGCCGCCTTGGCCCACTCCGTGCACGTGGACGTGCGGGGGCTCCGCCCGGGGGCCTGGTACCACTACCGCTTCATCGTCGGCGATCAGGCCAGCCCGGTGGCCCGTACCCGCACCACGCCGAGGCCCACCAGCCGCGCCGGCCTGCGCTTCCTCGTGGCGTCGTGCCAGAACTGGAAGGACGGTTTCTGGTCGGCGTGGGCCCACGCCCCGGCGGAGGACCCCGACCTGGTGGTCCACCTGGGCGACTACATCTACGAGGGCGGCCAGGGCGGCGCCGGCATCGTGCGGGACCACAACAGCCCGGAGGTCGCGACGCTGGACGCCTACCGGAACCGCTGGGGGCTGTACAAGAGCGACCCGGCCCT
The DNA here is from genome assembly GCA_035265325.1 of Acidimicrobiales bacterium. Taxonomy (GTDB): domain Bacteria; phylum Actinomycetota; class Acidimicrobiia; order Acidimicrobiales; family VFJN01; genus DATCLS01. The sequence continues at coordinate 5,983 of DATFOS010000093.1, forward strand.
GCAGGCGGCCCACGCCGTCTGCCCGTGGGTCGTGACGTGGGACGACCACGAGGTCGAGAACAACTACGCCGGCCTCGTGCCGCAGGTCGAGGCGGAGGCCCCGGGCTTCCCCGCCCGCCGGGCCGCGGCCTACCAGGCCTGGTGGGAGCACCAGCCCGTGCGCCTCGGCCGCCCCACTGGCCCGGACCTGCGCATCCACCGCACGATCGACTGGGGCGCGCTCGCCCGCTTCCACGTGCTGGATACCCGGCAGTACCGGTCGAACCAGGGCTGCGGCACCGAGGACCTCGGCGAGGACTGCCCCGACCGCACCGACCCGACGACCACGATGCTCGGCCCCGAGCAGGAGGCCTGGCTGGGACAGTCGCTGGCCTCCTCACCCGCCACCTGGGACGTTCTGGCCAACCAGGTCGTCATGACGGCGATGCCGCTGGCCGAGACGTTCTTCAACCACGACCAGTGGGACGGCTACTCGGCGGCCCGCGAGCGGCTGTTCGCCCAGCTCCGGGCGGCGCAGGCCAACGCCGTGGTGGTGACCGGCGACATCCACGCCGCCGGAGTCGCCGACCTGATCGGCGACGACCTGTCCGGCGCGCCGGTGGGGACGGAGTTGGTTGGCTCGTCGATCAGCTCGCGCTTCGACCCGGCGACCGCCGACGTCGCCGAGCTTCTCATCGCCGGGCTCGAACACGTTGACTACGTCAACGTCCGCCAGCGGGGCTACCTCCGCTGCGACGCGAACCCGGCGACGCTCACGGCCGCCTTCCGCCTGGTCGACACGGTCGCCACGCCCACGTCGTCGATCACCACGGCGTCGACCTGGGCCATCAGGGCCGGCACCCCCGGCGCCCAACTCGCCTGACCGCGGGCACGGCCACCCCGTGTGGCCATGGACCGCCCGGGATGGGCCCCAGCTCATCGCGCCACTTGTCATTGCCGTTACAACCGCAACCAAAATGCAATACAGTCCCCGCCCATGAGTTGGGGACGAAGGCCCCAGCCGGTTCGCCGGCTGGTGCTCCTTGTGTTGGGCCCGTGCCTGTTGTCGCTGGCGGCGTTGGGGTGTGCCCCCGCGCCGACACCGGCCCCACCGTCGGCGGGGCCCGCCGCCGAGGTCGTCACGCTGACCAATGCCCGGCGGGCCGCCGCCGGCTGCGGGCCGGTCACGGCGCAGGCGCAGCTCACGCTGGCGGCGCAGCTCCACGCCGACGACATGGCGCGCTACGACTACTTCAGCCACACCGGCCGGGACGGCTCGGCCCCGTGGGACCGCGCCCGGGCCCAGGGCTACACGGGCCGGATGATGGGCGAGAACATCGCCCGCGGCTACGAGACGCCCCAGGCCGTGGTCACCGGGTGGATCGACTCGCCCGGCCACCGCGCCAACATCGAGAACTGCGGCTACCGCCACATCGGCGTGGGCTACGACGCCACCACCAAGACCTGGGTCCAGCTCTTCGGCGGCTGACGCCCCGCCGGCCACGGTCTGGCCCGCTCCGCCCCGGCCGACTCCCGTCCGTCGGTCGCGACCGGGGGGACTCCAATGAGTCCCCCCGGTCGCCTCGGGGGCGGGGCGGGTTCAGAAGGGACCGTGGCGGAGGTCGTCGTAGGCGACGGCGACGTCCACGAGGCGATGACGGCGTGGAGCCACGTCCGGCCCGAGCACCACGCCCTGTAGCCGCCGCCGAGGGTGCGGGAGGTCCTGGCATGATGCCGGCGTGCTGGACCACGTCTCGATCCAGTGCGCCGACGTCGCCGCGAGCGCGGCCTTCTACGACACCGTGCTGGCCCCGCTCGGCGGCGAGCGACTCATCGACGTCGGCGAGGCGATCGGCTACGGCGTCCGGCCGATGCCCGACTTCTGGATCGGCCCCCGCCGGACCGGCGAGGGCTTCCGCGAGTCGCACATCGCCTTCTCCGCACCCGACCGCGACGCCGTGCTCGCCTTCGTCGCCGCCGCCGAGTCCACCGGCGCCGAGGTGCTGCACGCCCCCCGGCTCTGGCCCGAGTACCACCCCGGCTACTTCGGGGCCTTCGTTCGCGACCCCGACGGAAACAACGTCGAGGCCGTCTGCCACACGCGCGAGTAGGCACCCCGTGGGAGTCCCGCGCCGGCCATCCACCGGGAGACGAGCCGGCCGCCTCCCTGCCGTCGCACCGCTGCGGGCGGGCCGGGTTCCCATCGCCTGTGCGACGTCGAGTGGTGGAGGCGGGCTACGAGGAGGGGTGTGGACGGTCGTCGGAGTAGCCACGCGACCTTCCCGCACAGAAGTGACGCCAACGACGGTCATACGATGACTGTGTGTGGTTTCGCGGACGCCAGAGCGAAACGTCATCCGCGAGACAGGTGACCTTTCCCGGAGGTAACTTGCGTGCCGCCCTTGACCCGTCGGTTCGGGACAACGAGGCGGGCCCCTCGGAGTTGCCAGTGACCACCACTTCGGCATGTCCCCTCTGCGAGCGACCGTCCGCCGGACCGTTCGTGGAGGTGGAGGCGCTGCCCGTCCACGTGGGCGTCCTGTGGCGCACGCAGGGAGCGGCGGCCGATGCGCCCCGCGGCCCGATGCACATGCACCTGTGCGCCGCCTGCGGCTACGTGTGGAACGCGGCGTTCGACCCCGGTCTCGTCGACTACGAGCAGGACTACGACAACGCCCTCCACGGCTCGGCGCTGTTCCGCACGTTCGAATCGGCGACGGTCGAGCACCTCGTCGACCGCTACGACCTGCACGGACGGACGATCGTCGAGATCGGTTGCGGCGACGGCCGCTTCCTGGGCCTGCTGTGCGAGGCCGGCGGCAACCGCGGGGTCGGCTTCGAGCCGGGCTATAGGCCCGAGCGGCGGTCGGAGGCGGCGTCCCAGCGGGTCGAGGTCCTGGCCGAGCCGTACACGGCGGACCATCCCCGCCGCGGCGCCGACCTGGTGGCGGCGCGGCAGGTCCTCGAGCACATGAACGACCCCGTCGGATTCCTGCGCACCGTCCGCCGAGGCATCGGCGACCGCGCCACGGCCCTGTACGTCGACGTGCCCAACGGGGGCGAGCTGCTCGGCGAGCTGGCCACCTGGGACCTCATGTACGAGCACTGCGGGTCGTGGGTCGAGCCGGCGCTGCGCACCGCGTCCGCCGCCGCCGGCTTCGCCGTCACGGACGTCCGCTCGGCCCACTCGGGCCAGTTCCTCGTCCTGGAGGCGGAGCCGGCACCGGTGAAGGAGCCCGATGGCGGTCCCGTGGCCCCGGAGGCGGCGCCCGCCGACATCGCCCCGCTCGTGGCGGCCGCCGCCGCCTTCGGGGCCGCGTACCGGGCCCGCGTGGCCGACTGGTGTCGGCGGCTCGCCGACCACGCCGACCACGGTCGCACGGTCGTAGCCTGGGGCGCCGGCGGGCGCGGGGTCAGCTTCTTCAACTCCGTCGGCATCGGGGCGGAGGTGGCGGCGGTGGTCGACGTGAGCCCGGCCAAGCAGGGCACGTTCCTCGCGGGGACCGGCCATCCGATCATCCCGCCGGCCCGGCTGGCCGAGCTGGGCCCGGACGTCGTCGTCGTGGTCAACCGCGTCTACGCCGACGAGGTGCGGGCGGACCTGCGGAGCCTCGGACTCGACCCCGCCGTGGAGGTGGCATGACCAGCACGACCGACGAGAAGCCCGACGTCTTCGCCGCGCCCTGCCGGTTCTGCGGGGCGGTCCTGCGGACGACGATGGTCGACCTCGGGATGAGCCCGCTGTGCGAGACGTTCCTGCTGCCGCAGGAACTGAACGCCCCCGAGACGTTCTTCCCGCTGCACGTGCGGGTGTGCGACCACTGCCTGCTGGCCCAGGTCCAGGAGTACGTCACGCCGGAGGACATCTTCGAGGAGTACGCCTACTTCTCCTCGTACTCGACGGCCTGGCTGGACCACACCAAGCGCTACGCCGACGCCATGACCGAGCGCCTCGGCCTTGGCCCGGACAGCCTCGTCGTCGAGCTGGCCAGCAACGACGGCTACCTCCTGCAGTGGTTCGTGGAGAAGGGCATCCCGGTGCTGGGCGTCGAGCCGGCCGCCAACGTGGCCCAGGTGGCGATCGACCGGGGGATCCCCACGCGGGTCGAGTTCTTCGGTGCCGAGCAGGCCCGGGCGCTGGCGGCCGAGGGCGTGCGGGCCGACCTCGTGGCGGGGAACAACGTGCTGGCCCAGGTCCCCGACCTGAACTCCTTCGTGGCGGGGATCACGACGATCCTCGCCCCCGGCGGGACCGTGACGATCGAGTTCCCCCACCTCCGGAAACTGATGGCGGGGAACCAGTTCGACACCATCTACCACGAGCATTTCTCGTACTTCTCGCTGCTGGCGACCGAGCGCATCTTCGCCGCCCACGGCCTGACCCTCTTCGACGTCGAGGAGCTGTGGAGCCACGGCGGCTCGCTGCGCGTCTACGCCCGGCACGCGGAGGAGGCCGACGGCCGCCCCGTCACCGAGGCTGTGGAGCGCCTGCGGGCGGCAGAGATCGCGTTCGGCCTCGACCGGATGGCGACCTACGAGCGGTTCGGGGCGCAGGTGGAGGCGACGAAGCGCGGCATCCTGCGGTTCCTGGTCGACGCCCGGGACGCCGGCAAGCGGGTCGTCGGCTACGGGGCCCCGGGCAAGGGCAACACGTTGCTGAACTACTGCGGCATCCGGACCGACCTGATCGAGTTCACCGTCGACCGCAATCCGTACAAGCACGGGCGGTTCCTGCCGGGAACGCACATCCCCGTGCACCCGCCTGACGCACTCGACGAAGCCCGGCCCGACTACGTGTTCATCCTCCCGTGGAACCTGCGGGACGAGATCGCGCGGCAGCTGGCTCACGTGCGGGAGTGGGGCGGGAAGTTCGTCGTGCCGATCCCGGAGATCGACGTGTGGTGATCCTGTGAGGGGGTTCTAGGAAGGTGAAGGTGGTCCTGTTCTGTGGGGGGTTGGGCCTCCGGATGCGCGAGTACTCCGATCGCGTACCCAAGCCGATGGTGCCGATCGGTTACCGGCCGATCCTCTGGCACCTCATGCGCTATTACGCCTATTACGGGCACACCGATTTCATCCTGTGCCTCGGGCACCAGGGCGATGTCATCAAGCAGTACTTCCTCGACTATTCCGAGACGATCTCGAACGATTTCGTCCTGAACGGTGCCAACAAGGAGGTCAGGCTGCTCAAAACCGACATCGAGAACTGGACGATGACGTTCGTCGACACCGGTCTGCAGGCCAACATCGGCGAGCGGCTGATGGCCGTGCGGGACTACGTCGCCGGCGAGGAGTGCTTCCTCGCCAACTACGCCGACGGGCTGTCCGACGTGCCGCTCGACGAGGTCGTCGACCTGCACCGGTCCGAGGATGCCGTGGCCACGTTCGTCTCGGTCGTGCCGCACACCTCGTTCCACCTCGTCGAGGTGGGCGCCGACAACCACGTGACGAGCGTGCGGGACGCGGCCCAGGCCGGCGTTCGCATCAACGGCGGTTTCTTCGTGCTCGACCAGGCGATTTTCGACCACATGGAGCCCGGCGACGAGCTGGTGCTGGAGCCGTTCGAGCGGCTCATCAAGGAGTCCCGCCTGCTCGCCTTCCGCCACGACGGCTTCTGGGCCGGCATGGACACGTTCAAGGACCGCCAGACGCTGGAGGACCTCTACCAGTCGGGCGAGGCGCCGTGGCAGGTGTGGGACGGCACCGGCTGATGCGCTCGCTGCTGGACGGACTGGGCCCGGCTCCCCGCCTCGTGGTGCTGGGCGCCCACAGCGACGACATCGAGATCGGCTGCGGCGGCACCGTTCTCGAACTCGCCGCGCGCCACCCGGACGCGTCGGTCGAGTGGGTCGTGTTCTCCGGCGTCGGCGAGCGCGCCGAGGAGGCGCGGCGGTCGGCCGCCGACTTCTGCGCCGGGCTCGACCTCCACGTCGACGTGTGCGCGTTCCCGGAGAACCACTTCCCCTGGCACGGCCCCGGGCTCAAGGCCCACCTGGAGGAGGTGCGGCGGCGCGGCGAGCCCGACCTCGTCCTCACCCACTGGCGCGAGGACGCCCACCAGGACCACCGCACCCTCGGCGAGCTGGCCCTCAACACGTTTCGCGACCAACTCGTCCTCGAGTACGAGATCCCGAAGTTCGACGGCGACCTCGGGCGGCCGACCGTGTACTCGGTGCTGCGCCGCGAGGTCGTCGACCGCAAGGTCGAGCTGCTCATGAAGCACTTCGCCAGCCAGCAGTCCCGGTCCTGGTTCGAGCCCGAGGTGTTCCGGTCGCTGCTGCGCCTACGCGGCGTCGAGTGCGTCGCCGACTCGGGCTACGCCGAGGCGTTCCACCCGAGGAAGCTCCGCCTGCTCTGAGTGGGGTCGGTCAGGAGCGCTGGCCGGCGATGTTGACCATCCACGGGGTGCCGAAGCGGTCGACGCACATGCCGAAGCTGTCGCCCCACGGCGCCGTCTCGAGCGGGACCGTCACCGAGCCGCTCTCGGACAGGGCCTTCCAGTAGCCCCGCAGCTCGTCGTCGTCGTCGACGTCGCCGCTGAGCGACACGGTGATCCCGGCGGCTGGTGCGTACTCCATGTCGCTCGGGGTGTCGGCGCCCATGAGCACCAGGCCGCTGGACGTCCGGAGGGAGGAGTGCATGACCCTGTCGGCCTCGTCGGGCTCGCCGGCGCCCACGGTCGAGAACGGCATCACGTCCAGCTCGCCGCCGAAGACGGACTGGTAGAACTCCATCGCCTCGCGAGCGTTGTCGCGGAACGTCAGGTACGGGTTGAGTAGGACCGTCATGGCGCGAGCGTGCCACGCGGCCGCAAGTGCCGGGGGGGGACGGGGCGTAGGCCCGGAGGCCTCGCCGCGCTGGGGCTGACATTCCCGAGCGAGACTCGTCGGCGCGTGTCGAGATCGGGGCGGCGGCTCCGATGTCCCGGGCGAGGCGGCCATCGCGGCCCGCCGCACGAGGAGGCCAGATGAAGTACCTCATCCAGATCTACGCCAACCCGGTGAACTGGGAGCACCCGCTGTTCCTGAAGGACCCGGAGTTCCAGGCGCTGCCCGAGGAGGAGCGTGCCCAGCTGATCCGGCAGGACGAAGCCCTCGTGGACGAGATCAGGGCGTCCGGCGAGCTGCTCGTCGGGTGCGCCCTCGCCGACCCTGTGACGGCCACGACGATCCGGGGACGGGACGGCGTGGTGACCAGCACCGACGGGCCGTTCCCCGAGTCGAAGGAGCAGCTGGCCGGGTACTTCGTGGTCGATTGCGAGACGGCGGAGCGGGCGGTCGAGATCGCCTTGCGGTTCCCCGACGCCCGGTTGTCGTCCACGGCGATCGAGGTGCGCCCGATCATGGGCGTGTCCGGCCAGGAGATGTGACGGCGGACGACCTCGAGGGCCTGCTGCGCGACCTTGCGCCGCAGGCCCTCGCCGCCGTCGTGCGGCAGCACGGGCATTTCGACGCCGCCGAGGACGCCGTCCAGGAGGCCCTGCTCGCCGCGGCCACGCAGTGGCGGGCGCGCGGGGTGCCGGAGCGGCCCCGGGGCTGGCTCATCCGGGTGGCGTCCCGGCGGCTCACCGACCAGCTGCGGCGGGAGTCGGCGAGCCGCCGGCGGGAGGAGGTGCTGGCGGCCCGGGCGCCGGCCGAGGCGCCGGCCGACGCCGCCCCGGGCGAGGACGACACGCTGACCCTCCTGCTGCTGTGCTGCCATCCGAGCTTGACCCCGGCGTCGCAGGTCGCCCTCACGCTGCGGGCGGTGGGCGGCCTCACGACTGCGGAGGTCGCCCGGGCGTACCTCGTGCCGGAGGCGACGATGGCGCAGCGCATCAGCCGGGCCAAGCAGCGCATCCGTGCCACCGGTGCCGGTGTCGACCGGCCGGCGGAGGCGGATCGGGTCGACCGCCTCGCCGCCGCCCTGCACGTCCTCTACCTGGTCTTCAACGAGGGCTACACCGCCACGTCGGGGCCGGACCTGCACCGGCCGGACCTCACGCGGGAGGCGATCCGCCTCACCCGGACGGTGCACCGCCTCCTGCCCGACGACGGCGAGGTCGCCGGCCTCCTGGCGCTCATGCTGCTCACGGACGCCCGCCGCCCGGCCCGCACCCGGCCCGACGGCGGCCTCGTCCCGCTGGCCGAACAGGACCGGGGCCTGTGGGACCGGGCGGCGATCGACGAGGGCCTCGCCCTGGTGGCGCACACGCTGGCGACCGCCCGGATCGGCCCCTACCAGGTGCAGGCTGCCATCGCCGCCGTCCACACCGAGGCGGCGCGGGCCGAGGACACCGACTGGCCGCAGGTGGCGGCCCTCTACCGGCTGCTCGACGACCTGGCCCCCGGGCCGATGGTCACGCTCAACCGGGCGGTGGCGGTGGCGATGGCGGAGGGCCCGGAGGCGGGGCTGGCGCTGCTGACCCCGCTCGACGCCGATGCCCGCACGGCGCGCCACCACCGGCTGCACGCCGTCCGTGCGCATCTGCACGAGATGGCCGGCGACCTCGCCGCCGCCGCGGACGGCTACCGCACCGCCGCGCGCCTCACCACCAGCCTACCCGAGCAGCGCTACCTGCGCGAACGCGCCGCCCGCCTGCCCGGCGGGTGAGCCGTCGGTCGGCGCGGGCGGTCCGGCCCGGGCGCCTCAGCCGGCCGGTGCCGAGGACTCGGCCGCCGCAGGCGGCTCCGCGGCATCCCGGACGGTGAGGTGGACGAGGCCGTGAGCGCGGCTCGGCGCCGCCCCCCACAGCCCGCCCAGGCTGCCGAGCACCGGCTCGACCCGCCGGACCGACACCTCGACGCCTTCGCCCGCCAGCCGCATCCGGCCGCGGGGGCGGGCCTGCGTCGCACGGCGGTCATGGTGGCCGTTCCGCCGCTCGTGGTCACCGTCGCCCTCGGCGGCGGCGCCGAGGAACCGCCGCAGGGCGAAGGCGCCGCCGCGCGGCAGCACCGCGTGGAGCGAGTCGGTCTCGTCGCCGCCCAGCAGCGCGACGGCCGCCGGGGAGGCGAAGCGGACACCCAGGTCGGCGTCCACCACGGCGACGGCCTCCTCGGTGTGGCGGACCGTCGCCTCCACGATCGCCAGTACGTCGGCGCTCACCTGCCGACAGTGCACCAGCTCGCCGCACAGCTGATCGAGGGCCTCACCGCCCTCGTCCAGCCGATCCCGCAACTGCTCCACCATCCGCCACACGTCCGCGCGCGCCCCGTCGTCCTTCCCGTCCCCCTCGACCGGCACTTCCCTCGCCATGACGTCCTGTATAGCGTTTGTCGAGCTTTTCTCCACACAACAGCGCGACCTCGTCCGGGCCCGGCCGAGGCGGTTGCACCAGTACGGTGCGGGGCGATGGGCCCGGCCCGGGAGCCGAGGCCGACGGGGACGGGAGGCCGTCCGGCACTGCTGCTGGGTCGCGGCGCCACGCTCGGTCGGGACGACGAGGCCGAGCGCCGCGGTCGGCGGTCAGCCGGTGACGAGGACCAGGGCGCGGGAGCGATCGGCGGGGGCGACGAGGTCGGCGACCGTGACGTCGACCGGCCCGCGGGTGCGGTAGCGGTCGACCGTGAAGGGGCCGGCCTCGGCGCGGCCGTCCGGCTCCAGGCGGCCGAACAGGGGCTCCGGCGGTGGCACGCCGAGGAACAGGAGCCCGCACGCCCGGCCGACCAACAGGTTGCAGGGGGCGTCGCCGGGGCAGGCGACCACGACGTCGACCGCCTCCACCGTCGCCACCTCACCCGGCTCCAGCACCCGCGAGCCGTCGAGGTAGCGGGTGAGCGGGCCGGCCAGGTTGCCGTGGACGTTGAGGACCAGCGCCCGGGGCGCCGGGCCGGCGGCGACGGCGTCCTCGTGGGCGGCGGCGACGGCGCGCCAGTCGGGACGCTGGAGGTCCGCGTCGGTGGCCACCGCCGCCACGGCGACCAGCGACACGGCGACGAGGCTGGTGACGGCGGCTCCCGCCGCGACCGCCGCGACCCGCCGACGACCGGCGAGGGCGGTGGCGGACGCCACCGCCACGGCGACGAGCAGGGCGGGGAGGGCTGCGATGAGGTACCGGCCGACGACGGCGTCGACGCCGACCGCCACGGCGACGAGCGCCAGGCCGACGGCACCGGCGCCCACGCCGACCAGCCCGGCGACCGTCCGGCGCTCCCGTCCGGTGGCCGCCCACCCGCCGGCGGCGAGCGCCACCGCCACGGCCAGGGCGGCCACGAGCCACAGCCGCCCGTCCGGCACGCTCGGCCCGACCAGGGCGCTGCGCCCCGCGTCGGACAGCCGGTCCGCCAGCGGGAACGCCGTGATCCAGGCGCGGTTGGCGTCGTGGTCGTGCTGGCGCAGCGCCACCGGGGCGAGGGCGGCGAGGACCAGCCCGGCGGGGACGAGGGCGAGCGCCCACGTCCGCCACCGCTCCCGGCGGGCGAGGACCAGCGCCGCCGCCTCGGCCACCACGAGGAACGCGGCGAAGTAGTGGACGGCCACCGCGACGGCGCACGCCAGCGCCCACCATCCCGGGGCGCGCCGGTCGCCGTCCGGTGCCCGGCCCGCCCGGACGGCGGCGAGCAGCGACAGGCCGCCGACCAGCGCCAGTAGCGCGTAGGGCCGCGCCTCCTGGGAGTACCAGACGAGCATCGGGTTCACGGCCACCAGCAGGGCCGCCAGGCGGGAGGCGGCCCGGCCCGGGCGCAGCGCACGCCCGAGCGCGTAGGCCACCGGGACCGTGGCCACGCCCGCCACGAGCGGCAGCGCCCGCAGGGCGACCTCGCCGTGGCCGGCGACCCGCGTCCAGAGCCACACGAGCGCGAAGAACGGCGGCGGGATCCCCTCGCGGTCGGCGACGTGCGTGAGCAGGTCACTGAGCCCGCCGTCGACCGCCTCGCTCGTCAGCCACTCGTCGTACCAGAGGCTCTGGGCCCCGATCCCCCACGCCCGCAGCCCGAGCGCCAGGAGGACCAGCCCGGCGAGCACCGGGTCGGCCCACCACCGCCGGGCGCGCCCCTCCGCCGGCTCCCCGGCGTCCGGCGCCGCCGGCGAGTCCAGCACCGCCTGGCGCGACGACTCCCCAGCCCCCCACTCCACGCCCGTTGGACGTTACCCGCCCCGACCAGGTCGAGCCCGCGCGAGCCGGCGCGTGGGGGGATCAGCCCACCGGCGGGGGGACGAGGGTGCTGGTGCGGGCGACCTCGGCGAACCAGTGGTAGCTGGGCTTGGGGGTGCGGGCGAACGTGGCCCTGTCGACGGACACGAGGCCGAACCGGGGCCGGTACCCGAACGCCCACTCGAAGTTGTCGAGCAGCGACCAGCACGTGTAGCCCCGCACGTCGAGGCCGTCGTCGAGGCAGCGCAGCACGCCCTCGAGCGCCCCGTGGACGTAGGCGATGCGCTGGGCGTCGTCGTCGGTCCCGGCGCCGTTCTCGGTGACGAGCAGCGGCACCCGGCCGCCGGTCACGTCCCAGGCCCGGCGCAGGGTCGCCTCCAGCGCCTCGGGCCACAGCTCGTAGCCCATCGAGCCCACGGGGACGCCGTCCTCCGGGCCGAGCACGCCCCCCGGGCCGATCCGCTCGCGGGTGTAGGCCTGGACGCCGAGGAAGTCGTCGCCCTCGACGGCGGCGAGGAACACGTCCTCCATCCCGCGCCGGATACGGTCCCGCCGCTCCTCGGCCCCGTCGACGGCCTGGTAGTCGGTCATCGACAGCGTGAGGCCGACCGGGACGCCCGGCGCCGCCGAGCGAATCGCCTCGACAGCCTGGCGGTGGGCGTCGGCGAACACGTCGTTCACCCGGTGGCGGGCGGCACGGTCGCTCCGGCCGGGCGGGAACGCGCCCCACAGCCAGCCGACCGTGGCAACGATGTTGGGCTCGTTGATCGTGCAGGCCCGGCCCATGACGTCGGCCAGCTCGCCGGCGGCCCGGCGGCAGAAGGCGGCGAAGCGCCCCGCGGTGGCCGGGTCCTCCCAGCCGCCGGCGGCCACCACCCAGCGGGGGGTCGTGAAGTGGTGGAAGGTGACGGTGGGCTCGATGCCGCGCGAGCGCAGGGCCGTGCACAGCGCCCGGTAGTGGGCGATCGCCGCCGACGACCACTCCCCCGGCTCGGGCTCGACGCGGCTCCACTCGATCGAGAACCGGTAGGTGGACGAGCCGAGGCCGGCCGCCAGCTCGACGTCTTCGTGCCAGCGGTGCCAGGAGTCGCAGGCGTCGCCGGACGGCTCCTCGCACGGCGAGCCGTCGGCGTGCTCCCACGCCCACCAGTCGTTGTTCCAGTTCCCGCCCTCGACCTGGTGGGCCGCCGTGGCGGTCCCCCAGCCGAACCCTGCGGGGAACGCCCTGCTGTTCGAGCCCTCCACGGGCCGCAACCTACCGACCGGCGCGCGCCGGGGGCATCCCGGACGCGCGGGCGGCGGCGGCTCAGTCCGCCTGGTCGAACGCGAGGACGATGCTGCCCACCTTGTGGCCCCCGTCGACCCGGCGGTGGGCTTCGATGACCTGCCCGAACGGCAGGACGGTCTCGATCACGGCCCGCAGCCTGCCCTCCCCGGCCAGCGACATGAGCCTGCGGAAGCTCTCGGCGGCGAGCGCGGAGCTGTCGCCGCTGGCGATCACGTGCTTCTGCCGGATGGCGGCGAGCATCTGCGGCAGGTCGCCGACGACCATGAGGAACCGGCCGTCCGGGGCCAGCGAGCCCTTCACCCGGGCGTACGGGGCGTTGCCGTGGTTGTCCATGATCACGTCGTAGCGCCGGCCGCTCTCGGTGAAGTCCTCGGTCGTGTAGTCCACGACGTGGTCCGCCCCGAGGCTCGACACCAGCTCGGCGTTGGCGCCGCTGCACACGGCGGTCACCTCGGCGCCGAGGTCCTTGGCGATCTGCACGGCCATGACCCCGACCGCGCCCGACGCGCCGTTGACGAGCAGGCTCTCGCCGGCGGACAGCTTGCCGAGCCCGAAGTAGGTGAGCGCCGTGGAGCCGCCGAAGCAGAGCGCCACGGCGTCCTGGTCGCTCACGCCGTCGGGGATCTCGGCCAGCCCGCCGTCCTGGGCCACGACCGCGTACTCGGCGTGGCAGCCGAGGGCGAACCCCCGCGAGGCGACGACCCGGTCGCCCACCTCGAACCCGGTGACCCCGGGGCCGACCGCGTCGACCCGCCCGGCCATGTCGAAGCCGAAGATGCCGTTGCGCGGCTTGGTGATGCCGAGCCGCAGCCGCAGCGGCAGGCGCATCCCCCGGGGGACCCGCAGCGCCCGAATGCGGGCGTCGCCCGAGTTCACGGTCGTGGCGGCGGCGCGGACCCGCACCTGGCCGTCCCCCGGCTCGGGCGTCGGGACCTCCTGGATGTGGACGACCTCGGGAGGCCCGTACCGCTCGCACACCGCAGCCTTCATGACCGACCACTCCCCGACGCCGACACCGGGCGCTCTCCCGGCACTCCTGCGGCGACCCTAGATCCAAGCGGCGTGGTGGCCTGCACGAACGGGAGCGGGCTGTGCCATCGTCGGGTGTGGCCGACGACCGCCTGCGGGCCCGGTTGAGCACCCGCCCGGGACTCGTGGTGGCGGCGGGCGGCATCCCCGAGCTGGGCCGGCACGAGCCGCTCGGCGTCGGCGACGACCGGGACGGGCTGCTCTACGTGCCCGACACGGCCGAGCCGGGAGCGGCCGTGCTCGTGTTCCTGCACGGCGCCACCGGCAGCGGCCGGTCCCACGCCCGGGCGGTGCTGGCGGCCGCCGACCGTTACGGGGTCGTGCTGGTGGCGCCCGACTCGCGCAACCTGACGTCCTGGGACCTGATCGCGGACGGCCGCATCGGCCCGGACGTCGCGTTCCTCGACCGGGTGCTCGACGGGCTCGCCGATCGGATCGGCCTCGACGTCGCCGCCGACCGGCTGGCGATCGGCGGCGTCTCCGACGGGGCGTCGTACGCGCTCACGCTGGGGTTGAGCAACGGCGACCTCTTCCCGACCGTGCTGGCGTTCTCGCCCGGGTTCCTCGCCGTGGAGGAGCCGGTGGGGCGGCCGCGGGTGTTCGTCTCGCACGGCACGGCTGACCCGGTCCTGCCGATCGACCGGTGCAGCCGGTCGTTCGTGCCACTCCTGCGTGGGGCCGGCTACGACGTCCGCTTCGACGAGTTCGACGGCGGCCACACGGTCCCGCCTCCCGTCGCCGACCGCGCCCTCGCCTGGTGGCTGGACGGCTCCGCCGACGACCGCACATGACCCCGGTCGGCCGGCGGCGGGGCCCACCTGCGGCAAGCTGGCGGCGTGTTGCGCCTGCCCGACCCGTGCCTCGTCGTGATGGTGGGGCCGTCCGGGGCGGGTAAGAGCCACTGGGCGGCGGACACGCCAGCGTTCCCCCCCGGTGCCGTCGTCTCCTCCGACGCCCTGCGGGCCGTCGTGGGGACGGGCGAGCACGACCAGCGTGCCGGCACCGACGCCTTCGACGTCCTGGCCCTCGTGGTCCAGCGGCGCCTCAAACGGGAGCTGACCACCGTCGTCGACAGCACCGGCCTCGACGCCAAGCAGCGCCGACGGTGGCTGGCGTGCGCCCGCACGCACGGCGTCGCCGCCCACGTCGTCGTGTTCGCCACGGCGGCGATGGTGTGCCGGGCGCGCAACCGGGAACGGGCCGACCCGATCCCCTCCAAGGTCCTGACCGCCCAGCTGAAGGCGGCGGAGACGGTCGGCGAGGCGCTGGCGGAGGAGGGCTGGGACGGCGTCCACGAGCCCGGCCCGTTGACGCTCGTGCCGCCCGCCTTCCTCCACGCCCCGACCACCGCCGCCCGCCAGCGGGAGGAACCGATGCCCCTCGAGTTCGGCCTGCAGGTCTCCCGGATGTCGTTCCCGGGCGGGGCGGCCGAGCTGGCCGACCGCCTGGCCGCCCTGGCCGTCGAGGCCGAGGGGGCCGGCTTCACGAGCCTCTGGGTCATGGACCACGTCGTGCAGATCCCCACCGTGGGCCGCGAGTGGGAGGACCTGCCCGAGAGCTACACGACCCTCGGCTTCCTGGCCGGGCGCACCCGGACGATCCGCCTCGGGGTGCTCGTCACCGGCGTCACCTACCGGAACCTGGCGCACCTGGCCAAGATCGTCGCCACGCTCGACGTGCTCTCCGGCGGGCGTGCCCTGTGCGGGCTGGGCGCCGCCTGGTACCGGCGCGAGCACGAGCTCTACGGGTGGGAGTTCCCGCGCACCGCCCGCCGCTACGCGTTGCTGGAGGACGCCCTGGAGCTGCTCCCGCTGATGTGGGGGCCGGGCAGCCCACGCTTCGAGGGGCGCACGGTGACGATCCCGGCGGCCACCTGCTACCCGCGCCCGCTGCAGGAGCACGTGCCCATCTGGGTCGGCGGGTCGGGCGAGCGACGCACGCTGCGCCTCGTGGCCCGTCACGCCGATGCGTGCAACCTGTTCGGCGACGCCGCCACCGTCCGCCACAAGGTGGCGGTCCTGCGGGACCACTGCGCCACCGAGGGCCGCGACCCTGCCGACGTGCACGTCTCCCACCTGTCGACGGCGTCGGTGCTCCCGCCGGGGGCGGACCGCCCCCATCCCGACGCCGGCACGCTGGAGGAGCAGGTCGGCCGCTACCGGGACCTGGCGGATGCCGGCGTCCGGACCGCGGTCGTCGCCATACCCGAGCTGGGCATCGACCCCGGCGCCCTCGCCCGGGCGTCCGCGCTGGTCGCCGCCTTCCGCCCCTGAGCGACCGGCCCTGCAGCCGGATGGATGTCTCCGGGCCACCACGTCGGGTAGGCCCGTCATATCCGTCAAAGGAGGGGACACCCATGAGCACGACCGAGAGCGGCCAGGTCACCGGGACCAAGGACAAGGACTACAACATCCTCTGGTTCACCGAGGCCTGCCTCAGCAACGCCCTGCGGCTGGAGACCTACATCCAGGACGCCGAGCGCGACGGCGACAACGAGCTCGCCGAGTTCTTCCGCAAGGCACAGTCCGACAGCCGCAAGGGAGCCGAGCAGGGCAAGCAGATGCTCGTCGCCCGCCTGGGCCGCTGACCGCCGGAGCCGCCGGGCGGGCGGCCGGGTGGCCGGCCGCCCGGTGGGTCAGGCCCGCACCAGCTGGAGGACCAGCGCGAAGTGGCAGGAGCTGGCGGCGACCACGAACGTGTGCCACACCTCGTGGTAGCCGAAGACCTCGGGGTGGGGGTCCGGGCGCCTGCTGGCCAGCGTCACGGCCCCGACCGTGTAGAGGAGGCCACCGGTGACGAGCAGGGCCAGCTGGGGCCCGGTCAGCGCGTCGACGAGCCGGGGCAGGGCAACCACCGCCAGCCAGCCGAGGACGATGTAGAGGGCGAAGCCCAGCCGGTGCCACCGCTCCAGCCGCAGGACGGTCACGAGCACGCCGAGGGCGGCGCCGGCCCACGCCAGGACGAGGAGTCCTGTCCCGCCCGCCGCGCTCAGCGCCAGCAGGGCGACCGGCGTGTACGACGCGGCGATGAACACGAAGATCATCGAGTGGTCGAGGTGCTTCATCACCCGTCGGGCCCGCTCGGACCAGCGGCCGCGGTGGTAGGCGGCGCTGACGCCGTAGAGGCCGGTCAGGCAGATGGCGAACACTGCGGCCGCACCGCGGGCGCGGGCACCGCCGGCCAGGGCGACGAGGACGATGCCGGCCGGGATCGACAGGAGGAACGCCAGCTGATGCAGGCGACCCCGGAACCGGGGCTTCGGAGGCTCGGGCGGCGAGAGGTGCGGGGTCATGCGAGGCCGCGCGGGTCCCGGGCGGCGAGGTCGGCAAGCCGCGGGGCGACAGCGCGTGGAGACGCGACGCTACCGGCCGTACGGGCGATCCACCCCTCCGGAGGTCCGCCCGGCCGAGGCTTAGGAGCCCAGCGAGGGTAAGGTGCCGCGCACCGACTTGGTGGGATCGCCCGGCGGCGCGACGTCCCGGCTGCCGGCACGGCGGCCCCGGGTGCCTCCTCTGAGCCCGAGCAGAGGAGAACCATGGCCACCACGGGCCCATCGCACCGTCCCGCCGCCCCCGGCCGGCCGCCCGAGCGAGCGCAAGCCGTGTGGCAGTCCGCCGTCCGCCTGGCGGGCGCCGGCGGCGACCACCAGGCCGCCGTCCTCGCCCTGCTGCGCGACGCCGACTTCGACCCCTCGACGCTACGTCACGCCCTCACGCTCGGCCGCACCCGTCTGCGCCTTCGCCCCCACGACGCCCGGCTCTGCGGCGGCCGGGACCTGCTGGCGCACGCCACCGACTGGCTGGGCGCCCGGGACGCGGACGGTGAGGTGGGCGCGGCCCGATCGGACGGCACGGGCCGGGCGCCCGGCGCGGTGCCGGTGGTCCACCGGGTGCGCTCCGGCGGCCCCACGGGGTGAGGGACATGACGTCGCGGCCCCACGACATGCCGGACGACGACCTGTCCCGTCAGCGACGCAAGCGCGACGCCCGCCTGCTGGCGCAGACCCTCCCCGACGACCCCAGCGTGACCGTGGGTGAGCTCGTGGCGGACGTCCTCGCCGCGGCGGCCGCCGTCGGCGACGACGACGCCGATGGCGAGCTCGACGTCCGGCAGTACCTGGCGGAGCGGGGCCACGAGTGGCCCACGATCAAGACCGTGGTGGATTACCTGGAACGGCAGGAGGCCGCCCGGGCGGTCCCGTCGTCCCGCCGGCGCCCGCTGCCCTGACTCGCGGCCCGCACGCCGGGAGCCGGTTTGTCCATGTCATGTACAGGGAAGGCTTCCGTCTCAATCGAGATGGGACAGCCAATGCCGTCCGCCCGCATGACCCTCGCCCGTGCCGTGGCCGGCGTCCCGGAGGCTCGCCGCTTCCTCGCCGGGCTACTGGCCCGGTGGGGCCTGGAAGCACTCCGGCCGGCGCTCGAGCTGGCCACGTCGGAACTGGTGACCAACGCTGTCACGCACGGGCGCGGCCCGATCGAGGTCGACGTGGCCTGCGAGGACGGTGCCGTGCGGGTGGGCGTCACCGATCACGGCGGTGGCCGGCCGGTCATCCGCCCCACCGATACGTCCGGCGAGGTCGGCGGCTGGGGCCTCCGGCTGGTGGCGCACGTGGCGGACGAATGGGGGACCGACGTGTCCGGCGGCCGCACCACGGTGTGGCTCCGGCTGGCGAGCCCACCGCCGGACCGCTCCCACGTCACCAGGATGCGGACGTCGTGACCTGCGCCCACGGCTGAGTCCGGGGCACACCTCAGGTGACGTCGCGCCGGCGGAAGACGAGCGCGGCACCGGTGAGGATGACCGAGGCCCAGACGACGAGGAGCGTGCCGGCGGCGGACACGGTGCGGCCGGGGACGTCACCGCCGGCCTCGTACGTGCCGCGGACGACGACGAGGGCGTTCCAGAGCATGAGCCATGGCCGGAGCGGCGCGAACTGGCCGCCGACGACGTTCTCGACAACGAACAGGTAGGCGAACCCGGCGCCGAGGGCGGCGGCGGTCCCCCGGCCGACGAGGGCGAGCGCGAAGCCGAACGCGGCCGCCGCGGCGCCGATGGCGGCCACCCGCAGCCCGAGCCCGCCCGTGGACCGGAGCCAGTCGCCGCCCGTCGTGTCCGTCGTGTCCTGCACGAGCGTGCCCGGCACGACGGTGGCGGCGAGGACCACCTGCCACGCCACGATCGCGGCGAACACCCCCGCCACGAGCGCGACCAGGCGGGCGGCGAAGACCCGGAGCCGGCGGCCCTCCCAGGTCAGGACGGTGGCGACGAGCCCCGCCTGCCAGTCGGCACCGATCGACGAGGCGCCGACGAGGAACCCGCCGACGATCAGCAGGGCGGCGGTGGTCCGGTAGACCTCGCCGAGTTGGCCGAGGTGGAAGTCGGGGTCGGGGGCCGGCGTCACCGCCCGGCACACCCGTTCGCGCTCGGCCGGGACGGCGACCTCGGGCCCGACGGTGGGCAGGGTGACGCCGTCGCGGGTGCGCGGCGGCCGGTCCTGTACGCACCGTTCGATGTCCGCGTCGTGCTCGATCCGGGCCTGCTCGCTGAACGCAAAGGGGACGAGGACCGGTGCGGCGAGGAGGCCGACGAAGGCGGCGAGGAGCGACCAGCGCACCAGCCGGCGCATCCACAGGCGCCGCAGCTCGACCCGCACCAGGCGCATCACGGCGGCGTCGCCTCGCCGGTCAGGGCCATGAACGCCTCCTCCAGGCTCCGGCCGCCGGGACGCAGCTCCCGCGGCCACACCCCCTGCCGGGCCAGCGCCTCGGCCACCGCCGGCGAGTCCCGGGCCGGCACGTCGACGTGGATCAGCTGCCCGTCCGACCCGGCGGGCAGCCCGGCGGCAGCGAGGGCGGCGAGGCCGGCGGCGATGTCGTCGACGCGCACGACGACGCCCGAGGAGCCGACCGACGCCAGCACGTCGTCGACCGGCCCGGCCGCCACGCACCGTCCCCGGCGGAGGACCGCCACGTGGTCGCACATCTGCTGGACCTCGGCGAGGAGGTGGCTGGACACGAACACGGTGCGGCCCTCGGCGCCCAGCCGGCGCAGCAGGTTCCGGATGTCGCGGATGCCGGCGGGGTCGAGGCCGTTGGCCGGCTCGTCCAGGATCAACAGCTCCGGGCCCTTCATCAGCGCGGCCGCCAGGCCGAGGCGCTGACGCATCCCGAGCGAGTAGGTGGCGAGCAGGTCGTCGGCCCGCGCCGCCAGGTCGACCCGGTCCAGCGCGGCCTCCACCGCCGCGCCGGTCAGGCCCGCCATCTCGGCGAGCAACAACGGGTTCCGGCGACCCGTGAAGCCCGGGAACAGGGCGTGGGTCTCGATCATCGACCCCACACGACCCTGCACCCGGGCGTAGTCGCGGGAGGGGTCGGCGCCCAGGACGCGGCACGTGCCGGCCGTCGGGCGGGCCAACCCGAGGAGGCATCGGATGGTCGTGGTCTTGCCCGACCCGTTCGGGCCCAGGAATCCGTGGACGCCGCCGGCCGGGACGGACAGGTCCAGGCCGTCGAGGGCCACGACCGGAGGCCGGCGGCCCTGCCGGTACTCCTTGCGCAGCCCCGCCACCTCGATGACCGCCATGGCGCCCTCCGCCGGACAGCCCAGCACACTCGCCGGGCCGGCCGCCGGGATCCTCCGCTCAGGTCACGTCGCTGCGGTCGGTGCGCCAGGCGCCGGCGGCGATCAGGGCGGCGGCGACGAGCAGCACCAGGATCGCAGCCAGGGCGAAGGCCAGCGGGTCGGCGGTGCCGGTGAGCGGCGTGCCCCCCAGCGTGGTCGCCGCCGTGTACGGGAGGTAGGGGGCGATCGCCTCGAACAGCCCGCCGAGCAGTCGCTCGGCGATGAGCGCCCAGACGAGCGCCCCCATGACCGCGTCGAGCTGCTCGCGGACGAGCGCCCCGATCCCGACGCCGGCCGCGGCCACGAGGGCGGCGCCGAGCGTGGCACCGGCGGCGTAGCGGGCCATCGTGTCGCCGCCGATGGCGGGGTCGCCGCCGTCGGCGGCGACGAAGCCGAGGGCGATCGCCGTGGACACCACCGCGCCGGCGAGGCCGACGGCGGCACCGGCGAGGGCCGCGACGAGGGCCTTGGCCGCGACCACCCGGGGCCGGCCGGGCGTGGCGAGGAACGTGGTGGTGGCCGTGCCGTGCTGGCGCTCGCCGGCGGCCACGACCACGCCCAGGACCAGGGCGAGGACGAGGGCCATGTCGGTGCTGGCCACGAGGGCGGTCAGCCCGTCGGTGGTGGCGACGGGCGGGATGGCCATGTGGCCCTCGCCGCCGGCCTGGGATCCCCGCAGGGTGGCGATGGTGGCCGTGAGCAGGGCGGCGGCCGTGAGCAGGCCGAGCGGCAGGCGGATGGTGGCGAGCTTGAGCAGCTCGGCCCGGACCGTGCGGGTCATGCGTCCTCCTGGACGGGCGAGGCTGCGCCCGAGCGGGCGGCCATCCGGGTGAGTCGGAGGAAGGCGTCCTCGAGCCCGTCCGACGACGTCGTGTGCTCGACGATCGGGACGGCCCGCGATGCGGCCAGCTCCGCGATGCGCTCGGGGGTCGAGCCGCTGACCGCGAGGCGGTCGCCGCCGAGGGGTTCCACGTCGGCGCCGTCCGCCTTCAGGGCGGCAACCAGGTCGTCGGCACGCGGCGTGCGCAGGACCGACCGTGTGCCGGTGCCGGCGGTGAGCTCCGCCAGCGCGGCCTGGGCGACGAGCACGCCGCGATCGAGGATGACGACGCGGTCGACGGTCTGCGCCATCTCGGCGAGGGCATGGCTCGACACGAGGACCGTGCGTCCCTCGGCGGCGAGGTCGCGGAGCAGCCGGCGGAGCCACCGGACGCCCTCGGGGTCGAGGCCGTTGCCCGGCTCGTCCAGGACGAGCACCCCGGGGTCCCCGAGCAGGGCCGTCGCCAGCCCGAGTCGCTGGCGCATGCCGAGGGAGAACGTGGCGGCCCGGCGGTCGGCGGCGTCGGTCAGCCCGACGGCCTCCAGCACGTGGCCGACCCGGGCGGTGGCGATGCCGCCGGCGACGGCGTGGGCCCGGAGGTGGTTGCGGGCAGTCCGCCCGGGGTGGGTGCCGGGGTCCTCGAGCATCGCGCCGACCTGGCGGACCGGATGGGGCAGGTCGGCATAGCGGGCGCCGCCGATCGTGGCGGTGCCGGCCGTCGGCCGGACGAGCCCCAGGAGCATGCGCAGGGTGGTGGTCTTGCCGGCGCCGTTCGGTCCCAGGAAGCCGGTGACCGTGCCGGCGTCGGCCTCGAAGCACAGGTCGTCCACGACGACCTGGTCGCCGTAGCGCTTGGTCAGGCCCCGGGCCTCGACCATCGCCACGTCAGCCGTCCCTCCGAGCGCGGGAGCGGGCGAGGCGGAAGGCGAGCCAGACCGCGGCGAGCACGACGACGAGGATGACCAGGTGACCCATGGGTGGGACGGTACGGATGGTCGGCCCCTGGGTCGTCGGCCGGAGGGGCCGTCACGCTCCACCCGGAGGTCGATTGCCGGCGGGCCCGAATCGATCGTGAGATCGATGCCGTCGCCGCCGGGCCGTCCTAGGGTCGGGCGATGGCGTCGGTGCAGGTGGCGAGCGTGGTCGGGCCCCTCGCCCGGCGGCTGACCCCCCGCCAGGTGGACGTCCTCGTCGTCGCCGTCACGGTCGCCTTGTCGGGTCCCGTGCTGGCCGTCGTGCTCGGGCGGGACCGGGCGGGCGTCGCCGCCGGCCTCGTCCTCCTGCCGGCCGCGAGCGTGACGCTGCTGTGGCGGCGGACGCAGCCGGGCCCCGTCCTGCTCGTCGTGGCTCTGGCACTGGTGGCCAGCTCGGCGCTCAGCCCCGCGCTGCCCAACGGCGTCGGGCTGCTGTTCGCCGGTTTCGCCGCTGCCCTGTACGGGGACGCCAACGTCCGGCGCCTGGGCGGGATCGCCGCGGCCGGTCTGCTGGTCGTGGCCTACGCGGCGGTCCACGCCTCGGGCGACGGCCGAGCGCTGGGCCACCTGACCGGGATGGCGCTCGGCTACGGCGTGGCGTGGGTCCTGGGCGACCACACCCGGACGCGCCACGCCCACCTTGCGCAGCTCGAGGACCGAGCCCGCCGCCTCGAGCGGGAACGGGACGAGCACGCCCGCCGGGCCACCGAGGAGGAGCGGGCGCGTATCGCCCGCGAGCTCCACGACGTGGTCGTGCACAACGTGAGCGAGATCGCCGTGCAGGCGGGCGCCGTGCGCGCCACGGCCCCGGACGACCCGCGCCGGGCCCTCGCCACGCTCGGGCTCATCGAGTCGACCGCCCGGGCGACGCTGGGCGAGCTGCGCGCCCTGCTGGGCGTCCTCCGCCACGCGGACGGCGCCGCACCCCTCCTCCCCCAGCCGTCGTTGGCCCAGCTCGACGACCTGGTGACGACCGCCCGCCGGTCGGGCCAGCCGGTGACGGTCGCGATCGAGGGGACCGAACGGGCGACCGGCGCCCTCGTCGGCCTCTGCGCCTACCGGATCGTGCAGGAGGCGCTCGTCAACGCGGCCAAGCACGCCCCCGGTGCGCCCGTGCGCGTGACGGTGGCGTACGGGCCGGACGAGCTGCGGGTGGTGGTCGTGGACGACGGCGTGGCCGGCGCCGCGCCCCGACCGAGCTGGCCCCACCTCGACGGGCCCGGGGTCGACGGGCCCGTCGACCCGGGCGCCGCCGGCCATGGGCTCGTCGGGATGCGCGAGCGGGCCGCCCTGGTCGCCGGGACGCTCGAGGCCTGTGCCCGGCCGGGGGGCGGGTTCCGGGTGGCCGCCCGCCTGCCGCTCCCGGCCGCCGAGGCGACCGCGTGCACCGAGCCGGCCGAGACGACCGACCCGGCCGAGACGACCAGCGCAGCCGCATCCGCCCACACCGCTGATCGGGAAGCGCCGGCCCCGCCACTGAGCAGGACGCCGCCGTGACGATCCGGGTGCTCCTCGCCGACGACCAGGCCCTCGTCCGCGCCGGGTTCCGCATGATCATCGACGCCCAGCCGGACATGCGCGTCGTCGGCGAGGCGGCGGACGGCGTCCGGGCGGTCGAGCAGGCCCGGGCCACCGCACCCGACGTCGTGCTGATGGACATCCGCATGCCGACCATGGACGGCATCGAGGCCACCCGGCGCCTCACCGGCCCGAGCAGCCCCGCCGCGTCGGCCCGGGTCGTCATCCTGACCACCTACGACCTGGACGAATACGTCTTCGACGCCCTGACCGCCGGCGCCAGCGGCTTCCTCCTCAAGGACGTCACGCCCGAGGACCTCGTACGGGCCGTGCGGGTCACGGCGGAGGGCCACGCCCTGCTGGCCCCCGCCGTCACCCGCCGCCTGATCGAGGAGTTCACCGCCGCCCGCCCCGAC
Organism: Acidimicrobiales bacterium; assembly: GCA_035265325.1. Lineage (GTDB taxonomy): Bacteria > Actinomycetota > Acidimicrobiia > Acidimicrobiales > VFJN01 > DATCLS01. The sequence goes on from DATFOS010000093.1 coordinate 29,705, forward strand.
CCGGCGGCGGCCACCGGACTGGCCCGGCTCACCGCCCGCGAAGTCGACGTGCTCCGACAGCTGGCCTGCGGCCGGTCGAACGCCGAGATCGGTACCGAGCTGTTCCTCAGCGAGAGCACCGTCAAGACCCACGTGCACCACATCCTCGACAAGCTGGCGCTGCGCGACCGCGTCCAGGCGGTGATCTACGCCTACGACGCCGGACTGGTCCACCGCGGCCGTGCCCCTGCCGGGCGGGAACCCCATACACGCCAGTCGAGAGGCTCGTTGTCATCGGTTAAAGGTGACGGCGAGTGAGGCCGGGTGAGCGGCCGGCCGGGGTCCGACCCCGTCGGTTTTCACCTCGACGGCGTGCGGTTCGGCGCAGTATCGACTACAGTCAATATTGATGGATGTCGATAGAGCTTCGGCAGAGGTGTGGGCGAGCTGGTTCCGGTGCCTCGGGGACGGGTCGCGGGTGTTGATCCTGAACCGGCTGGCGCTGGCACGGCGGCCGATGAGCGTCGGCGAGATCGTCGAGGTGGTCGACATCGGCCAGCCGACCGTGTCGCACCACCTGAAGGTCCTGGCCGAGACGGGTTTCGTGGTGGTCGAGCAGCGCGGGAACGTACGCCTCTACCAGGTGGACAGCCGCTGCCTGGCGGTGTTCCCGGCCGCCGCCGAGGTCGTCATGGGCCAGCGGCCGCGGCACGACCCGCTCCCGGCGGCCTGCGCGGCGTCGTGCACATGCGGCGACGAGGCCCCGACCGACACCCACACGACGGCCCACGACACCGATCGACACAGCTCGACGCAACCCGGGAGGGCAGCCAGATGACCGACAACGACGCACTGGTGGAGAACCTGAAGGCCCACTACGGGGCGGCGGCCCGCAAGGCGGCGACGGGCGCCGCAGTGATCGAGGAGGGGTGCGGCTCGGCGGTCGACGCCTGCTGCGGCCCGGCGACGACGGAGTCGACGGGGACGTTCGGCGCCGGGCTGTACGGGGCGGCCGACCTGGCCGTGCTGCCGGCCGAGGCCGTGGCGGGGAGCATCGGGTGCGCCAACCCCGTGGCGCTCGCCCGCCTGGAGCCGGGTGAGGACGTGCTGGACCTCGGCTCGGGCGGCGGCATCGACGTGCTGCTCTCCGCCCGGCGGGTCGGCCCCCACGGGCGGGCCTACGGCGTCGACATGACCGCGGAGATGCTGGCGCTGGCTCGGGACAACCAGGCCAGGTCCGGAGTGACGAACGCCGAGTTCCTGGAGGGCCGCATCGAGGCGGTCCCGTTGCCGGACGCCAGCGTCGACGTCGTGGTGTCGAACTGTGTGATCAACCTCTCGGCCGACAAGGCCGCCGTCTTCGCCGAGGCGCACCGGGTCCTGCGCCCCCGCGGGCGGCTCGCGATCGCCGACGTCGTCGCCGACGCGCCGCCCGACCCCGGGTTGCTCGCCGACGACGCGGCCTGGGCCGCGTGCATCGCGGGTGCGCTGACGCGTGACCGCTACCGGGCCCAGCTCGAGGGCGCCGGGTTCGTCGACGTGGAGATCGTCGACAGCCACCCGGTCGCCGACGGGTTCTGGTCGGTGTTCGTCCGGGCCCAGCGACCGGCGTGACCGACACCGCCCCGATGACGACCAGCGTGCTCGTCGTCGGGGCCGGCCCCACCGGCCTGGCCCTCGCCGCCCAGCTGTGCGCGTTCGGCGTCGACTTCCGGCTGATCGACCGCCAGGCCGACCGGGCCCGCGAGTCGCGCGCCCTGGCGGTGCAGCCCCGGACCCTCGAGGTCCTCACCGGGCTCGGGGTCGCCGACGTCATGGTCGAGCGGGGCAACCCCGCCATGCGGCTCCGGCTGCATGCCCGCTCCCGCACGACCGAGCTGCCGTTGTTCGACACCGGCATGGACGACACCGCCTACCCGTTCCTGCTGTTCATCTCCCAGGACGACACCGAGGCCATCCTCGGTCGGCACCTCGCGGCACGGGGCGTCACCGTCGAACGCCGGGTCGAGCTCACCGGCCTCGACCGGCACCCGGGCGACGTCTCGTGCACGCTGCACCACGACGACGGCCGCACCGAACACCTCGTCGCCGACTACGTGGTCGGCTGCGACGGCGCCCACAGCGCGGTCCGGCGCCATGCCGGCATCGACTTCACCGGCAGCGCCTACCCCCAGACGTTCGTCCTCGCCGACCTCGACGCCGACGGCCTGGGCCGCGACTCGGTGCACGCCTTCCTCACCGGGGCCGGGATGCTGTTCTTCTTCCCCCTCGGGCAACCCGCCCCGTGGCGCCTGCTCGCCATGCAGCCCGCCGGGCACGAGGTGCCCGGCGACGACGACCCCCGGCTCGCCGACCTGCAGGCCCTCGCCGACGCCTACACCGAGGGCGCCGTGCGGCTGCACGACCTGGTGTGGAGCACGTACTTCCGGCTCCACAACCGCCACGCCACCGCCTATCGCGCCGGCCGGGTGTTCCTCGCCGGTGACGCCGCCCACATCCACAGCCCCGCCGGCGCCCAGGGCATGAACACCGGCATCCAGGACGCGTGGAACCTCGGCTGGAAGCTCGCCCTCGTCGCCAACGGCACCGCCGACGCCGGGCTCCTCGACACCTACGAGCGCGAACGGCAGCCCGTCGGCAAGGGCGTCCTGCGCCTCACCGACCGCGCCTTCCGGATCGCCACCTCCACCAGCCCGGCCATCACGCTCCTGCGCACGCGGGTCGCGCCCCGTCTGATCGGCATGGCCGGACGCGCCGGGCGGGCGCGCGGGCGCGGGTTCCGCACGCTGTCCCAGCTGGCCATCGACTACCGCACCAGTCCGGCCGCCGTCGACGGCGACCCCGGCGTCCGACGGGGCCCCCACGCGGGTGACCGGCTCCCGGATGCCGCGGTCACCTGCGACGGCACGGCCACCACGCTCCACCGTGCGCTCGCCGCACCCGGCTTCCACCTATTGCTCACCGGGCCGGCCGACGCCTGGCCCGTCCCGCTCCTCGACGCGCCGGCCGACCGGCGCACCGAGGTCGAGGTGCACCGGCTGTCGGCTCGGCCCGCTCCCGGCGCGCTGCACGACGCCAGCGGCGACGCCCACCGCCGGCTCGGCGTCCCCACCGGCCGGCCGGCCCAGTACCTCGTCCGCCCCGACGGCTACATCGCCTACCGGGTCGCCGGCACCGACCTCGACGGCCTCCGCCGCTACCTCGACCGCTGGCTCACCGGCGACCGGGCCCTGCCCGGCTGACCCCGGGGCCGCGCACGGTCACGGCTGGCCGGAGGGCGGTGATGGTGCCGAGGGCATCGAGGATCGGCCCGGCGCAGCAGGCCACGCAGGCGGTGGCGCCCACGCCGAGCAGCCCGGCGCCGGCGGGTTCCCGCTCGGTCAGGCCGCCGCCCCGAACAGGGCGTTGACGACGTCGAACGCGTCGGCGGGGGCGCGGACCTCGAGGGTGATCCCGTCGGTGTCGATCGAGAGGGTGAAGCGGAAGAAGCGGCAGCAGTCCTGCTCGGCGGCGGCCAGGCGGGCGACCTCGGCGACGTCGGTGCCCGGGCCGAACCGGAGGCGGACGCCGCCGTCGATGGGCGTGCGGGCCACGACGCCCGAGAGCATGTCCTGCTTGGCGTCGAGCAGCGCCGCCCACTCCTCGACCCGGCTGCCCATCCGGCCGATGTCGAGCGTGCACGCGACGGGCGGCTCGTCGTCGGCGGCGACGGTCCCGCAGCCGCACCCCTCGTCGCCGCAGGCATCGACGGCCGGCCCGGCGGACGTGGTTACGGCAGCTGGGGAGGCCGTGGCGCTGGCCCTCGCCAGCAGCGGCACGGCCTGCATCGTCGCCGCCGCAGGGGCGGGCTCGGTCACGCACCCGCACGTGTCGTCGCAGGCGCCGGTCGGCGACTCGGTGAGCCCGGCGGCGGCACGTTGCAGGTCGGCGGTGAGGACCGTCAGCTCGGCGATCCGCCGTTGCGCCTCGGCCACCTTGGCCTCGACCGTGGCCCGCAGCCGCTCCTGCACGTGGGCGCACCGGCCGCCGTCCCAGGCCTCGGACAGGTCGGCGACCTCGTCGAGGCTGCAGCCGAGCTGCTTGGCCCGGGCGATGAAGCGGAGCCGTTGCAGGGACGCGTCGTCGTAGAGCCGGTAGCCGGCCTCCGTCCGACCCACCGGGTGGACGAGGCCCATTTCCTCGTAGTAGCGGAGGGCCGCGGGCGTGAACCCGCTGCGGTCCGCCACCTCGGCGATCCGGTAGGTCGTGGTCATGGCCGGAACGTAAACCTTCGAGCCGACATGAAGGTCAAGCCCCTTTCGCAGGTGGGCGGGCGTCGACGCCTCAGGCGGTGGCGGCGGGGACGGGCGCGGCGGTCGTGAGGCCATCGCCCAGGGCGGCCCGGATGGCGGCGAACCCGTCGGGGCGGATGCGGAACCAGGCCCATTTGCCGCGTTGCTCGCGGTCGATCAGCCCGGCCCGCGTGAGCTGGGCCAGGTGGTGGCTGACGGTGGGCTGAGACCGGCCGACCAGCCCGGGGAGGTCGCACGTGCAGACCTCGCCCTCGGGAGCCGTGGCGATGATGCTCACGAGCTGGAGGCGGACGGGGTCGGCGAGGGCCTTGAGCACGGCGGCAAGCTCGACCGCCGCCGTCTCGTCGAGGCGACGTGCCGTCACGGGCGGGCAACAGGCCGCTTCGACGGGGATCGGGTCCTTCACCATCAACATATTGACATCCTTCGATCCCAAGGCGCTATCATATCGACGAACATCGTATCGAGATCCTTCGATGCATCGTCCCGAGGAGTGTCCCTCATGCGCCTTCAGCTCGCCCTCAACGTGTCCGACCTGGACAAGGCCGTCGACTTCTACAGCCGGATGTTCGGCGTCGAGCCGGTCAAGACCCGCCCCGGCTACGCCAACTTCGCCGTCGCCGACCCGCCCCTCAAGCTCGTCCTCTTCGAGGGCCAGGGCGCCCCGGGGTCGATCAACCACCTCGGCGTCGAGACCGAGACCGCCGACGAAGTCGTGGCCGCCGAGGCCCGCCTGACGGAGTCCGGCCTCGAGACGACGGGCGTCGACGACACGCAGTGCTGCTACGCCGCCAAGACCGAGACCTGGCTCGCCGGCCCCGACGACGCCCGGTGGGAGTGGTACGTGAAGAAGGGCGACACCGAGCAGTTCGCCAACCTGGTCGTCACCGAGTCCGGCGGCGGCACCTGCTGCCCCGCCTGACCGAACGCCACCGCGCGCCAGGGGCCGGCGCGGCAACGCCGGCCCCTTTCCCCCATGCTTCAATGAATGTTGTCTCAGTAGACGTTGACCTGTAGGGTTGACCGGTCCGTCGAGTCGGGGCCGTCGGGCGCCTCGACCGGGTCCACCCACGCCACCCAGCCGTCGGCGGTGGGCACGGGAGGCAGGGGTCTGCTCACCGGTCGGGCTCCAGACGTTCCGGCAGGTCGATCAGGCTGCGGTCGAGGTCGGCGACGGTGCCCGCGCCGACGAGGCTCAGGGTGCGGACGAGGTCGGCGCGGAACCACTCGAGGACGCGGTCGACGCCGCGCTCGCCGGCGGCGCCGAGGGCGTAGAGGTAGGCCCGGCCGGCCATGGCCGCGGTGGCGCCGGCGGCGACGGCCTTGGCGATGTCGCTGCCGCGGCGGACGCCGCCGTCGCAGATGATCTCGGTCCGGTCGCCCACCGCGTCGGCGACGGGGGCGACGAGGGTGAGGGCGGCCGGTGCGCCGTCGAGCTGGCGGCCGCCGTGGTTGGACAGCGCGACGGCTTCGATGCCGGCGTCGGCCGCGAGCACGGCGTCCTCGACGGTCTGGACGCCCTTGAGCACGATCGGGCCGTCCCAGATCGAACGCAGCCAGTCGACGTCCGCCCACGACAGCGTGGAGTCGACCTGGGTGTTGATGTAGTCCGAGAGCGTGACCGGTGAGGCGCCGTCGTCGACGTCGTGGCCGGCGACGTTGGCGAAGCGGATCGGTTCGCTGCGCACGAACGCCCACGTCCAGCCCGGGTGGCGGGCGCCGTCGACGAGCGTGCCGGGCCCGATGGTCGGCGGGAGCGAGAAGCCGCGGCGGACGTCGCGCTCGCGGCGCCCGAACACCGCTGTGTCGACGGTGAGGACGAGCGCCTCGTAGCGGGCGGCGGCGGCCCGCTGGACCATCTCCTTCACCAGGCCGCGATCCCGCCAGGCGTAGACCTGGAACAACAGCCGCCCGTCGCTGACCACACGGACCTCCTCGATGGAGCGGGTGCTGAGCGTCGACAGCGTGTACGGGAGCCCTGCCCGGGCGGCGGCGCGGGCGACGGCCAGCTCGCCGTCGGGGTCGGCGATGCGCGTGAACCCGGTCGGCGCCAGCACGAGCGGATAGGCCAGCGGGCGGCCGAGGAGCGTCGACGCGACGTCGATCTCCTCGACGCCGCGCAGCACCCGGGGCCGCCAGGTGGCGGCGGCGAAGGCGGCCTGGTTGCCGGCGAGCGTGCGCTCGTCCTCGGCGCCGCCGTCGATGTAGTCGAACACCCCGCCCGGCAGCCGGCGCCGGGCGATGCGGCGCAGGTCCTCCACCGAGGCGGCACGGGCCAACCGGCGTTCGACGCGGTCCGTCTCGACGCGCTGGAACCGGACGACGGAGCGCAGGGTCCTGTAGGGGTTCACGAGGGGTCGTACCTCCGTAGCGGCGTGGTGGCGGCGAATGCCGGCCCGGATCGCCTCCAGCGTGGGCCTGGCTGCGTCGGCCGTGAGCCGCGGCACGCCGGGCTGCGTGAACACCTCGAACCGCGTCCCCGAGTTCCCGAGCGCCCAGGACGGCAGCTCGATGGCCTGACGCTACAGCTCGCCGCTGATCTCGTCGAAGGTCGGCATCGATCCCCCGTCACACACGTCAGGAGCCATCGGCCCTTGCCGTACCGCGCCGCGCGGTGCACGGTGGACGCGGACGAGGAGGTCGACCATGCCCTTCGTGGACCGTGCCGATGCCGGCCGACGGCTGGCGCGGGCGGTGGCTCGCTTCCGTGGCGACGACGTCGTCGTGTTGGGGCTGCCGCGCGGCGGCGTCCCGGTGGCCTTCGAGGTCGCCCAGGCGCTGGACGCGCCGCTGGACGTCATCGTCGTGCGCAAGCTGGGCGTCCCGTTCCGCCCGGAGCTGGCGATGGGCGCCATCGGGGAGGGCGGGGTGAGGCTCCTGGACCGCGGCGTGATCATCGCCGCGGGGGTGACCAACGCCGAGGTGGAGGACGTCGAGCGGCAGGAGCGCGCCGAGGTCGATCGCCGCCTGGCCCACTACCGCGACGACCGGCCCGGCATCCCGGTCGCCGGCCGCACGGTGATCATCGTGGACGACGGGCTCGCCACCGGGTCGACCGCCCGGGTCGCCTGCCGGGTGGCCCGGGGTGAGGGTGCCGCCCGGGTCGTGCTCGCCGCACCGGTGGCCCCGCCCCACACGGTGGACGAGCTGCGGGGCGAGGCGGACGAGGTGGTGTGCCTCGAACTGCCGCGGTGGTTCGTGGCCATCGGCCAGTTCTACGACGACTTCAGCCAGACGCCCGACGACCAGGTCGTCGCCCTGCTGCGGGGCGGGACACCGACGGCCTCCCGGGAGGACGCCCGATGACCGGGCCGGCCACGAGTGCCCGGACGACGACGCGGTCCGCGTCGCCATGAGGTCGCCGGTCGGCGTCCACCCCGAGGTCACGCTGCGCGCCGCGGCCCAGGTCCTCCGGCGCAACGACATCGGGGGGTCGCGTGTGCGGCTCCTCGAGACGAGGTCGACGTTCGGCCTTGTCAGGCGGCCCCGCCCGGCGCGGAGTATGAGGCCGGACGTCCGAGGAGGAGAGGCACATGCGAGCGAACGTCGGTGATCGCATCGTGGTCCGGGGCCATCACGTGGGCGACCCGGACCACGCGGGAGAGGTCGTGGAGGTGCGGGGCAAGGATGGCGGCCCCCCGTACGTCGTCCGCTGGACGGACAGCGGCCACGAGACCCTGCTGTTCCCCGGCTCGGACGCCCAGACCGAACACATCGAGCGTCGGCCCCCCGGCTGAGCTCGCCGGCGCCCCGGGACGAGGCGGGGACCGCCACACCGGCATCGCTGATCGAGATCACGAGGTCGCGGCGAGTTCGTAGCGGGTGCCGACGCTGTTCTGGATGAACGCGTCGGGGAGCCGCGTGGCGATGGCGTGGGATGCCTCCCAGCCGGTGCAGTGCGCCGGGACGATCACCTGCGGAGCCAGCTCGGCCAGCGCGTCGACCGTCGGTCCGACGAGAGGTGCGAACAGGGGGCCGTTGAGGTGGAATCCCCCGACGACGGCGTGGACCTGGTCGACGCCTGTGAGCCGTTGGGCGTAGCGGACGATGTTGACGATCCCGGCGTGCCCGCAGCCGGTCAGCACGACCAGCCCTGCGCCGCGTAGGTGCACGATCAGAGCCTGGTCGTCGAGGACGAGCGGGTCGGGTTCCCAGCCGTGGTCGTGGTGCGCTTCGTGGAACGGCAGGCCGGTCTCGAACCCGGTGGTGCGTGCCACTTCGCCGGTGATCAGCACCGAGTGGTCGAACAGCAACGACGGCTCGCGCTGCTCGACGATCTCGAAACCGGCGCCGATCAGGGCGCTCTTGCTCATGGTCGGGATCTCGATGGGGTCGATGCCGGGGATGTTCAGGCGCCGCTGGGCCCACAGGCCGGGGTGGACCACGACCGGGATGTTCGGTCGCCCGACGGCGCGGACGAACCCGTCCAGGCCGGTGGTGTGGTCGAAGTGACCGTGGCTCAACACGACGACCTCGACGTCGCCGGCATCCACGCCCAGACGGCGCATGTTGGTGGCCATGCCGTCCGGGCTCATCCCGGTGTCGAAGACGACGTGGGTACGACGATCGCCCCGCTCGACGGTGACCAGCATCGAGAAGCCGTGCTCGGCGTGCAGGCCCTCGACCGTCTCGCCCTGCTCGAACAGCGGCTCGGGGACCCGGGGCATTCCGGGCAGGGACAGCAGGCCGAAGCGCTTGGCCGGCCCCTGGTCCAACAGCAGCATGTCGCTCACGTTGTCGACGAGGGTGGTGAGGACCACGCGGTCGACCGGCTCCACCGCGATCGGCTCCACCGTGGCGTCGCCGACCGGACGTGGAGCGACTCGAGCGACCGTCCCGCCGCTCGGTCGGGTCTCGTCACACATCCCGGCCTCCCTCCGACGTGCCCACCTTGTCACCCTGGAGACGGCCGCAGGGATCGAGGCGGGGTTCCGTCACGGGGCGAAGGCCTGGAAGAAGGTGGGGAAGGTGCCCAGCACGCCGAGGCCGATGAGGACCATGGCGATGGTGAAGGCCCGGCGGGTCTCGTAAGGACGGTTCCGATAGCGGACGTGCAGGATCGCCCAGGCCACGAGCCAGACGATCACTGCCATGATGGTCTTGCCCGACAGCGGGCCCACGTCGGCGTCCCATTCGAGCCAGTCGTGGATGTCGGTGCTGGCCTCCGCGAGCGTGGTGAACAGCCCGAGGGCGGCGGCGCCGATGCCGCCGGCGATGATTGCTGCGGCGATCGGTCCTTCCGGCTTGTCGGGGAATTCGACGCCTTCGCCTCGCAGGCGCGCCTCGTGGTCGATCCGCTCGGCCGCGGTGGCGCGGGGGACGTCGTCGGCGGGCTCGGCGGCTGTGGGTCCCTCGATGGTGCTCATGACGTGCTCCTCAGCTGACCGGGGCGACCTTGGTGATGAAGGCGCCGAACGCGCCGGCGACCCCTGCGAACAGGAACGAGAGGACGAACAAGGCCATCGCGGTGCGACGGACCCGGTCGTGGCGGATCAGGTTGGTCCCGTAGTAGACGACGATGAAGGCGACCACGGTGGCCAGGATTGGGCTGATCCAGGCGATGTGCTCTTTCCATTCCATGCCGAACTTGTGCCAGTCCTCCGTACTCGAGTCGGCCAACAGCTGCGACCTCGGGCTGTCCGGGGCGGGGTCCCGATACCACGGGTAGACGACCCACGTGCCCGTGATCACCGTGCCCCATGCCGCGACAGCCATGGCCACGACCCCGATCCGCAGCCGCAGCATCCGCTCGGCCACTCCTGCGGGGCTGAGCAGGTCGGGCCGCAAGCTGTAGAGCCCGGCCAGCCCGCCCGCGAACGCCAGCAGGAACACCGCTCCGAACCCCATCCCATGGATCAACGTCCACCACTCGCGGCCGGTGAAATGCATGCCCGGACCCCCTCATCCGTCTATTCCCCGCGATGATGCGATCCAGGACGTCGTCGGCCCAGAGGCGAAAGTCCCATCACCCCAAGGGGATGATCGGGCATCGGTGGGAGCCGAATGGGGCCGCGCCGCCGGGACGTGAGAGGGGCAGGATGCCTGGTCGATCTTCCGTGATCGGGGGGCGGTGGACTGCGCCAGCGGGAGGGCTAGGAGCCGGAGACCGCCCGGACGGCGTCCGTCGCCCGCGCGGGTTCGTGAGCCACGTCGGCCGGACGGAACGGGCGGGTGATGGCGGCGAGCTCAAGGAGGATGCCGTCGGGGTCCTCGAAGTAGACCGACCGCACCCACACGCCGTCGTGCACGTCCTTGCTGATGCCGAACTCGCTGTCGTCGTGGTTAGCGATCTCGCTGCACGCCACGCCGGCGCCGACTAGGCGATCGCGGTAGGCCTCGATGTCGTCGGGTGCCACGTTGAACGCCACATGGTTCATCGACCCGACGGCGCTCGTCAGGTCGCCCTCGTCGGGCCGGCAGCCGGGCCCCGACACGCCGGGCACGGCATCGGGCGCCTCGGGAAACCAGAAGAACGCCAGCAGGTCACCGCCGCCGCAGTCGAAGAAGAAGTGCTGGCCCATGCCCATGGGCAGCTCGACGGTCTTCACGAGCGGCATCTGCAGCACGTTCGTGTAGAAGTCGACCGTGCGGGCCATGTCGCGGCACACGAGCGCCAGGTGGTTGATGCCCCGGTAGCGCATCGGCTCGGTCATCGTCGTGGCCCCCTCGCTCTCCGCACGCCTCGGGCGTCACGGCCACGCTAGCTGCGGACCGCGGCCGGGATGCGGTGCTAGAAGGGGCGCGAGCGACCGCGACGAAGGGGGGCGCCCGTGAGCCGGCTACGCGGCGTGCCGAGGGACGAAGCGGAGGCGCGCGTCCTGCGGATGTACGACATGCTGTTCGGCGACCGCGACCCGGTCGCCGAGCCGGGCACCGCCACCGGCACGCCCGGCGACTGGTGGACGGCGTTCGCCAACGTGCCCGACATCTTCGACCACGCGGTCCGGGGCTTCGGCCTCTACCGCAGCGGCCGCCGGGTGCTGGACCCGGTGCTGCGCGAGCTGGGTCAGACCCGGGCGGGCTGGGCGGCGGGCAGCCGGTTCGTGTTCTCGCAGCACTGCAAGTCGCTGCGCGACCTCGGTGCGCCCGAGGAGAAGATCGCGGCCGTGCCCCACTGGGCGGCGGCCGACTGCTTCAGCCCCGTGGAGCGACTCGTGCTGGCGTACACCGACTGCCTCGTCTACGACCACGGCCGCGTGCCCGACGGCCTGTTCGCCGCCCTGCGGGAGCACTTGGGCGACGCCGAGTTGCTCGAGCTCACCTACATCACCGCGCTCTACCTGCAGCACGCCGTGATGTCCCGCGCGCTGCGGACCGAGTTCGACGATGTCGACGAGCGCGTCGTCGAGATCCCCGCCCCCGCCGGGCCTCGGCGCCCCGGCCCGTCCCCGCCGACTGACGGCTGAGGGCCGGTCGGCGCGGACATACAGGCGGCACGTCCGGACGATCGGCTCCGCCGCCGCGTGGGCGGGGCCGGCCCGCACGTGGCGGGCCGGCCCCCCGGGTGGGTCAGGTCAGGCGGGGGTGAGGTCGACCCGGCGGAGGAGCTGGGCGTTGAGGGCGACGACGATGGTCGAGGCGCTCATGAGGATGGCGCCGACCGCGGGGGACAGGGTGAGGCCGGCGAAGGTGAGGACGCCGGCGGCCAGGGGGATGGCCAGCACGTTGTAGCCGGCGGCCCAGCCCAGGTTCTGGAGCATCTTGCGGTAGCTGGCCCGGGAGAGCCGGATGACGCCGGTGACGCCGCGGGGGTCGCTGGAGGCGAGCACGACGCCGGCGGACTCGATGGCGACGTCGGTGCCGGCGCCGATGGCCAGGCCGACGTCGGCACGAGCGAGGGCCGGGGCGTCGTTGACGCCGTCGCCGACCATCGCCACCCGCTTGTTGCGTCCTTGCAGCTCCATGACGGCCTGGTCCTTGTCCTCGGGGAGGACCTCGGCGAAGACCTCGTCGATGCCGAGGTCGCGGCCGACGGCGTCGGC
>DATFOS010000094.1:0-30154 GCA_035265325.1 Acidimicrobiales bacterium
CTGGCGCCCGGCCTCCCCCTGGTGGACGCGGACTACACCCTGGTCGACCAGGTCATCACCAACCTGCTCGAGAACGCGACCCGGCACACGCCGCCGCAGGGCAAGGTGCGCATCGCCGGGCGGGTGGTCGGCGACCGGGTCGAGGTGGCGGTCGAGGACGAGGGCCCCGGCGTCCCCGGCGTCGAGCGCGACGCCATCTTCGAGCCGTTCCGGACCGGCAGCACCCCGCAGCCCTCCTCCGGCGTCGGCTTGGCCATCTGCCGGGCGATCGTCGAGGCGCACGGCGGCACGATCACGGTCGGCGACGCGTCCTCGGGCGGCGCCCGGTTCGCCTTCACGCTGCCGGTCCATCGGCCCAGCCACGCCGGCCCGCCCGAGCTGACGACCGCCGCCCGCCCGGCGGTGGCGGGATGAGCCGATGAGGCCGGGCGACGACGCCCTCGTGCTGGTGGTCGACGACGAACGCCCCATCACGCGCGCTCTGTCGGCCGCCCTGATCGCCCGCGGCTACCGGGCGACGATCGCCCGCAACGGCACCGAGGCGCTGGAACGGGCCGCCACCGAGGGCCCGGCCGCCGTGATCCTCGACCTCGGGCTCCCCGACCTCGACGGCATCGAGGTCCTCCGCCGCCTGCGGAGTTGGTCGGAAGTCCCGGTGATCGTCCTCACCGCCGAGGGCGCCGAGGACCGCAAGGTCCGGGCCCTCGACGACGGCGCCGACGACTACGTCACCAAGCCGTTCTCCACGCCCGAGCTGCTGGCGCGCCTGCGGGTGGCGCTGCGCCACCACCGGCCCGGCGCCGGCAACGGCGGGCCCGGCGACGGCGTCGACGACGGCGTGCTCGAGGTGGGCGACGTGCGGGTCGACATCCCCCATCACCTGGTCGAGGTCGACGGCCGCCGCCTCGACCTCACGCCCAAGGAGTTCGGGCTCCTCGCCGTGCTCGCCCGGCACGCCGGCAAGGTGCTCACCCACCGGATGATCCTCCAGGAGGTGTGGGGGCCGGAGTACGGCACGGAGAGCGAGTACCTGCGGGTCTACGCGAGCCAACTGCGCAAGAAGCTCGTCGAGGACCCGGCCCGGCCCCGCCTGGTGACCGAGCCGGGCGTGGGCTACCGCCTCATCGATCGCGACACGCAGCCGACCTGATTCGTTGGTGGGACGTCTGCGTCCCACCCCGAGCGTGCCCCTCAGTCCCGTTCGGGCGATCACGGAGGCATGCTACGTAGCGTTCCCTTCCCTTTAACGACGCGATCGTCAGTAAGTTGCCGGAGGACGCTGCGGACGTCAATGAGGCGTGGACGGAGGCCGGCATGACGATCGACGGACGGGTACTGCGCCGGCGGCCCGACGACCGCCGCGCCGAGATCGTCGAGACGGCCCGGCGCGTCTTCCTCGAGCGGGGGTACGTCGAGACCGGCGTGACCGAGCTGGCGGCGGCGGGTGAGGTGTCCCGCTCGTCGATCTACCGCTACTTCCCGGCGGGCCGGCCCGACCTCTTCCTCGCCGTCGCCGAGGACCTGCTTGGCGAGCTCCACGACCGGCTGCGCTACGCCGCCGGCGTCCCGTTCTCCCCCGCCCGGCGGATGGAGCAGCTCCTGGCGGCGCTGTTCGCCTTCTTCCAGGAGTCGCCGGAGGCCTACCGCTTCCTGTTCCGGGACGTGTGGGCGGCGCGGGAGGAGGCGATCGCCGAGGCGGCCATGGTCTCCCGCGCCCCCCTGGTGGCGGAGATCGCCGGCATCGTCGCCGGGACGGGCGGGGACGCCGACGAGCTGACCACGACCAGCGCCGGCATCCTCGGCTTCGCCCTGGCCAACGTCGAGCTCACCCTCACCGGTCAGGCCGAGGCCCAGGTCGCCTGGGAGGTCACCTGCCGCTTCGCCACCTCCCAGATGCCCGCCCCGCCCGCCTGAACGGCGCCCCGGCCGCCGCCCGCCTGGCGGCCGCGAGGTCGTGACGGGCACAAGCCGTGGCTTCCGCTGCGGCTCGCTGGTTCCTGTCGGGTGGGGCGGGAAGACAGGGGCCCGTGACCCTGAACCGGGACCGCCGGAAGGCCGCGGAGGCCCTCGGCATCGAGCGCCTCACCCGTGAGCAGCGCACCGCCATCGCCGCCGTCGAGCGGGGCGAGGACGTCGTCGTCGTGCTGCCCACCGGGGCCGGCAAGTCGGCCATCTACCAGGTGGCCGGTGCGCTGCGCGACGGCCCGACGATCGTCGTCTCGCCCCTCATCGCCCTCCAGGAGGACCAGCTCGCCCGCCTCACGGAGGCCGAGGACACCCTCGGGGAGGCCGCCGCGCTGCACTCGCTGCTGTCCGAGGGGCGCCAGCGGGAGGTGCTCGAGCGCTTCGCCGCCGGAGAGGTCCGGTACCTGTTCCTCGCCCCCGAGCAGCTGCGGTCCCCGGAGGTCGTCGATGCGCTGGGCGAGGCCAAGCCGGGCCTCCTCGCCGTCGACGAGAGCCACTGCATCGTGAGCTGGGGCAACGACTTCCGCCCGGCGTTCCTGGCCATCGGCCTGGCCCGCCCGGCGCTCGGCGACCCGCCCGTCGTGGCCCTCACCGCCAGCGCCGCCCCGGCCGTCCGGGCCGAGATCGCCGAGCGCCTGGGCATGGACGACCCCACGACGGTCGTCGCCGGCGTCGAGCGGCCGAACATCCACCTGACGATCGACAACGCCGCCGACAGGCAGGCGGCCGTCGCCCGGCTCGAGGCGGCCGTCGCCGAGCTGGAGGGGTCCGGCCTCGTCTACGTGGCCAAGCGGGCGGACGCGGACCGGCTGGCCGCCACGCTGGGCACCGAGGGGCGGCCCGGCCTCGCCTACCACTCCGGCCTGACCCGCCGCGAGCGGACCGCCGTCCACGAGCGGTTCCTCGACCCGGCGCCGTCGGTCGTGGTGGCGACGGTGGCGTTCGGGCTGGGGATCGACAAGCCGGACGTCCGCTGGGTCGTCCACGCCGACGCCCCCGAGTCGATCGACGCCTGGTACCAGGAGCTGGGTCGGGCGGGGCGCGACGGCGAGCCGTCGGCCGCCGTGCTGTTCCGGGCCATGGGCGAGGCGCCGGCCCGGGCGTACTACGGCGGCGCCCGGGGCGTGTCCCGGTCCACGTGCCTGAAGATGCTGGCGGCGCTGCGCGGGTCCGACCCGCCGCCCGGTCCCGCCATGGCGGACCTCGACGAGGTCGACCCAGACACCGACGTCCCGGTCGACGCCGCCGACGCCGTCACGCCGCCGCCCCATCCCGAGGGCACGTGGGACGTCGCCGAGCTGGCCGCGATCGCGGGCGTCGGCAAGGGCCAGGCGTGGCAGGCCGTGGTCGAGCTGGTCGCCGTGGGCGCCGCCACAGCCACGGCGGACGGGCGCGTCACCGCCGTCGCTCCCGGCCCCGCCATCGAGGACGTCGCCCGCGAGGTCGGCGAGCGGACCGAGCGCCGCCGCGCCCAGCAGCGCTCCCAGGGCGCCATGATGCGCACGGTCCTCGACGGGGAGGGCTGCCTGTGGCGGGCGGTGGCCGGCTACCTGGGCGAGCCGCTGGACGGGCTCTGCGGTCACTGCGACCGCTGCGACCGGGGCGTTTCCGAGGCCTGGGCGCCCAGCGGGGACCCGGGCGACGCCGCTGACGACGCCCTCGCCCCCGGCGCCTCGTTCACCCACACCGAGTTCGGTCGCGGCACGGTCGTCGACCGGACGGAGGACGTGGTCACCGTGGCGTTCGACGAGGCCGGCACCAAGCAGCTCTCGGTCGAGCTGCTCACCGACCCCGACGCCGGCCTGGTCGAGCAGGCGGACTGAGCCGACCACCGGCCCGGCCCGGCACGCGGCCCTGCCGGCCGGTGGGTGGATGCCGACGGGCCCGGCCGGCCGGAGGAGGCCCGCTCGCCGGGCGTCGATCAATGGACGGCGGCGACCTCGCCGGTCGCGGGCGCGGCGCCGTTCGACCGGGCCGCCGCGAACTCGTACACCCGGTACGACTCGCCGATGACCGGCTGGGCCACGTTGCGGACCCGGGTGCCGCCCGGCGTCACGCCCCGCTCGCTGCCGTGGTGGGCGTGGCCGTGCAGGGCCAGGTCGGCGCCGGCGGTGTCGACCGCCTCGGCCAGCAGGTAGCTGCCGAGAAAGGGGAAGATCTCCAGCCGCTCGCCGGCGAGGGTCGCCTCGATGGGCGAGAAGTGCAGGAGGGCGATGCGGTGGTCGGTCTCCAGGCTGGTCAGGGCGTCCTTCAGCTTGGCGGCCTCGCGCTCGGTCTCACGGACGAACTCCTTCATGACCCGCTCGCCGAACGCCGTGCCGCAGGCCCCGGCGAACCCGCCGCCGAAGCCCTTGACCCCTGCGACGCCCACCGACCCGCCGTCCGCGCAGGTCACGACCGTCGTCGTCCCGTCGAGCATGGTGACCCCACCCTCCTCGAGGACGGCGACCAGCTCGTCCTGCCGGTCCGACTCGACGTCGTGGTTGCCGAGCACGGCGATGATCGGGACGTCGACGCCCGCCAGTTCGCCGAGCAGGATCTCGCCCTCGTGCGGCGTCCCGCGGCGGGTCAGGTCGCCGGCGACGAGCAGGGCGTCCGCCCGCTCGGACAGGTGCCGGAAGCCGGGCGCCAGCTTCCCGGCGGAGTCCGGCCCCACGTGGATGTCGCCGACCGCGGCGATGCGCGTCACGCCAGCTCCTCCACCGGCCCGCCCTCGCGCGCCTCGACGACGGCCAGCTCGTTGACGACCTCGTGGCCCTCGGGGGCCTCGCAGTCGACCAGCTCGCACACGACCTCGCCGATGGCGAGTCGCTGGGCGGAGGTGGCGACGGTGCCGGTGAGGACCACGCGCCCGCCGGCCACCGCCACGTCGACGCCGAGCTCGCGGGCGCGAGGGTCCTGCCCGAGCGCCCGCTGGATGTGGGTGATGAGGTACTCGGGCGGGATCGGGCGGTCCGGACTCATGTGCGGGCCTCCTCCTTGGGCGTGCGGCCGTTGGGGGCCGGCACGTCGAGCGAGTCCTTGAGCTGGGGGTGGACGACCTCGAACAGGGCCTCGATGACCTCCGCCGGGACGGCCAGGTCGTTCGACTCGGCGTACAGCAGCAGGCTGAGCACACGGCGCGGCCCGGCCTGGCGGGCCCGGCGCATGAGGTACGCCCAGTCGAGCGGGCAGCGGGCGATCACGGCCAGGGCGTCGTACCAGTGGTGCGACCCGTGCTCGGTCGTCGCCACGGCCTTGATGACCAGCAGGTCCTCGGGGGAGATGAGCGGGGCCGTGACGCCCCAGTGCTCCTGCATGTCGGCCCGCTCGAGCATCTCGTCGTCCAGGTAGACATCGCCGCTGGAGCGGAAGATGACGTCGACCAGCACGCCCCGCTTGAAGGCCTTGAAGAGCCAGCGGTCGTCGGTCTCCTCGGTCTCGAAGCCGGCGGCGGCGAGCGCGTGCAGCACCTTGCGCGCCATGTCGGGCCGGACGAACACGTCGATGTCGTCGGTGATGCGCGGCCGGGCGAACGCCGACGCGCTCAACCCGCCGATCAGCAGGTACGGCACCTCGGCCGCGGCCAGGGCCTCGACGGTGTCGGCGAAGGTGGCCTGGAGGTCCTCGTCGGTGGGCTCCTCGCCCTCCGGGTAGTGCGATCCCACGTCCGAAGGGCTACCCGCCCGGGCGCCCGCCAGACGCCTAGGGCCGCTCGCCGACGCCGGTGGCGACCTCGTGGGCGCGGCCCGCGACCGAGTCCTCCGCCAGGGGCTCGGTGGCCCCGCCGGCGCCTTCGGCCATGCCGTCGAGTGCCTCGCGCAGCGCCTCGGGGCCGGTACGGGTGGGCTCCCACCCCAGCTCGGTGCGGGCCCGGGTGGTGTCGAGGGTCGGCAGGGGGAGGAACAGGTCGAACAGGGCCGGCTCCGCCGGGACCAGCCGGGCGTGCCAGCCGGCGGCGAGGGCCGTGCGGACGACCGGCCGCGGCACGGTCACGACCCTGGCCCCGAGGATCTCGCCCAGCCCCTGCGCATCGATGATCGGCTCGGACGCCACGTTGAACGCCCCGCGCACGTCGCGGACGACGGCGGCATGGAAGGCGTCGGCGAGGTCCTCCGAGTGCACGGCCTGGAACCGCAGCCCGGCCGGCAGCGGCACGACGGGGATCCGCCCGCGCTTGAGCAGCGCCTTGGGGACGAACGGGCCGGCGAAGATGCGGCGCTGCGACGTCCCGGCGGCGAACTGGAACACGAACCCGGGCCGCATCCGCACGACGCGGATCTCGGGATGGCGCGCCTCGATGGCGTCGAGGATGCGCTCGACGTAGGCCTTCTCCCTGCCGTAGGCGGCCGTCGGGGTGGAGTGCGTGGGCCAGGACTCGTCCACCGTCCGGCCCTCGCCCGGCGAGTAGGCGCCGACCGACGAGGCGTGGACGATGGCCCGCACGCCGGCCTCGACCGCCAGGCGGAACACCCGGTCGCTGCCGATGGCGTTCGCCTGCCACGTCGTGATCGGGTCGTGGGTGGGCTGGAACAGCCAGGCCAGGTGGACGACGGCGTCCGCGCCGGTGAACGCCTGGCGCAGGGCCGTCTCGTCCTCGTCGCCCGCGTCGCCGGCGACGTAGGTGACCTTGGCGCCGGCGTGCCCCGTTCCCGGCTCGTCTTTCGGGAGGCGGCGGGCCACCCCCACGACCTCGGCGACGGAGGGGTCGGCCGCCAGGCGGTCGACGACCGCCGAGCCGATGTTTCCCGTGGCGCCGGTCACGACGACCCGTAGTCGTCCGCCGGCCTCGTTGTCTGCGCTCTCGGCCATGCCGGGCGGCTACCCGGGCGGCTCGGTGCGAACCGGCCGCCCGGACGGTGGCGTCACCAGCCGCTCGGCGGCGTGGCCGAGCGCCCGGCGGCGGCCGCCCCGCTCGGCGGGCGGGAGGGCGGCCGAGGCCTCCAGGAACGGCTCGAAGAGCAGCCACCCCAGCGTGAGGGCCGCCACCTGGGCGCTGCCGAGGCGGGCTGCGTCCTCGTCCAGCCCCCGGTCGCGGAGCCGGGCCACCAGCGCCGCCATCGTCGGGTGGTGGTGTTGGAGGACGCGCCCGTCGCCGTCGAGGAGGCTGCGGGCGAGGACCCGCACGAACCGGTCGAGCAGCTCGTCGTCGGGGCCTGCGCCGTCGAGGGCGAACGGCCAGCCCGGGTCGGCGGCCGTCCGGTCGGCGATCCGCTGGGCGAGGTCGTCGAGCACGGCTGCCACCAGGCCGTCCTTGGACCCGAAGTGCCGGTGGACCAGCCCGTGGTTCACGCCGGCCGCCGCCGCCACCGACCGGATGGACACGCCCGCCACGCCCCGGGCCGCCAGTTCCCGCCCGGCCGCCTCGAGCAGGGCCGCCACCACCGCGTCCCGCCCGCGGGGCGGGGTCCCACCGGTCTCGAGCACGGTCGCCGATCCTATCCCGGGCCGGGCGCATCTGTAGTCAAATGACTACAGTCGCCGTCATGGCTCACGACCCGATCGCGTCCGACACCACGGCCCTCGCCCCGCACCGGGAGCCCCGCTTCGTCTTCGCCGAGGACGAGGCGGCGGCGCAGGTGGCGATCGACGCCCACCGGGCGCGGCACGGCCGGGCCCCGAACGTGCTGGTCGTGCTCATGGACGACGTGGGTTGGGGCGACTTCGGCTGCTATGGCGGCGGGGTGGCCGTGGGGGCGCCGACGCCGCACATCGACCGGCTGGCGGCCCGGGGCCTGCGGCTCACCTCCTGCTACTCCGAGCCGTCGTGCACGCCGTCGCGGGCCACGCTGCTGACGGGCCGTTACCCCCAGCGCCACGGCCTCCAGCGCCCTCCCATGTACGGCCACCCGGGCGGGCTCCACGGCGAGGTCAGCCTGGCCGAGATGCTGTCGGGCGTCGGGTACGTCACCCAGGCGGTCGGCAAGTGGCACCTCGGCGAGAACGTCGAGTCCCAGCCGCAGCACGTGGGCTTCGACGACTTCTACGGGTTCCTCTCGGTGTCCGACATGTACAGCGAGTGGCGCGACCCGTACTTCTTCCCGGAGATCGTCGACTCGCCCGAGCGGACCGAGTGGCTGCGCAACCTGCCGTTCGAGAAGTGCTTCGTCCACGCCGAGCGCGGCGGAGAGCTCGAACGGGTCGAAGAGGTCACGATCCCGGTGCTGTCGCTGCTGGACGACAGGTGGTGCGCCTACAGCGAGGCCTTCGTCCGCCGGATGGCGACCGAGGAGCGGCCGTGGCTCCTCTACCACAACACCCGCGGTGCCCACTTCGACAACTACCCGAAGGAGGAGTTCCGGGGGTCCTCCCCCGCCCGCCACCCCTACAAGGACACGATCGTCGAGCTGGACGCCATCGTGGGCCGCCTCGTCGCCGTCCTGGAGGAGACGGGTCAACTCGAGGACACGCTCGTGCTGGTGACCTCCGACAACGGGCCGGAGATGGAGACCTGGCCCGACGCCGCCTACACGCCGTTCCGCTGCTCCAAAGGCTCGACGTGGGAGGGCGGCGTGCGCGTCCCGGCGATCGTCGCCTGGCCCGGGATGGTGGAGGCCGGCCGCGTGTCGGACGGCATCGTCGACTTCTGCGACCTCGTGCCCACCGCGCTGCGCCTGGCCGGCGCCGAGGACGCCCTGCCGGACGACCGCTTCTGCGACGGCGTCGACCAGGCGTCATTCCTGCTCGCCGGCGACCAGCACTCGAACCGCAAGTTCCACCACTACTGGCTGGGCAGCACCTACTCGGCGCTGCGGTGCGGCGAGTACAAGTTCGTGCTCGCGTCGACGTCGGACGACCCCGTGACGACCGGCGACACGCACAACCCCGGCGGGTTCAGCGGCGTGGCGCAGAAGTACACCTACGCCCGCCTGCACAACCTGTACCTGGACCCCAAGGAGTCACGCTCGTACATGGTCCGCAAGCTGGCCTACCAGGAGGCCTTCGCCCACGGCATCCGGGGCCACCTGGTCACGTACGCGACCTACCCGCCGAAGCAGGTCGTCGGCCTGGGCTGAGGTCGCCGTGGAGCGGTGGGGGCGGTGTGGGGTGGCCCCTGGGGGACCACCGGCGGCGTCAGCGCCGGTCGTTCCCCCACGGGTCACCGTCGGTCGAGGTCGGCAGCTCGTCGAAGTCGAGCAGCCGGTCGAGGAGGCCGGCCACGATTACGACGGCCATCATCGTGAGCAGCCCGAACAGGATCATCTCGGCCATGTCGCCCCCCTGGGACGTGTCGAGCCCGCCCGTGGCCCGCGCCGTCGGCGGAGCGACGGCGCCGGGAGCCCCGGACTCGCCCGCCGTACCCATGGGGCGACGTCGCGAAACGTGACGAGCGAAATGCGCGCCACGCAAAGTGGCGAATAGCGGACGGGGTTCCCCCCGGGCGTAACGAGGTTGTAGCGTGCCGGACCGTGAATCCCCGACGTCCTCCGTCGGCGCTCACGCTGGGCTTGATCCTCGCTATCGCCGTGCTGGCGCCCGTCCTCGTCTATGTGATGGTGGGCGGCGTCTCCGACGACGGGGCCGACGAGCTCG
Organism: Acidimicrobiales bacterium; assembly: GCA_035265325.1. Classification (GTDB taxonomy): domain Bacteria; phylum Actinomycetota; class Acidimicrobiia; order Acidimicrobiales; family VFJN01; genus DATCLS01. The sequence continues at coordinate 9,478 of DATFOS010000094.1, forward strand.
CGGCGAGCGGCGGTGCCGAGCAGGGTGCCGCGTCGCTCAGCGGCGGTGCCCCCGACATCGACGGCGGGCCCGTGTCCTCGGGGACCGAGGTCACGACGACCACGACGCGGCGGACCACCACGACCCGCGACGCCACGACGACGACCGAGCGCGTGGCCGCCACCACGACCGAGGCCGCGCCGGAGGCCACCACGACGACGGCTGCGGCGACCCCGACGACCAGCGAGGCGCCGACGACGACGGCCCCGCCGTCGGAGCCGCCCGAGGCGGCGACCGCAGCCGAGCAGGTGTTCACGCTCGTCAACGAGGTCCGGGCCACCGCCGGGTGCCCCGCCCTCACGGTCGACGAGAACCTCGACGAGGCGGCGCTGCTCCACAGCACCGACATGTCGGCCCGCGACTACATGGACCACGTGACGCCGGAGGGGCAGGACCCGTCCGACCGGGCCCGGGCCGCCGGCTACACCGGCACGGGCATCGGCGAGAACATCGCCCAGGGCTACCCGGACGCCGCCGCCGTCATGGATGGCTGGATGAACTCCGAGGGCCACCGGGCCAACATCGTGAACTGCAGCTACCGGGTCATCGGCGTGGGCGTGGCGTCCGACGGCTGGTACTGGACGCAGATGTTCGGGATGTGACCGGCTTCCACACCCGGTGATCGTCCGATCGCCGGCTGTGGGATGTGTCTGGCCTTCGGGGGTTGTGGTCGCCCGATCGCGGGGCAAGAGTGGAGACATGGCGCAAACCGCGCCCTCCGACGACCTCGACCTGCCGGACGACCACCCCGGCGTGAGCGACCAGGCGTACCGCCAGCGGCGCGCCGCCATCGCCGCGGTCGGCGCCGCGCACCGGCCCGGCGACCCCATCCCCGACGTGACCTACGCGCCGGAGGAGGACGAGGTGTGGCGCACGGTGTCCGGCAAGCTCGCCGAGCGCCACCGCGCCTACGCCTGCCGGGCGTACCTCGACGGTGCGGCGGCCCTGGCGCTGCCGACCGACCGGGTCCCGCAGCTGCGGCTGGTCGACCAGCGGCTGTGGGAGCTGGCCCGGTTCCACGTCCGCCCCGTGCCGGGGCTCGTGCCCACCCGCGTCTTCTACGGCTCGCTGGCCGACCGGACGTTCCTGTCCACCCAGTACGTCCGGCACCACTCGGTCCCGCTGTACACGCCGGAGCCGGACGTCGTCCACGAGGTCATCGGGCACGCCAACATGCTGGCGAACCCCGCGTTCGCCGACCTGTACGAGGAGGCGGGGAAGGCGTCGCTGCGGGCCACGACGGAGGACGCCCTGGCCTTCTTCTCGAAGGTGTTCTGGTTCACCCTGGAGTTCGGCGTCCTGTGGGAGGACGGCGAGCTGCGGGCCTACGGCGCCGGGCTGCTCTCGTCGTACGGCGAGATCGCCGCCTTCAGGCGGGCCGAGGTCCGCCCGTGGGACCTCGCCGCCATGGGCACGCTCGACTACGACATCACCCACTACCAGCCGGTGCTCTTCGCGGCGCGGTCGTTCGCCCACATGCTCGACGCCCTCACGGTGTTCTTCGCCGCCTACGACGACGACACCCCCCGCCGCCTCCTCACCCACCCCGTCTGAGCGGGCCCGGCGCCGGCGGGGGGCGGTCGGTGTGCCGGGGAGTCAGGCGCCGAGGACCCGGCGGGCGGCGTCGGCGATGCCGGCGACCTGGGGGAGGATCACGTTCTCCAGCTCGGGGGCGTACGCCACGTGGCAGTCCTGGGCACCGACCCGGATCACCGGGGCGTCGAGGTCCCAGAACATGTTCTCCGTGACCCAGGCGGCGACCTCGCCGCCGAAGCCGCCGCGCACGTTGTCCTCGTGGACGACCAGCAGCCGTGACGTCCGCGCCACCGACTCGGCGACCATCTCCTGGTCCCAGGGGACGATCGTGCGGAGGTCGATGATCTCGATGCGGCAGTCGTCCGACTCGCCCAGCTGGGCCGCGGCCTGCCGGCAGCGCTCGACCGTGGCGCCCCAGGTGACGATCGTCAGGTCGTCGCCCCGGGTGACGTAGCGGCCCTTGCCGAACGGCACGACGTGGTCCGGGCCGGGGAACGCCTCCCGCGTGTAGGGCTGGCGCAGCAGGTGCTTGTGCTCGAGGAAGAGGACCGGGTCCTCGCAGCGGAACGCGGCCCGCAGCAGGCCGGCGGCGTCGCTCGCCCTCGACGGGAAGGCGATGAGCAGCCCGGGGACGTGGCCGAAGATCGACTCGCCCGACTGCGAGTGCCAGATGGCGCCGCCCTGCAGGTAGCCGCCGATCGGCACCCGGATCACCGTCGGGCAGGTGAAGGCCCCGGCGGAGCGCCAGCGGATCGTCGCTGCCTCGCTCTTGACCTGCTGCATGGCGGGCCAGATGTAGTCGAAGAACTGGATCTCCGGCGCCGGCTTGAGCCCGCGTACCGCCTGGCCGACGGCCCGGCCGATGATGTTCGCCTCGGCCAGCGGCGTGTTGTAGCACCGGGCCCGCCCGAACTCCCGCTGCAGCCCGTGGGTCGTGCCGAACACGCCCCCCTTGCCCTCGACGTCGGCCATGATCGCCTCGCGGGCGTCGGCCACGTCCTCGCCGAACACGCGGATGCGCTCGTCGGCCGCCATGACCTCGTGCAGCGTCCGCCGGATCGCCTCGCCCATCGCCACCAGCTCGCCGGCGCCCTCGTCACCCGCGGCGGGCGGCTCGCCGGGGTCGGCGATGTCCGGCAGCGCCACGACGTGGTCGAGCACGGTGGCCGGGTCGGGCCGCCGGGCGCCGAGGGCGCGCTTGGCCGCCGCCGCCACGTGCTCGCGGGCCTCGGCCCGGATGGCGGCCGCCTCCTCGGGCGTCACGACGTGCGCCTCGATCAGCGCCTTCTCGAACCGGGCGATCGGGTCCTTCTGGGCCTCGGTGGCCAGCTCGCCCGGCAGCCGGTACTTGGACTGCGTGTCGGCCGCCGAGTGTGAGTAGGGCCGGGTCACGGTGGCGTGGATGAGCGCTGGCCCCGTCCCCGCCCGTACCTTCGCCACGGCCTCGGCGGCGAGGCTGCGGACCGCGAAGTAGTCGGTGCCGTCGACCGTGTGGACGTGCAGCCCGGCGAAGCCGCTGACCAGCTCGGACACCGGCGCAGGCGCCTGCTCGGACGACGGGACGGAGATGGCGTAGCCGTTGTCGGCCACCACGAACAGCACGGGCAGCGCCTCGACGCAGGCGGTGTTGAGGCTCTCCCAGAACTCGCCCTCGGACGTCGCCCCCTCGCCCAGGCTCACGTAGGTCAGCTCGTCGCCGTGGGCGGGCAGGCCCAACCCGGGCCGGCGCACGATGTAGCGGCCGGCCTCGGCGCAGCCCACCGCGGGCAGGCACTGGCTGCCGGTCGGGCTCGACTGCGTGACGACGTGGGCGCCACGGTGGCCCCAGTGCGACGGCATCTGGCGTCCCCCGGACGCCGGGTCGTCCAGGGACCCGACGGCCTGGAGCAGGACCTCGTCGGCGGTCACGCCGATCCCCAGCATGAGCGCCAGGTCGCGGTAGTACGGGAAGAACCAGTCGTAGCCCGGCCGCAGCTCGTGGGCGAGCGCCAGGTACAGGGCCTCGTGGCCGGCGCCGGAGATCTGGAAGAAGACGCGGCTCTGCTTCTGCAGGGCGATCTCGCGGTCGTCGATGGCCCGCGAGGTGTGGGCGAGCATCAGGTCGCGCCGCAACTCGTCGGCCGGGTAGTGGTCGGGGCCCGGCGCGGCGTCGACCACCCGAAGGTTCGGCCTGGCCACGTAGCCGGGGAGCGCCGGTGGCGTCGGCGGTGTGTGCTGTCGTCCCATCCTCGGCTGTGACTCGGACATGTCACCTCCTTGGGGCAGGACTGCGCGATCAGTCCACTGACCCGTTGCGATCGTCGCACACCTTGTAACACCGCGCAGGGTGCTCCGACACCAAATGTCCTGCCCGCCGGGCGGGCCGCCGATCCCCGCCTACCCTGGGCCGCGTGGATGCCGACCTCGCCACCCGGGGGTACCGGCAGGCGCCGCCGCCGGCGGTGCTGGCTCCCTTCGTCAGCGCCGTGTGGACCAACACGATCCACCCCGACGACCCCCAGCTCGTCGTCCCGGACGGCAGCGCCGACCTCGTGTGGCTGGGCGACCACGGTCGCGCTTCCGGCGTCATCGTCGCCGGGCCGGACACCGGCCCCCGCTCGGTCCCGGTGGCCCGCCCCACGACCTACGCCGGCCTGCGGTTCCGTCCCGGCGTCGCGTCCGTGCTGCTGGGCGTGCCCCTGCACGCGGTGGCCGACGCCAACGTCCCGCTCGGCGAGCTGTGGGCGCCCGCTGCCGCCCGCGAGCTGGCCGAGCGGGCGGCCGCGGGGCGACCGGAGCTCGTCCTGGCCGACGCCGTGGCGGACCGGCTGGCGCGGCTCGACGGCGCCGACGCCGACGCCGGCGTCCGGGGCGCGGCCCTGGCCCGGGCGCTGCGGGCCGAGGACGGGCCGGGCGCAGTGGCGCGGGTGGCCGCATCGCTCGGCGTGTCGGAGCGCCAACTGCACCGCCGCAGCCGCGCGCTGTTCGGCTACGGGCCGAAGACGTTGCAGCGGGTGCTGCGCTTCCAGGACGCCCTCCGCCTGGCGCGGCGCCAGGTCGGCCTGGCCCGGGCGGCCGCCGAGGCCGGGTACGCAGACCAGGCCCACATGGCCCGCGAGGTGCGCACGCTGACGGGCACCACGCTCACCGACCTCCTCGCGTGACCCCGGGGGGCCGGGCCCCAGGGGGAACGGCCCGGCCCCCGGACGGCCGGCCCTGGCTGGTGCCGGCATCGCCGCAAGCCGACGCCCAGCCAGAGCCGGGCGATCCGAAGCTGCCCCAGCTACGTGGTCCACAGTACTCGGACGTCCGACCTTTTGGTACTCGACAGCAGGTTTTCCGACCGTCGGTCGTCCACCACCGGGTGCGCGCCCTACCATTCGGCGGTGACCGGTCCGCGTCCGCTGGCGTTCGACGCCATCGCCGAGGCTCGCCGGCAGTGGGAGGCCCGTCGCTGGCCCGCCGCCGCGGCGATGTCGGCCGCGACCTCGATCATGCGGGCCGCCCAGATCGTGACCGCCCGGATGGACGAGGCGCTGCGCCCGTTCGACCTCTCCTTCGCCCGCTACGAGGCACTGGTGCTGCTGTCGTTCAGCCGGACCGGGGCCCTGCCGCTCGGCAAGATGGGCGACCGGCTCATGCTCCACCCGACGAGCGTCACCAACATCGTCGACCGGCTCGAGGCCCAGGGCTTCGCCACCCGCACGAAGCACCCCACCGACCGGCGCACGACCCTGGCGGAGATCACCGACGAGGGCCGCCTGGTCGCCGAGAAGGCCACCGAGGCCGTGAGCGCGGCCAACATCGGCATGGGCGCCCTCGCCCCCGACGACCTCGACGCCGTCACCGACGCCCTCCGCCCCCTCCGCATCGACTTCGGCGACTTCCCTGGCTGAATTAGGGAGCTGACCTGCGTTTTGTTCGGGGGAATTACCGGCGGGAACGTTGACAGTGGCCGTCGTTTGACGCACGGTCACGACGGTGAGCGGCGTGGGAGTGACGTGACCGACGGCCCGTCGGGGGCCGATTCCGGGCGGACGACCGAGCCCCCGGGTGGGCCCTCCGACGCGTCGGACGGGCCGCAGGACGAGGACCGCGAACCGCACTTCCCCACGCTCGCCGCCCTGCTGTCGCGGGTCCTCGGCGCCGCCCGGCGGGACACGCTCGACGTCGCCGTGGAGACCTGCCTCGAGCACCTGGGCCGGTTCGCCGAGGCCGACATGGCGTTCACCATGCTCATCGACGACGACGAGCGGATGAGCCACGACTGGCGCTGGGTCCGGCCGGGCGAGTCGTACCGCGGCCCGGGCATCGGCACGCCGCTCGGGGACCTGTTCGGGTCCTCGATCGAGCTGCTACGGCTCGGCCACACGATCGTGGTCGCCGACCTGGACCGCATCGACATCTCGCCGTTCGAGCGGGCGGCGGCCCGGCTCAACGACCTGCGGGGCATCCTCATCGCGCCGGTCCGCGTCGGCACCACGCTGCTGGGGATCTGCGGGCTGCAGGTGTACCACCACCCGCGCCAGTGGGAGCCCTCGTGCGTGAACCAGGTCGAGCTGCTGTCCGGCCTGCTGGTCCAGGGGGTCACCCGCTCGCTGGACCGCGGCGCCCTGGCCCTCGCCGACGCCCGCGCCCGCCGCATCGCCGAGTTCATCCCGGAGGGGCTGGCGCTGCTCGACCGGGACGGGGTGATCCAGTGGGCGTCGCCGGTGCTGGCCCGCATGACCGGGCTCCCGGCGAGCCGGCTGGAGGGCACCGCCGCCGCCGACCTGGCCCACCCGTCCGACCGGGACGAGCTGGCCGAAGCCCTGCGGAGGGCGTCGGCCCGGACCGACCACCTCGCGGTCCGCATGCGCTCGGGCGAGGAGTGGCGCTGGTCGGAGCTGACCTGGCGCGTCGTGGCGGAGCCGGACTCGGGCGTGCCCGACGAGCTGGTCCTGACCGTGCGGGACGAGCACGAGCGCATCATCGAGTACCGCGAGCTGGCGACGCTGGCCCAGCAGGACCAACTCACCGGCGCCGCCAACCGGGCCGCCCTCGAGCGTCGGATGGGCGAGCTGGCCGGCGACGACGCCGACGTCCTGTTCCTGTTCTGCGACCTCGACGGGTTCAAGTCGGTGAACGACACGCACGGGCACCACGTCGGCGACACGGTCCTGGGGGCGGTGGCGCAGGCGATGCGGTCGGTGGTCCGGGCGGACGACCTCGTCGCCCGGGTCGGCGGCGACGAGTTCGCCATCGTCGTGTCCCCGCCGGGCGACCCGGCGCCCCTGGGCGACCGCCTGCTCACGGCCGTCCGCCTGGCCCGCGACGTGGCGGGCGGCGTGGGGGTCAGCGTGTCGATCGGCATCGCCGGGCCGGCCCGGGCGGACGACGACGGCCTGCGCCGTATGGCCGACGCCGCCATGTACGAGGCCAAGCGGCTGGGGAAGGACTGCTGGGTCCACCTCGGACCGGCCGGCGACCGCCGGGCCAGCCGGGCCGTCAGCGGCGTGGGTGACGAGCGAAGAAGGACCACATGAGGTCGTTGGCCGACACGGGCGACGGCTCGCCCAGCTCGTCGATCGCCTCGGCCAGCGGGGCATAGGCGGGGTCCTCGCGGGCGCCCGGCCAGTGGTGCCCGCCGCCGTCGACGACGTAGAGCTCGACGGCCACGCCGTCCGGGCAGTCGTAGGCCACCAGCGAGACGTCGCCCTCCACCGGCACGGCCGGGCCCGGGTCGCCGTCGCAGCCGTCCCGCTCGGCCCACACGGCCATGATCTCGGGGACGGACAGGTCGCTGCGGCGGACGATGTCGCCGATCGTCCGCCCGTCCGGCGCCGGCAGGTCGGCGACGCCGGGGCCGAGCCCGCCGTCGAAGCGGACCACCCGGTCGTCCGTCCCGTGGAACGCCACGATCGGGACCCGCCGGCCGGACGGGCACGACTCGGACGCCGGCACCCCCACCGGGATGACCGCCGACACGCCCGCCACCGCCCCCACGGCGGCGACGCGGTCGCCGGCCACGCAGGCCAGCGTGGAGGCGAGCATGGCGCCGTTGGACAGGCCGGCGGCGTAGACCCGGTTCCGGTCGAGGCACAGGTCCGCCTCGGCCCGGTCGAGCAGGCGTCCGAAGAAGGCGATGTCGGCGGACCCGGGCAGGGCGTCCCAGGCGGCCGGGTCGCCCCGCCCCTGCGGGGTCAGGGTGACGAAGCCCTCCGCCTCGCCGGTGGCGCCCAGCCCCGTGTAGTCGGCCTGGGCCAGGGCGTTCCCGGCGAAGCCGTGCAGGTCGACGACGAGGGGGAGCGGCGTCGTCCCGTCGTGGGCGGACGGGACCTCGCGGACGTAGGTGCGGCCCTCGCGGCCGTCGCCCTCGTCAAGTTGCAGGAGCTCGGCCCCCGCCGACACGCCGGTCGGCCGGCCACAGCCGGCGGACGGGTCGGCCGGGACCGGGCCGGCCGCGACCGGCCCGGGCTCGTCGTCGTCCGTCAGCCGGCGGGCCGCCACCACGGCCACGACCACGAGCACAGCGACGACGGGGAACAGGACCAGGCGTCTGGGCAGCGGCTTCGCCGGTGGCGCCGGAGGCGGCGGCACGTCCGGTCGGGGCGGCCCGCCGTCCTCGAACATCGGGGAAGCCTTGCACGCACCCCACGGAAGGTTGACACGGCGGCTGTAGTTAGGCTTACCTAACGGCACAGCCCAGCGCCCCCGGAGGGACCCAGGTGAGCCACGACCACGACGACACCAGCGCCGACGTGACCTCCCCCTGGCCGCACGGATGCCCGGTCCGCTGGCTCGCCGACGACGTCGGCCGCTTCCTCGCCGACGACGGCGCCGACGACGGCATGGTCGACCGGGCCGGCCGCGAGGCCCTGGGGCGCGCCGCCGACGAGGTCGACACCCTGCTCCACAGCGCCTTCGCCGCCCACGAGGTCGTGGCCACCGAACTGCGGTTCGCCGGCACCCTCCGGGGCTTCCGGCGCACCGTGTTCGCCCTGCCACCGACCCCAGCGGCCCTCCTGCTGCTGTGCCTGCGCCTGTGCGAGCCCGGCGACGACGTGACCGTCATGCAGCACACGGCCGGCCACGGCACGACCACCCGGTCGGAGGCGTGGCCCTTCGGCATGGCCGCCGCCGAGCGGATGACCCGCCCGCCGGCCCGCGACACGATCCCGCTGCCCGCCGGCCTCGGCGCCGACGACTAGCGCGGCGACCCGCCGCGGCGACCCGCGATCGGGTCGCCGCCCGACGACGGCGACCGTCGGGCGGCGGCCTGGGCCCTGCTCCCGGCGGGAGACGGCCCGAATCAGACGAGGTGCGGTGCGGCCCCCGAACAGGGCCGCACCGCACGGTGCCGACACCGTCGGGCGAGTGGTGGGCCCACGCGGGACTAGGTTTGTCCCGCCCGTGCCGGTCGACCGACGATCTGGTACCCCCGACGCGGGCCCGGGGGCGGCCTGATTGCTACGCCCGGTACACATACCACCTCTCTGGGTGAGCTACACATCGATGCGGTGACTGTTTCGTGACGATTGCCCGACGACCAGATACCGAGGAGCCGCTGCCCGTCCGCTGGCTCGGCGTCGCCGTGGCGGTGGTGGGTGCCCTGGCCCTGCTCGGCGTCGTGGTGGCCTGGCCCCGGGGCGAGGCACCGGACCTCGGCGTCCAGCCCACGACCTACGTCGACGCCACGGTCACCGGCGTCGAGGACGGCACGTGCCAGGAGATCGAGGTCGACGCCCTCGGCGACTGCCGGATCGTGTCGGTCCGCCTGACCTCGGGCGACGAGTCCGGGACCGAGGCGGCGTTCCGCGTCCTCGCCACGCAGTTCGAGGTGCCGGACCTGGCCGCCGGTGACGACATCGTCCTCCTCGACGTGTCCACGAGCCCGCCGGAGTTCCGCTACTCGTTCGTGGACTTCCAGCGGAGCGTGCCGCTCGTCGGCCTCGTGCTGGCGTTCGTGGTCGTCGTGGTGGCGTTCGGCCGGTGGCAGGGGGTGCGTGCGCTGGCGGGCCTGGTGCTCAGCGGCGTCGTCCTGGTGTCGTTCGTCGTCCCGTCGCTGCTGCGGGACGAGAACGCCCTCCTCGTGGCGCTGTCCGGCACCGTGGTCATCGCCTTCGTGGCCCTCTACCTGGCCCACGGCGTGAACCGGGCCACGACCGTGGCACTGGCCGGGACCCTCGTGTCGCTGGCCGCCACGACCGTTCTCGCCTTCGTCGTGGCCGGCGCCGCCCACCTGACCGGGCTGGCGAACAGCGACGCCCAGGTCCTCCGGGTGACCGCCGGCGCCCTCGACCTGCGAGGGCTCTTGGTGGCCGGCATCGTCGTCGGCGCCCTCGGCGTGCTCGACGACGTGACCGTGAGCCAGGTGTCGACGGTGGCGGCGTTGCGCCGGGCCGACCCCACGATGCCCGCCCGCCGGCTGTACGCCGAGGCCATCCGGGTCGGGCGCGACCACGTGGCGTCGACCGTGAACACGCTGGTGCTGGCGTACGCGGGGGCATCCCTCCCGCTGCTGCTGCTCTTCGCCCAGGGCGACCGGCCGCTGGGCCGCATCCTGACGAGCGAGGTCATCGCCGCCGAGGTCGTCCGCATGTTGGTGGGCTCGATCGGGCTGGTGCTCGCCGTGCCGGTCACCACCGCCCTGGCCGCCGTCGCCCTGCGCCCCGGCGACGACGCCCACGCCGGCCACACCCACGGCGATGCGGCCGGGCCCACGAGTTGGCCGGCCCACGGGCCCGCGCCCGTCCCGCCGGCGCCGCCCGTCCCGCGGGTCCCGCCGGTCCCGCCGGCGCCGCCACGGTCCCCGTGGGACGACTTCGCCCCACGAGAACGCCACTTCTAGCCGTCCTAGGCCGCCAGGCGCTGCGGGCGGCCCGACCCGCGCTAGGCGTCGACGACGCGGAGGAGGGGGCGGCCAGTGCGGGGCGGGGCCAGCAGCCGGTCGAGCTTGACCGCGCTGTCCTCGTCGGCCGGCAGGTAGGTGACCATGCGGAGCCTGCCGGGCTCGGGCAGGCCCAGGGCCGTGAACGCGAGGTCGAGGTGGCCCACGGTCGGGTGGGACAGGGCCTTCACGCCGGTCCGCTTCTCGCCCACCCGGTACTCGGACCAGAACCGCACGAACTCGGGGCTCGTGGTCGTCAGCTCGCTCACCAGCGCCCGTCCGGGCAGGTCGTCGCAGTCGCCGGCGTGGGACCGGAGGTTGCCCGCGTGCTCGCGGGCGATCGCCTCCCAGTCGCGATAGAGCGTGCGGGCGCGGGCGTCCCGGAACGTGAACCGGGTCAGGTTGGGCGGGTCGGCCTCGAGGACGCCCGTCGGCGCCATCAGCGTCTCGAAGGCGTCGTTCCAGGCCAGCACGTTGGTGAACGGGTCGATGACGAACGCCGGTGTCTCCGGCAGCCGGTCGAGCAGCGCCCGGGTGCCGTCGGATACGAGCGGGGTGGCGGTGATGTTCGGGCACATCTCGGGCTTCTCGTAGCGCGCCACGAGGCCGTACATGTGGGCCAGCTCGTCGCGGCCGAGCCCGAGAGCGTCGGCCAGCGAGCGCACGACCGAGGCCGACGGACTGGTCTCGCGGCCCTGTTCGAGACGGACGAGGTAGTCGACGCTGATGCCGGCGAGCATGGCCAGCTCCTCGCGGCGCAGGCCCGGGGTCCGGCGGCGGCCGCCGCCGGGGAGGCCCGCCTCGGCCGGCGTCACCCGCTCACGCCGCGCCCTCAGGAACTCGCCGAACTCCGTGCGTGTCGCCACCGCGCCATAATGCCGGCAAACACCGGGGAACAGGGTGGCCGTGTCACTCACAGGGTGCGCAGCTCCCCGGGTGCCGGCCTCCCCGGAGAGGCTCGGCCTCCCCGGCGGCGCCGGACGGGCGCAGCGTGGCGGGCATGACGACCACGACCCACACCTCCACCCTCCCGCTCGCCCCCGGCCGGTGGGCGCTCGACACCCTCCACACCGACGTGACGTTCGCCATCCGCCACTTGGGGCTGGCCCGGGTCCGGGGACGCTTCGCCCGCGTCGAGGCCACCCTCGACGTGGGCGAGGCCCCCGAGGACGTCCGGGTCGAGGCGACCGTGTACCTCGACTCCATCGACACCGGGATCTCGGACCGCGACGCCCACGTCAAGGAGCCCGACTTCCTCGACGTGGCGAACCGCCCGACCATGACCTTCACGTCGACCCGCATCATCGGGTCCGGCGGCGACTGGGTCATGGAGGGCGCGCTCGCCATCGGCGACGTGGCGCGGCCGGCCCGGTTCGACGTCGAGTTCAACGGGACCAACGCCGCGATGGGCGACCTGCGGGCCGGCTTCTCGACGAGCGGCGAGATCAGCCGGAAGGACTACGGCCTCTCGTTCGGGACCGTCGGCGATGCCGGCCTGGGCGACGTCGTGAAGTTCGAGATGGACCTCGAGTTCCTCGAGCCGGGCGCCACCGGGGCGATCCGGGGCGGGGAGGGCGGCGGCGCCTGAGGGCGGGCCGCGGGCCGGCGGCGCCCCGCAGCGGACGTGCGACGATGGGGGGCATGAGCCACGGCGTCGTCGGCCTGCTCGACCAGGCGACCGAGGAGCGGGTCCGAGCGCTGCGGCGGCGGGTGTCCGAGCTGGTCGGCGAGGCCAGCCTCGACGCCCTGCCGCTCCCCCACCTGAGCCTCGTGGTCGGCCAGCGCGTCGACGAGGACGCTGCGGGCCACGGCGTCCGAGATGTGGCGTCCACCCTCGCCAGGACGCCGTTCCACGCCGAGCCGTGGACGCTGTTCCTCGCTCCGTCGCCGACCGTCGGCTGCGCCGTGGTCCGCTCGGCGGTGCGGACGCCCGAGCTCGACGCGCTGCGGTCCGCCGTGGCGGCGGCGGTCGAGCCGAGCCTCGGCGATATCAGCCGCTACACCACGACCGCGACATGGAACCCGCATGTCACGCTCGCCTCGCAGGGCGTCGAGCCGGACCAGCTCGGCGCCGTGGTCGACCTCCTCGTCGAGGCGGCCGAGGAGCCGTGGGAGGGCCACCTCGAGCGCGTCGCCCTCGTCGTCGAGGAGGGCCCGCGCCACCGCCTGGCGATGGCCGTGGAGCTGAAGGGGTAGCCGGCCGACGGCGGGTCCGACCGTCAGGTTTTCGCCGGGGGATCCACCACTCGGCGGGTAGCCATCTGATACGAACACATGTACGCTACTGCTCATGTTCGAGCAGCTGGCGGGGGCCATCGCGGACCTCCAGATGCCGACAGAGCCGGCGGCGACGGTCGAGGCGATCCGGCTCCACGACCGCCTCGGCGCCCGCGTCAGCGTCGCCATCGGCGAGCTCGACGCCCGCTGGTCGCAGCTGCGCCCCGGCGAGCCCCCGCTGGCCATCTGGCTCCGGCGCCAGGCCCGGCTCAGCTACACCGATGCGGAGCGGCTCGTGCTCACGGCGCGCCGCCTGCGGGAATGGCCGCTGACCCGCCGGGCGTGGCTCGACGGCGTGCTGTCCTCCAGCCAGGTCGGCGCCGTCGTCACGAACGTGCCGGCGACCCTCGCCGGCCGGTGGGCGTCCGACGAGCGCGACGTCGTGCCGGTCCTCATCGGGCTCAGCGTCACCGACACCGCCGCCGCCCTCCGCCGCTGGGCGGCCGGCGACCTCCCCAACGCCTGACCGCTCTCCGGCGACGCGCGTTCCGGTCGGCGCCTCGGGCACGGCTTACGCTGCCGACGTGTCCGAGCGGCATCCCCTGCTCGTCGCCCTCGAACCGGTGGCCGCCGCCCTCGGCGCCGACCTGGTCGAGGGGCGGGCGCTCGACGACCTCGACGCCGGCGACGTCCCCCTGCGGTGGGACGGCCAGCTGGTCGGTGGGCTGCGGTTGCCGGGCGTCCACGGCACCCTGGAGCGCATGATCGCCGCCGTCGAGTCCGAACTGGGCGGCGGGCTGGCCTCCCTGTCCCGCGAGGCCAAGCAGGAGGCCGTCCGCCGGCTCGACCGGCGCGGCGCCTTCCAGCTCCGCCGGGCGGTCGAGGAGGTGGCCGACGCCCTCGGCGTCAGCCGGTTCACCGTCTACAACTACCTGAACGCCGGAGCGACGTGAGGCCATGACCAGCGCAGGGGCCGGCGCCGGCCTCGTCGTCGAGTTCACCGTCGAGCCCTTCGTGGAGGGGGACCCGGGCCCCCACGTGCGGGCCGCCCTGGCCGCCGCCGAGGACGCCGCCGCCCGGACGGGGCTGCGTGTGGAGTTCGGCCCGTTCGGCACGTCGATCACCGGGGCAGGCACGGCCGTGCTCGACGCCCTCGACGCCGTGGTCCGCGCGGCGGTGACGGCCGGCGCCACGCGCGTCTCGTTGCAAGTCTCGCGCCACGACGGCCCCGGCACCGATGCTGACCTGCGTGAGCAGGAAAACGCTGTGTCACGACTCGGTGAACCACCCTCACCGTCCCGTTGAGTCTGGTACATGTCGCGTGATGACTCCGGGCGGACCGACCCCCTCATGACGCGCGACCTCACGACGCTGCCCAAGGCGCACCTGCACCTCCACCTGGAGGGCAGCGCCCGGCCGGCGACCATCGCCGAACTGGCGGGCCGCAACGGCATCGCCCTCGACGACCTTCAGGCGTTCCGGACGCTCCCGGAGTTCATCGAGCGCTACGCCATCGCCGTCTCCGCCATCACCAAGGGCGTCGATCTCGAGCGCATCTGCTACGAGCTGCTGGTCGACGAGGCCGCCCAGGGCGTGCGCTGGTGCGAGCCGCACGTCGAGCCGCAGCTCTACGCCCCCACCCTCGGGACGCTCGACGAGGTGTGGGCGCACATGCGGGCCGGCTTCGCCCGCGGCGCCGCCGAGACCGGCGTGGACTGGGGCGTGATCATCGGGCACAACCGCGTGATGCCGGCCGAGGAGGCCGAGCGTATGGCCGGCTGGGCTGCCGAGCGCGCCATCGAGGGCATCGTGGGCTTCGGCCTTTCCGGCGACGAGCAGCGGGTCGGACCGGCGCCGTTCGCCCGGGCCTGCGCCATCGCCGCCGAGGCGGGCCTGCTCGTCGTGCCGCACGCCGGCGAGACGGTCGGCCCCGAGAGCGTGGCCGGCGCTCTGGCGCTAGGGGCGAACCGGGTAGCACACGGCGTCCGCTCGGTGGAGGACCCCCAGCTGGTGGTCCGCCTGGCCGACGGCGAGATCACCTGCGACGTGTGCCCCACCTCCAACCTCAAGCTCTCGGTGGTCGGGCACCTCGACGAGCACCCGCTGCCCGTCCTGCTCGATGCCGGCGTGCCGGTCACGCTCGGCAGCGACGACCAGCTGTTCTTCGGCTCGCTGGTCGCCGACGAGTACGCCGTGGCTCGCAAGTACTGGGGCCTGAGCGACTCCGAGCTGGCCGAGATCGCCCGCACGTCCGCCCGGGCGTCGGGCGCCCCCAAGCGGGTCAAGGCGGGCCTGCTCTCGGCGATCGACGACTGGACCGTCTCGTGAGCACGGGCCCCGTCGGCCCGCCGCCCGGGCCCGACGGGCCGGTCGACCTGCTTGTGACCGGGGCCGAGCTGCTCGTCACGATGGACGGCGACCGGCGTGAGCTGGCCGGCGGCTGGGTGGCGTGCCGGGACGGGTTCGTGGTGGCGGTGGGCGGCGCCGGTGACCCGCCGCCGGAGGCGACGCGGACGCTGCGGGCCGACGGCTGCCTGGTCACGCCGGGCCTGATCAACACCCATCACCACATCTACCAGAACCTGACGCGTTCCTTCGCGCCGGCCACCCGGGCGTCGCTGTTCGACTGGCTGACCACGCTCTACCCGCGCTGGGCGCTGCTCGACGAGGAGGCGTCCTACGTCTCCGCCTGGGTCGGCCTGGCCGAGCTGGCCCTGGGCGGCTGCACCACGTCGACCGACCACCTCTACGTCCATCCCGCCAACGGCGGCGACCTGCTCGGCGCGGAGGTGGCGGCCGCCCGCGACCTCGGCGTCCGCTTCCACCCCACCCGCGGGTCGATGTCTCTGTCGCAGAAGGACGGCGGCCTGCCGCCGGACTCGGTGGTCCAGGACGACGACACGATCCTCGCCGCCAGCGAGGAGGCGGTGGCCCGCCACCACGACCGGTCGCCGGGCGCCATGGTCCGCATCGCCCTGGCGCCGTGCTCGCCATTCTCGGTCACGCCCGGGCTCATGACCCGCACCGCCGAGCTGGCCGAGCGACTGGACGTCCGCCTCCACACGCACCTGGCCGAGGACCCGGACGAGGACACGTTCTGCCTCGACACGTTCGGCAAGCGGCCGATCGAGCACTTCGAGGACTGCGGCTGGGCCTCCGACCGCTCGTGGGTGGCGCACTGCATCTACCCGAGCGACGAGGAGGTCGCCCGGATGGCCGGGTGGGGCACCGGCGTGGCCCACTGCCCCAGCTCGAACATGCTCATCGGCGGGGGCGGGATCGCCCCGGTGTCCGCCTACCGCACCGCCGGCGTGCCGGTCGGCCTCGGTTGCGACGGCTCCGCCTCCACCGACTGCGCCTCCCTGTGGCTGGAGGCCCGCGGCGCCCTCCTGCTGGCCCGCCAGCGGGGCGGGCCGGCCTCGTTCGGCGCCCGCGACGCCCTGGAGGTCGCCACGCTGGGTTCGGCCGCCTGCCTCGGCCGCCAGGGCGAGCTCGGCATGCTGGCCCCGGGGGCGACCGCCGACCTCGTGGCCTGGAAGCTGGGCGGCATCACCTACGCCGGCGCCCTCACCGACCTGGTCGAGGCCTGGCTCCGGTGCGGCCCGACGGCGGCGCACCACACCGTCGTCAACGGCGAGGTCCTCGTCGAGGACGGCGAGCTGCGGGCGGACGGCGTCGAGGACGTCCTCGCCCGCCACCGCGCCGCGTCGGAGCGCCTCCAGGGCGTCGCCTGACGAGTCGTCGGGAACGGGTCACCGGCGCGAAACCGGAAGGAAACACCGGGCCCGTACGGTCATTTCGATGGCCAACGTCCCGTCCCTGGTGGTGCGGCGCGGCCGCGTGATGGGCCCCGCCAGCGGCCTCGACGCCGCTCGACAACGGCGTCGAGCCTTCGGTGCTGACCGATCGCGTGTCCATCGGGTACCGCCACTTGGCGACGTGAGCTCGCCCAGGCGGCGCTCGCCGGCACGAGGCCTACGGCGCCGCCCTCGGGACGGCCCGCAAGGAACCGACCACGGCATGAATTCCCGTGTGACGCTCCTGCCCATAGTGCTCCGTACCGCACTAATTTTCGTAGGGCCATGGGTGGGCGTCGGGACCCGCGCAAGCTGAGCCAGGACTTCCTGGTCGCCGCCGCGCCCACGCACCCGGGGGCCGCCCCGGTCACACCGGCCGTCACCGTGCACGTCCCGGTCCGCGGCGGCGCCGTCGTCCCCGCCTTCACGCGGGCCCCGGCGCTCGTCCGGGTGCCGCCCACCGGCCCCACCACCGAGGCGGGCCTGCGGGTCGAGGTCGTCACCCGGCTCGACCAGCTCACGCCGCTGGTCGGGGCGTGGCGGACGCTGGTCCACGCCACCCCGGGGGCGACCGCCTTCGCCAGCCCCGCGTTCGTCCTGACGTGGTACCGGCACATGGAGCGCTCCGCCGGCGTCCACGCCGTGACCGTGTGGCGGGGCGACCAGCTGGTCGGGATGGCGCCGTTCGCCCGCACGACGCTGGGCGGCACCCGCAACGGGTTCCTCCTCCTCGTGACGGCCGGTACCGAGCACGGCGACCACGGCGAGCCGCTGCTCGGCCCCGACCCCGCCCCGGTCGCCGCCGCCATCACCGGCCACCTGACCGAACTGCTGCACCACCGGTCGGCGGCCGTCAACGCCCGCCGGTTGGTCGACGAGGGGCCGATGATCACGGCGCTCGGCGAGCGGGACGACCTGGTCCGCGTGCCCATGGGCCAGGTGGCGCACGCCGCCGTGGTGCGCTTCGACCGGCTCGACGACCCGTACGACTACCTCGACCGCCTGGCCCGCCGCCACGGCATCCCCCGGCGGATGCGCCGCCTGGCCGAGGAGCGCGGGCCGGTGACCTACGTCCCGGCCGTTCCCGGGGCGGCGGGGCGCGACGCCGCCCTCGACGCCATGGCCTCGATGCTGCTGCGGCGGTGGGGCCCCGAGGCCGGCCCGCGCCTGTTCGCCACGCCGGGCCGGGCCGCCTTCACGAGGGCCGTGACGCACGCCCTGGCCAACGACCGCATGGGGCGTGTCTCCGCCCTCACCGTGGCCGGACGCCCGGCGGCGGTCTCGACGGTGCTCCAGGTCGGCAACCGGCTGGTCAGCGACAGCGCCGGCTTCGACATCGACCTGTGCCGCTACGGCGTCGGCCAGGCCGAGCTGTACGCCCTGCTGCGCCACGCCCTCGAGTCCGGGGCGGTCGAGGTCGACATGCGGGCCGGCGACTTCCCCTACAAGCGCAAGTGGACCAACGCCGAGCGCCGGACCCGCTCGGTCGTCCTCGTCGCCCCCGGCCGCCGCGGGGAGATGGCCCTGGCGGCCCGCGGCGCCGCCCTGCGCCTCCGGGCCCGGCGGCTGCGCCGGCTCGAGCGCCGCGGCCCCCTGTAGCGATCCGCTCGGCGCCACTGAGCTCGACGCGCGGGACCAGGCGGGACTAGAGGCGGACGGGCGTGCGGTGGTCGTGGGCGAGGCCGTGCTCGGCGCAGGGCGCGCCCGTCGGCCGGGGGCACAGCACCCACGCCGCCGTGACGCTGGCCCGGTACAGGCGGTACGGCGACGGGGGCGAGACGTCCTCGACGGTCATCCGCCGGGCGCCCCGCTCGGCCGGCCCGGGGTAGACGGTCATGCCGTGGGCGACCTCGTCCTGGGGCACGACGGCGGCCGTGGCGGCCAGGTAGAGGCCCCGGCCGGTCCCCGGCGGCTGCCCCGAGTCGAACACCAACAGGGCCACCTCGGGCCGGGCGGCGATGTTGCGGGAGTGGGTGACGTCCGGCGACGAGACCCAGTAGAGGTGCCGGCGGCCCTCGGCCGCGAAGAACACCGGCGACGCCCACGGCCGGCCCTCGCCGTCGGCGGTCGCCAGGGTGACGTAGACGGCGGCGTCGAGGACCGCACGGGCGATCGCGTCCGGGTCGGCGTGGGCGTTCACGGCGGCTCCTCGTACACGGGCCGGGACACGGCGCACGGTACGCCGTATCGTCGTGGCATCGCTGGTGCGTTGCCGAGCCCGGTCCTGAGGTCCCTCGACCCGTTCGAGGCGAGCGAGGAGTGGCGGCTCGCGGTCCTCACCGTGACGCTCGTCCTCGTGGGCCTGGACGACGCCCCGGACGCCCCGGGGCGGGTCACCGGCCCGACGCGGCCGCGGGCCGAGCGGCCGGCGGCGAGCTCGCCGGGCCGGCGCCACGTGCGGCCGCCGCGCAGTTGCTGAGCGCGGGCGAACGCTGACGGTGGCGTGCTCCCCGCGATGGGCACCACACCGAACAGGCGGGGAGAGCACTCGTGCCGACCGGCGGGCAACGGGAGCGAGGGGCTCGGCGCGGTGCGGCCGGCGGCCGGCGTGGGACCGGCCGGAAACAGGGCGAAAAGTCACGGCTCGGAACAGCGGCTACGGTCCGTCCTGGTCAGAGGACCGCCCGCGCGACGTTCACGGACAGGTAACACGGAGGTTGTGATCCCTTCGCCCGAATCCGACAACCTCGGGACCGTGCCGACCCTCGTCCCCCGGCGGTTGTCCGACGCGCTCGACGCGTTGTCGGACGACCCGTCACTGACGGTGTTGGCCGGCGGAACCGACCTCATGGTCGACCTCAACTACGGGCGTCGGCGGCCGTCCCGCGTCCTCAGCCTGCGGCGGCTCCCCGAGCTGCGGGGCTGGCGGGTCGAGGGCGACGACGTGGTCCTCGGCGCGGCCGTCACCTACACCGACCTGCTCGCCCCCGACCTGGCCGAGAAGGTCCCGGCCCTGGCCGAGGCGGCCCGCACGGTGGGCAGCCCGCAGATCCGCAACGCCGGCACGATCGGCGGCAACCTCGGCACGGCGTCCCCGGCGGGCGACACGCTGCCGGTCCTGTTCGCGCTCGACGCCCGGGTCGAGGTCGCCACGGCCGGCGGCACCCGCACGGTGCCGGTCGCCGAGCTGGTCACCGGCCCAAAGCGGACGTCCCTGGCGCCGGGCGAGCTGATCACCGCGGTCCGGGCCCCGGTGGCCGCCGGCCCGCAGGAGTTCCTCAAGGTCGGCGTGCGCAATGCCATGGTCATCGCCATCTCCAGCTGCGCCCTGATCGTCGACCGCACCCGCCGCCAGGTGGCCTGCGCCCTCGGCTCGGTCGGGCCGGTCCCGATCCGCGACACCGCGGTCGAGATGTGGCTCACGGCCCGCATCGACTGGGACGGCGGCCGGCTGTCCCACCAGTCCGTCATCGAGGGCTTCGGCCGGCGCATGGCCGCCGCCGCCCGCCCCATCGACGACCACCGGGCCCCGGCCGGCTACCGGCGCCACACGATCGACGTCCTGGCCCGCCGGGCCCTCGAGCGCGTGTGGGCCGACGCGTGAACGGGCCCAAGGCCGCCCCGTACGAGCTCGTCGTCAACGGCACGGTCCGCCGGGTCGACGGCGCGCTCGAGACCGAGAGCCTGCTGCGGGTCCTGCGCGACCGGCTGGGCCTCCCCGGCGCCAAGAACGCCTGCGAACAGGGCGAGTGCGGCTCGTGCTCGGTGCTGGTCGACGGCGTGCTGGTGTGCTCGTGCCTCGAGCTGGCGACGGCGGCGGCCGGCTGCGAGGTGACGACCGTCGAGGGCGTGGCGCCCCTCGGCAACCCGCCCGACGCCGAGCCACACGGCGCGCTCCTCAGCGACGTGCAGCAGGCGATGGTCGACGCGGGCGGGGTGCAGTGCGGCTTCTGCACGCCGGGCTTCGTGGTGGCGATCCACGACCTGCTCGGCCGCGCGCCCGAGCCGACCACGCTCGACGTGCGCGAGGCGCTGGCCGGCAACCTGTGCCGCTGCACGGGCTACGGGCGCATCCTGGCCGCCGTCGAGCAGGTGGTGGCCCTTCGCACGGGCGCCGCCCGGCGCGACAGTGAGAAAGTGGACAGTGAGGCGGGGGGCGAAGGAGGCACGGTGTCGTGACCGACGTCCAGGCCCGCCCCCGACGACGTGGGCAGGGCTCCCCGACCGGCGGCATCGGCGAGAGCCCGTCGCGGCCCGACGGCCCGCCGAAGGTCCAGGGCCGCTTCGCGTTCTCCTCCGA
>DATFOS010000095.1:0-2043 GCA_035265325.1 Acidimicrobiales bacterium
GACGCCCTCGGCACGCGCCCCCGGCGCCGCATCGGCCCGGCGTCCTCCTGACGCGGCGGGAACCCGCGGCCGGCGGGTGGGTTCGATGGTGGCGGGGATGGCTCTCGACTAGGACACCGAGGCGCCCGCCGGCGCCACGCCCGTGACCGTCGGCCTGCCGCCGGCTCCTCGGCCGCATGGCGACCGCCGGCGGCTGACGCCTGCCGGCTGCCGCAGCACGTGGCCGCCCGGGGCCGCCCTCGGCCGGCGGATAACGTCGGTCGCCCGCCCGTCCCTGCCGAGGAGCCGCCCCCCATGACGACCGCCCCGCCCGCGGACGCCCCCGTCGACGCCGTCGTGTTCGAGCCCGCCGCCCTGCTCGACACCTCCGGGCCCGGCGCGGTGCCGCGACGGGGCGCTCGGCGGCTCGTGGCCGCCCTGGCCGCCCACGGGGTGCCGGCCCACGTCCGCCAGGCCGGCGGGACCGGCGAGGCCGCCGGCACGGTCGCCCTGGCCGCCCAGCTCGGCGAGACCGGCCTGGCCCCGCACGCCCAGCTCCTCGCAGAGGGCCGCGATCCGGAGGGCCGCGTGCTCTCGGTGCTCGCCGCGCCGCCGGCGCCGGGCGGCACGCCCATCGCACCCACAGGGCCCGTCGTCACGATCGGCGATGAGGAGGACGTCCACCAGGCCGTCCTTCGCGCCCTGACCGGCGAGGTCGGCGCCTTGGCCGCGGCCTCGCTGCTCGTCGCGCCGCCCGACGCCGACTCCGTGGCGGCCGCCCGCGACCGGCACCTCGCCCTCACCAAGCCGCCGGGCTCACTCGGCCGCCTCGAGGACGTCGGCTGCCAGCTGGCCGGCATCGCCGCCGCGGTGCCGCCGCCCGTCCCCGGCCCGGCCGCCGTGGCCGTGTTCGCCGGGGACCACGGGGTCCACGCGCAGGGCGTGACGCCGTGGCCGCAGGAGGTCACGGCGCAGATGGTCGCCAACTTCGCCCGCGGCGGCGCCGCCATCAACGTGCTGGCGGGCCACGCCGGTGCCCGGGTCGTCGTCGTGGACGTCGGGGTGGCGGCCGACCTGCCGGCCGAGCTGGACGCCTCGCCGGTGATCCGCCGGCGGCGGGTCCGAGCGGGAACGGCCGACCTGTCCACCGGCCCGGCCATGTCCCCCGCCGAGGCCCGCGAGGCCCTCGACGTGGGGGCCGAGACCGCCGCCCGCCTGGTGGCCGACGACGCCCGCTGCCTGGTCACGGGCGACATGGGCATCGCCAACACGACCCCTTCGGCTGCGCTGGTCGCGGCGCTGGCCGGCCGGCCCGCCGAGGGCGTGACCGGGCGCGGCACCGGCATCGACGACGCCACGCTCGGCCGCAAGGCCGCGATCGTCGCCGCCGCCGCCGCCCGGGCGCACGCCGAGCACGGCGACGACGCCCTGGCGGTGCTCGCCGAGGTGGGCGGGCTGGAGCACGCCGCCCTGGCCGGCTTCATCATCGGCGGGGCCGCTCTCCAGGTCCCCGTGGTGATCGACGGCGTGATCGCGGCGGCGGCCCTGCTCGTGGCGGCCCGGCTGGTGCCGGGCGTCGAGGCCTGCGTGATCGCCGGGCACCGCTCGGTCGAGCCGGGGGCGTCCGCCGTGCTGGAGGAGTTGGGCCTCGCCCCGATGGTGGACCTGGGCCTCCGCCTGGGCGAGGGCACCGGGGCCGCCCTGGCCCTCCCGCTGGTCGAGTCCGCCGCCCTCGTGCTGCGCGACATGGCCACGTTCGACGAGGCCGGCGTCACCGACAAGGCCGACTGAGGCCGGTCCGAGCCCGTTCCGGCCCGGGCTGGACGTCCCCCACGCGTCGGGTGTCGGTAGGGGAGACCACCCGATGCGGCGGGGGCCGAACCGGCGGAAGGTGTGCCCACGTACCAGCCGCAGTGAACCGTTGGCGAGACCTCGCGTCGCTACGCTTGGTCGATCCGTGACTGACCGGGGCCCAGAGTGACCGACCGATTCGAACAGCCCGAGCGCCCGCTTCCCGGCGACCCGCGCCGCATCTTCATCCCGGCGCCCTCGGGCAACGCCGGC
>DATFOS010000096.1:0-4572 GCA_035265325.1 Acidimicrobiales bacterium
TGAGGCCGAGCGGCTCTTGGCCGACGGTGCCACCGCCCTCGGCGGCCGCGTGCCGGTCAACCCCTCGGGCGGGCTGTCGTGCTTCGGTGAGGCCGTGCCCGCCCAGGCGCTGGCCCAGGTGTGCGAGGTCGCGTGGCAGCTGCGCGGGCAGGTCGCCGGCCGCCAGGTGCCCGACGCGTCCGTCGGCATCACGGCCAACCAGGGCCTGTTCGGGCACGGCTCGTCCGTGCTGCTGTCCCGGTGACCCCGTGCTCGACCTGACCTGGAGCGACGAGGAGCACGCGTTCAAGGCCGAGGCGCGGGCCTGGCTGGACGCGTCGCTCGCCGCCTGGCGCGAGGAGCTGGGCGAGCCGGTGCGGTCGGGCGACACGCGAGAGGGCTTCGCCCAGCACCTGGCGTGGGAGCGCCGGCTGTTCGCCGGCCGGTGGGCGGCGGTGTCGTGGCCCGTCGAGCACGGCGGACGTGGCGCCTCGCTGTGGGAGTGGTTGCTGTTCGAGGAGGCCTACTACGAGGCCGGGGCGCCGCCGCGGGTCACCCAGAACGGGATCTTCCTGCTGGCGCCCACGGTGTTCGCGTTCGGCACCCCCGAGCAGCAGGCGCACGTCCTGCCCCGCATGGCGGCGGCCGAGGACCTGTGGTGCCAGGGGTGGTCCGAGCCGGACGCCGGGTCCGACCTCGCGGGGATCCGCGCCCGGGCCACCCGGGCCGACGGCGGCTGGGTCCTCGACGGCCAGAAGACGTGGACCACCCGGGGCGCCTTCTGCACGCACCTGTTCGGCCTCTTCCGCACCGACCCGGCCGCCGAGCGCCACCGCGGGTTGTCCTACCTCCTCGTGCCGCTCGACCTGCCCGGCGTGACCGTGCGCGGCTTCGGCCGGCTGGACGGCGACGAGGGCTTCGCCGAGGTGTTCTTCGACGGCGCCTTCCTGCCCGACGACGCGATCCCCGGCGGGGTGGTGCTGGGCGAGGTGGGTCGGGGCTGGGCGGTGGCCATGGCCACGACCGGGTCCGAGCGCGGCCTCACGCTGCGGTCGCCCGGCCGCTTCCTCGCCACGGTCGACCGGTTGCTGGCGCTCGCCCGTTCGCTCCCGGCGGAGGCGGTGGACGCGGCGGTGCGCGAGCGCCTGGCCGACGTCTGGATGCGGGCCGAGGCCTACCGGCTCTTCACGCTCGAGACCGTGACCCGCCTCGCCGGCGGGGCGACGACGGGGGCCGACTCGTCGATCAACAAGCTGTGGTGGTCCGAGCTGGACCTGGACCTGCACGAGCTGGCCCTCGACCTGCTCGGCCCCGACGCCGAGCTGGAGGGCCCGTGGTCCAAGGGCCACCAGTTCGCCCTGTCCGGCCCCATCTACGCCGGGACCAACGAGATCCAGCGCAACATCGCGGCCGAGCGCCTGCTCGGGTTGCCGCGGGCGTAGCGCCGGCGGCGGGAGGTCGGGACGTGCACTTCGCCTTCGACGACGAGCAGCTCGGGCTGCGCGACGCCGTGCGGGACCTGCTGGCCAAGCACGCCACGCCCGACGTCGTGCGGGCCGCCTGGGAGGCGCCGCCCGGCGCCCTCGACCGGGACGTGTGGGACCGGCTCGTCGCCATGGGCGTCACGGCCACCCTCGTCCCCGAGGCCTCCGGCGGCCTGGGGCTCGACGAGCGCTCGCTGGTCCTCGTCCTGGAGGAGGCGGGCCGCGCCGGCCTCCCGCACCCGCTGGTGGAGTCGGCCGCAGTCGCCGCCCCGCTGCTCGGTGCCGACCGGCCCGGCGCGCTCGTGGCCAGCGACCTCGGGGGGCCCCACGTGGCCTGCGCCGCCGACGCCGACGTCCTGCTCCTGCGGGACCGTTCGTCCGGCGACGCCCTGCACGTCGTCGCCCCGGCGGACGTCTCCCTGACGCCGGCCGCGGCCGTGGACGGCGCCCGTCGCCTGGCCGACGCCCGCTGGACGCCGACCCCGGCGACGCTGCTCACCGACGACCCGGCGGACCTGGCGCTCGCGCTCGACCGTGGGGCAGCGGGCACGGCGGCCGTGCTGGTCGGCCTGAGCCAGGCGATGCTCGACATGACGGTCACCCACGTCACCCAGCGGCGGCAGTTCGGCGTGCCGGTGGGCTCGTTCCAGGCGGTGAAGCACCACCTGGCCGACGCCCTGAAGGACCTCTCCTTCGCCCGCGTGGCGGTCCACCGGGCGGCGTGGTCGGTCGCCGTCGACGCCCCCGAGCGGGGTCGCGACGTGTCGATGGCCAAGGCCATGGCGTCCGACGCGGCGACGTCGGTCGGCGGGGCGTCCCTCCAGTGCCACGGCGCCATCGGCTACACGGTCGAACACGACCTCCACCTGCTCCTCAAGCGCACCTGGGCCCTCGCCCGCGCCTGGGGCAGCGCCTCCACCCACCGACGCAGGGTCGCCACCGCCCTCGGCGCGTAGCCCCGGGCGAGCGGCGGTCGGGGAGCGGGGTCAGGCCCGGTCGGCGGCGACGGCGTCGAGGGAGGCGTACTCCTCGGTGGTGTCGGTCCAGTGCTCGAACTCGATGACGCCGAGCTCGGTGAACTTGGTGCGGAGCCAGCCGTCACCGGCGTCGAGCAGGCCGAGCTTGCGGGCGTTCGGGACGATCTTCGAGAACAGCATCGTCTGGAACACCTCCTGGTTCGGGTCCCGATTGGCGTTGAGGAACGCCACGACCTGCTTGGGGTCGGCGCCGAGGCGCTCCCACACGTCCTGCACCATGAACCGGTTGCGGAGCCGGACGGCGGCCTCGAAGGCGAACTCCTGTCGCTCGCGGATCTCCTTGGCGTCGAGCCCGGCGTAGAACTCCTTGAGGGAGAGGACGCCGAAGGCGACATGGCGGGCCTCGTCGCTCATCACGTACCGCAGCAGCTGCTTGAGGAGGGGCTCGGTCGTGAGCATGTGCATGAAGCCGAACGCGGCGAGGGCCAGGCCCTCGACCATGATCTGCATGCCCAGGTAGGTGATGTCCCACCGGCCGTCGGCGATGATGTCGTCGAGCAGGCCGCCGAGCTGGGGGCTGATGGGGTAGGCCCCGTTGGTCTTCTCCTCGATGTAGCGGGCGAAGACCTCGACGTGCCGGGCCTCGTCCATGACCTGGGTGGCGGCGTAGTACTTGGCGTCGACCCACGGGACGGTGGCGGTGATGAGCCCGGTGCAGATGAGGGCGCCCTGCTCGCCGTGGAGGAACTGGGACAGCAGCCCGGTCTGCATCTCGACGGAGAACGCCCGCCACTCCTTGTCGCCCCACGAGGCCACCGGCGAGCCGGGCAGGTCGCGGAGCGCCACGAAGCGCTGGTTCTGGACGGCCGCCTCGTCGGCCAGCTTGTCCCAGTCGACCTCGGTCTCCCACGGGAGGTCGGTGGTGGCGTTCCACTGGGAGGTCTTGGCCTTCTCGTACAGCTTCACCAGGGCGGGCCGGCTGCGCTCGTAGTCCCAGGTGAAGAGCACGTCGCTGTGGAGGCCGACCTCGTGGAGGACGGTGTCGACGAGGGCGGGGTCGCGATCGACGACGATCTCGTCGACGCTGTTCACGTCACGGTCGAGGGAGGTCACGGGGTCGTCTCCTGGGTGAAGGCGTCGATCAGGCGGCGCATGAAGGCGGTCCAGTCGGCGGGGTCGGTCGCCGGCAGGTCGAGGGAGCGGACGAGCATCGAGCCGAGGCTCAGCATCAGGGCGAAGCGCGCGGCGGTCTCGGACGACACGTCGTCGGAGATGCCGCCCTCCGCCTGGCCCCGTCCGATGAGCGCGGCCATGAGCTGCTCGCGCTCGCCGAGGGCGGCAGCGAGGACCTGGGCCAGCTCGGCGTCGCGGCGCGACGCCAGCAGGGCCTCGACCAGAAGGGCCGTGGCCTCGTGTTCGCGGGTGCCGAGCCGGCTGGCCAGGGCGAACAGGAGGGAGGCGGCGTCGGTCGAGCCGTCCTGCGCCAACACCGAGGCCACGGCCCGCTCGCGGTGCGCCCGGAGGGCGTCCACGAGCAGCTCGGCCTTGCCGGCGTAGTGGGCGTAGATGGCCCCGCTGCTCACGCCCGCCTCGCGCGCGATCTGCGCCACGGTCGCGCCCTCGTACCCCTTGAGCTCGAACACGCGGGCGGCGGCGTCGAGCAACCGCTCCCGTGTCTCCTCCGGCGTCACGCCGGCGATCCGACCCATGCCCCCAACATAAAGAGCAATCGTTATGTAGTCAACCGACGCCAGGCGCGGCCGGGGCCGTGTCGCCGTCCCGTTGCCGGTGTCGGCCGGCCTCGTCACATCCCTGGGCGGCCCGGTGTCAACGGCGTGACCTACCAGTCACACGACGAGGAGGACGACGCATGACGTCGACGACAGGCTCACCCATACTGGTCACCGGCGGGACCGGCACCCTGGGAGGACACGTGGTGCCCCGGCTGCGGGCGGCCGGCCACGACGTCCGCGTGCTCAGCCGGCACCCCCACGAGGACGATGACGGCGTGATCCACGTGGTGGCCGACCTGGCCACGGGCGAGGGCGCCGACGCCGCCCTCGAGGGCATCGAGGTCGTCCTCCACCTGGCCGGCAGCAGCAGCGGCGACGAGGACAAGGCCCGGCACCTGG
>DATFOS010000097.1:0-7193 GCA_035265325.1 Acidimicrobiales bacterium
CCCGCGAGATCGACGCCTGCGGCATCGGCTTCGTCGCCGACGTCCACGGGCGAACGTCGCGCGCCATCGTCGAGGCGACCCTCAACGGGCTCGCGTGCGTCAAGCACCGCGGTGCCGTCGCCGCCGATGCCCGCACGGCCGACGGGTCGGGCGTGCTGGTCCCGATCCCGCGCGCGATCTTCGGCGAGCGCACCGGCGTGGCCACGCTGTTCGTGCGGGGTGAGGATCCCCGGGTCCCGGTCGAGAAGGCCGCCGGCGAGGAGGGGCTGGTCGTGGTCGACTGGCGCAAGCCGCCGACCGACCCGTCCTCCCTGGGCGACCTGGCCCGCGAGAGCGCCCCGCGGATCGTGCAGGCGCTGTTCCGCACCACCGACGCGTCCATCGACGACGACGAGCGCGCCGCCCTGCGGTTCCGCCGCCGCATCACCCGCACGGCCGCCGACGTCTACGTGGCCTCGTGCTCGTTCCGCACGGTCGTCTACAAGGGCCTGGCCCCCGCCGACGCCCTGGCGGACTACTACCTCGACCTGGCCGACGACCGTTTCGCCGGCTCGTTCGGCATCTTCCACCAGCGTTTCTCGACCAACACGCTGTCGACGTGGGAGCGCGCCCAGCCGTTCCGCACGCTCTGCCACAACGGCGAGATCAACGCCCTGTGGGGCAACGAGCGGCGCATGCGGGGCCGGGCCACATTCGGCACGGTCGAGACCGGGCTGGGCGACGAGGAGCTGTTCCGCCCGCTGCTCGACAACGCCGACTCCGACTCGGGCAAGCTCGACGCCACCGTCGAGCTGCTGACCCGGGCCGGACGCGACATCCGCCACTCCATGGCGATGGTCATGCCCTCCGCCTGGGAGAACGTCGCCGACATGGACCCGGCGGTCCGTGGCTTCTACCGCTACCACTCGGCGCTGATGGAGCCGTGGGACGGGCCGGCCGGCGTCGTCTTCACCGACGGCATCGGCGTCGGCGCCCGGCTCGACCGCAACGGCCTGCGCCCGCTGCGCTACCAGGTCTGCGAGGACGGGTTCGTCGCCGTGTGCTCCGAGGTGGGCGCCATCGACGTGTCCGGGCACGGCCAGGTCCAGCGCGGCCGCCTCGGCCCGGGCCAGATGCTCTTCGTCGACCCCACCCGTGGGGTGCTCGAGGAGCGCGCCTGCCAGGAGCGCATCGCCGCCGCCGCGCCCTACGCCCGCTGGGCCGACGACGGCTTCTACCGCCTCGACGCCGGCCTGCCGACGCTCGAGGTGCCCGACGACCTGGCGCCCCGCCAGGCGATGAACGGGTTCACCAAGGAAGAGCTGTCGATGGTGCTGCGGCCGATGGCCGCCGACGCCCGCGAGCCCACGTTCTCCATGGGCGACGACTCGCCGCTGCCCAACCTGGCCCCGCGGCCCCGCTCCGTCAGCCACTTCCTGCGCCAGCGCTTCGCCCAGGTGACGAACCCGCCGATCGACCCGCTGCGCGAGCGGCTGGTCATGAGCCTGCGCACGCTCATCGGGCCGCGCGCCCCGCTGCTGTCCGAGTCCGACGAGGCGGCGCGGCTCATCACGCTGCCGTCGTTCTTCCTGTACCCGGCCGGCGTCGACAACCTGGCGCTGACCGACCGGGCGCCGTGGCCGGTCATCCCGCTCGACGTCACGTTCCCCGTGGCCGAGGGCCCCGACGGCCTCCGCAACGCCATCGCCCGCCTGCAGGAGGAGGCCCTGGCCGCCGTCGAGGGCGGCGCCGGCACGCTCGTGCTCGAGACCGGCGACGCCAGCCCCGAGCGGGCGCCCGTGCCGTCGCTGCTCGCCTGCGGCGCCGTGCACCAGGCGCTCGTGGGCCACCGCATGCGCTCGCTCACCTCGCTGGTCCTCGTGGCCGACGACGTGGTCGACGTGCACACCTTCGCGGCGCTGATCGGCTTCGGCGCCGACGCCGTGTGCCCGCGCCTGGCGCTGGCCACCGTCGCGTCCGAGGCCGACGAGGGCGAGGACGGCGAGGCGACCAGCCCCGAGGCCCAGGTCAACTACCAGGCGGCCGTCGAGGCGGGCGTCCTGAAGATCCTGTCGAAGATGGGCATCTCGACGCTCGACTCCTACCGGGGCGCCCAGATCTTCGAGGTGGTGGGCCTCTCCCCCGAGGTCGTCGAGACCTCCTTCACCGGCACGCCCAACGTGGTCGGCGGCATCGGCTGGCGGCACCTCGGGCAGGACGCCCTCGACCGCCACGCCAGCGCCTGGGGCGACCGCGTCGACCTCGCGTCTCCCGGCTTCTACCGGGTCCGCAAGGGCGGCGAGCCCCACGGCAAGGACAAGGACACGGTCCAGGCGCTCAACGACCTGACCCTCGTGCAGGACACGCCGGCCGACGGCCAGACCCGCGAGATGCTGGCCGCCCACCTGCTGCAGTCGGCGATCCGGGCCGAGTCGACCGAGCGCTACGAGGCGTTCGCCAAGATGGTCGCCGACCGGCCGCTGCTCGAGCTGCACGACCTGCTCGAGCTGGTCCCGGCGGCCACGCCCGTGCCCCTCGACGAGGTCGAGCCCGCCACCGAGATCGCCAAGCGCTTCTCGACCGGCGCCATGTCGCACGGCGCCCTGTCGAAAGAGGCGCACGAGACGCTGTCCCAGGCCATGAACCTGCTGGGTGGCCTCTCGAACTGCGGCGAGGGCGGCGAGGACCCGTACCGCTACCGCACCCGCGGCCTCGGGCGCGACGACAAGAACTCCAAGATCAAGCAGGTGGCGTCCGGCCGCTTCGGGGTCACGCCCGAGTACCTGGCCCACGCCGACGAGCTGCAGATCAAGATGGCCCAGGGCTCCAAGCCCGGCGAGGGCGGCCAGCTGCCGGGCCACAAGGTCTCGGCCGAGATCGCCCGGCTGCGCCACACCCAGCCGGGCGTCGGGCTGATCTCGCCGCCCCCCCACCACGACATCTACTCCATCGAGGACCTGGCGCAGCTCATCTACGACCTCAAGCAGGTCAACGCCGCCCAGGTGTCGGTCAAGCTCGTCGCCGAGGACGGCGTGGGCACGATCGCCGCCGGGTGTGTGAAGGCGCTCGCCGACGTCGTCCACATCAGCGGCCAGAACGGCGGCACCGGCGCCAGCCCGCTGTCGTCGATCAAGCACGCCGGCCTCCCGTGGGAGCTCGGCCTGGCCGACACGCAGCGGTCCCTGGTCGACAACGGCCTGCGCAGCCGGGTGCGGTTGCGGGTCGACGGCGGCTTCCTCACCGGCCGCCAGGTCATCACCGCCGCGCTGCTCGGCGCCGACGAGTACAGCTTCGGCACGTCGGCGATGATTGCCGAGGGCTGCATCATGCTGCGGGCCTGCCACCGCGACACCTGCAAGCCGGGCGTCGCCACCCAGCGGCCCCACCTGCGGGCCAACTTCACCGGCACCCCCGAGGGCGTGGCCGCCTACTTCATGTTCATTGCCGACGAGGTGCGCGGCCACCTGGCCACGCTGGGCCTCCGGTCGATCGACGAGGCCGTCGGGCGGGTCGACCTGCTCCGGCAGCGCGCCACCGGCAACGAGCGGGCCGACGCGATGGACCTGACCCCGCTCCTCGAGCCGCCGCTGACCGACCTGCCCCGGCGCTTCGTCGAGCGGGTCGAGCTGCAGGACCCGCGGGCCGAGCTGGGCGACCAGCTGCTGTCCGACGCCTTCCGCCACGTGTGGGACGGCGACGACATCGAGCTGTCCTACGCCATTCGCAACAGGGACCGGGCCATCGGCGCCGCGCTCTCGGGCGCCATCGCCCTCGAGTACGGCGAGCTGCCGCCGCGCGGCACGGCCAAGGTCAAGCTCGCCGGCTCGGCCGGGCAGAGCTTCGCCGCCTTCCTCACCCACGGCGTCGAGATCGAGCTGACCGGCGAGGCCAACGACTACGTGGGCAAGGGCATGGGCGGCGGCATCGTCGTGGTCCGCCCGCCGGCCAACGACGCCTCCGACGTGCCGGTCCTGGCCGGCAACACGTGCCTGTATGGGGCCACCGGCGGCGAGCTGCACATCGCCGGGGCGGTCGGCGAGCGCTTCGCCGTCCGCAACTCGGGGGCGTCGGCAGTCGTCGAGGGCGCTGGCGACCACTGCTGCGAGTACATGACCGGCGGCACCGTGGTCGTCCTCGGCCGCGTCGGGTGGAACTTCGGCGCCGGCATGACCGGCGGCGAGGCGTTCCTGTTCGACGACCGGTTCGAGCGGCTGCTGTCCCGCCTCAACCGCGACCTGATCGACGTCTTCACGCCCGACGCCTCAGCCCTCGAGAGCGTCCGGTACATGATCGAGCGTCACGCCGAGCTGACCGGCTCGGTTCGCGCGACGAAGGTCCTCGACCAGTGGGCCGACATGGCCGAGCACGCCTGGCACGTGCTGCCGAAGAGCCAGGTCAGGCGCATCGAGGGCGGTCAGGCCGGCCGCGTGGCCAGCGCCTGACGGCCGTCACGCACCCGCAACCACTTCTCGCGCTTCGCGTTGTCCGAACCCGCCGAGGCGGGCTCGGACCGCGCGAAGTGCGCAGGGTGTCCGGCGGCCTGAACCTCGGGCTATCGACCTGGGGGGCGGTTGAGACGGTGTAGATTCGCCCCCCGTGCGTGGCGACTCCGCGGCTCCGGCGATCCCCCAGTGCCACGGCCTCTCCGCCCTGGTCGAACGCGCGTCGTGCACCCTCTGGGCCGCCGACAGTGACCTCTACGGCGGTCCCGTGGCGGTCACCGTGTACCACCAGGCGATGGATGTGGCCGTCGAGCCGGCCTTCGCGGCCGCGGTCGACCTGGCCACGCGCCTCGGCGCCCACCCCCACCTGGTCGACGTTTTCGCCAGTGGGCGGTTGCCCGACGGTCGTGGCTACGTGGTGACCAACGGCGGCGCAGGGCGGACGACCGCCCAGGGCCTCCTCGCCACGAGCGGCGTCACCGGCGTCGAGGTCGCCCTCCGCATGGGCGTGACCCTGGCCGGTGCGCTCGAGACCGTGCACCGCGCGGGCGTGGTGCACGGCGCCGTGGCGCCGGCCTCCGTCCTGTTCGGCGTGGGCGGCGAGACGCTGCTCAGCGGCGGCGGCATGAGCCTGTTCGACCGGACCACGAGCGGCACCGACCGTACGATCCCCTACCACGCGCCCCCCGAGGTCCTGGAGGAGGACGACCTCACCCCGGCGACCGACGTCTACTCGCTCGCCTCGCTGATCTACACGCTGCTGGTCGGCGAGCCGCCGCACGCCTCCGACGGCACCGGCGCCGTCGACTCGACCGCCTCGCTGCTGCTGCGGATCCTCCAGATGCCGATGCCGAGCATCCAACGGTCGGACGTGCCGCCCGGCGTCGAGGACGCCCTGCGCACGGCCCTCTCCCACGCCCCGAGCAAGCGCCCGCAGCACGTGCTGGAGCTGGCCTGGGCGTTCCAGGAGGCCCAACGCCTCGCCGGCATGGACGTCACCGAGCCGGTGGTGGTCGACGTGGCCCCGGCCGCGGCGCCGCGCGCCGCCGGCACAGCCGGTGCGGCCGGCGGGTTCGCGGGCGCGGGCCTCGCCGGGCCCCCTGGCTCCGGCGGGCCCCTCGATGCCCGCGCGGCGGCCGCCGCGTTCCCGCCCGTCGGTGCCCCCATGGCGGGTGGCGTCGGCGCCCCGGTCGCCGGCCCCTCCGTCGGTGCACCCGGCGTGACCGCGGGGGTAGGTGCCTCGTTCGCCGCCCGGTCCGGCGGCGGGATCCTCGGGGGTGGCTCCCAGGGGACGACCAGCGCAACCGGGACCGCCGGCCCGGGCGCCGGGTCGGCCGGCGGCCTGGGCGCCGTCGGCTCCGGTTGGCCCGGTGGCCTGGATGGCCTCGCCGGCGTGGGCGGCAGGACGCCGCCGGGCCGGGACGGCTTCACCACCGTGCCGGCGGCCGCCGGGCCGTCTGGCGACGCCCCCCGCAGCGGCGACGAGGGCGTCCCCGGCGCTCGCAACGACCTCCCCGGCGCGCCGAGCCCCGGCGGGCCATCGACGCCGGCGTCCGACGGCCCCGGGCTGACCCGCCGCGAGGCGAGCGGGGTGGCGACGCCGTCGGGTGGATCGGATCGGTCCGGTGGAGCCGGCGAGGCCGGCGGCCCCGGTGCCGAGCCGGCCGCGCCCGGCGTGGGTTCGTGGGCCTCCGCCCTGCAGAACCTCGGCGGCTTCGTGCCCCAGAGCCGCGCCGAGCAGGACGACACCGCCGACCCCAACCGCGACGGGCCGGCCCCCCGGACCGTCGCCCCGCCGATCTGGCCCGGCGGCGACCCGCGGACCGGCGAGCTCCCGGCCACCTCCCCGGGCGGCCTGGGCGCGTGGTTCTCCGGCGCCTCGCCGGCGCCATCCCAGGCACCGGCCCCGCCGGGACCGTCGTCCTCCTCGCCGGACGGCCCGCCCGCCCCGGCCGGTGCCGGCATCCCGCCGTGGCTGCCCCCGGTGACGCCCGACGCCGGCGCCCCGGGCGGGGCCTCGACGCCATCCGGCGACGCCCTCCCGCCGCAGGCACCCGCCGCCCGCAAGTCCGCCCCGTCCGGTGATGCCATCGCGCCGTGGACGCCGGGCGCCGGCACAGCCGGCTCCCCGAGCGGCGCGTCCTCGACCTCGGCCGACGGCTCTCCGTGGGCACCACCGAAGGACGCCGGGCCCGGCGGTCCCGGTCGCCCCGGCGGCACGTCGTCCGGATCGTTCGGCTCGTCCGGCGACGGCGTGGCCCCGTGGGCGCCCGCCGCCGACGCCGGCGCCACCTCGCCGTTCGCGCCCGGAACGCCCAGGCCCGGCGCGCTCCCGTCCGGCGATGCCATCGCGCCGTGGACGCCCGGCCGCCCCGGCGATCCCGGTGCGGGCGGACCATCGGGCGACCGGGTCCCGCCCTGGGCCCCCGCCGGTGCCGACGCCCCGGGTGCGTCGCCCGCCCCGCCCGGTGACGTTCCCCCGTGGGCCTCCGGCAGCGCGGCCGACACCACCCCGTCAGCCCCCGGGACGCCCGGCGTCGACGGCACGTCCGGCACGGGCGACCTGCCGTCCGGCGACGCCCTCCCGCCGTGGGCCCCCGACGGCGGGGCCAGCGGCGCAGGCCTCCCGGGATCGAGCTCCGCCGGCGACGCCCTCACGCCGTGGGCCCCCGACGGCGGGGCCAGCGGCGCAGGCCTCCCGGGATCGAGCCCCGCCGGCGACGCCCTCCCGCCGTGGGCCCCCGACGGCGGGGCCAGCGGCGCGGGCCTCCC
>DATFOS010000098.1:0-9974 GCA_035265325.1 Acidimicrobiales bacterium
CCGGCACATGACGGCACACTCGAAATCGGCGGGGCCGTCGAGCGCCCGATTTCCCTGACGCTGGACGATCTACGAGCCATGCCGACAGTCGAGCGGTCCGTCACGCTCGAATGCGCGGGCAACGGCCGACTCGACATGCGACCACTCCCGATCGGCGAACCATGGGGCGACTACGCCGTCTCCACTGCTCGCTGGACCGGCGCCCTCCTGTGTGACGTGCTGGAGCAGGCCGGCCCAGCCGACAACGGTGTCGATGTTCGGTTCGAAGGCGCCGACAGCGGCCCCTACCACCTCCACCCGATCCTCGCCGACACCAACAAGGACGACCTCACGTTCGTACGCGCGCTGCCCCTCTCGCTCGTCACCGACCCGGCGGCGGAGATCCTGGTCGCGTACGAGATGAACGGTGAGCCACTGCGCCCCGATCACGGCGCCCCGTTCCGGGTCATCGTGCCGCACTGGTTCGCCGTCGCCTCCGTGAAGTGGCTGCACCGCATCGATGTGCTCACCGAGCCGTACGCCGGCGAGTTCCAAACCGGCCACTACATCTACGAGTGGCCCGACCGCCCACACGAGCCGGTCACCCTGATGCGCGTACGGGCTCGCATAACCGACCCCGCTCCCGGTGCCGAACTACCCACCGGCACGCACACAGTGCGCGGGAAGGCTTGGTCCGGCACCGGCCCGATCACCAACGTGGACGTCAGCCTCACCGGCGAGGGCGAATGGCACTCGGCGAAGCTCGAGCCACCCAGCGGTCCTTACCAATGGCAGGACTGGACCTTCGACTGGACGCCCCCCCACGTCGGCAGGCACACCCTGCGCGCCCGAGCGACCGACGCCGCCGGGAACGTCCAACCCGAGGTCCCACCCTGGAACCGGCTCGGCTACGGCAACAACGCAATCGAGGTCTCGTACGTCGACGTCCGCTGAGCGAGTTGGTTCGACGGCGCCGACGGCGGCGGGCGTGCCGTTCGCGTCGACCTCGACCTCGACACCGCCGAAGTCACCGTCGCCCGTCAGTGCTCGATGGTGGAGCGACCCGGCGCGGCGCACGTCGGCGCGTCCGGGTGGTGGGTGACGAGCGATCGGAGCGGTTCTCAGCGACATCCCCCCGCACCTCGCCGACCTGCTCGACGAGCCCCGCACCGCGGTCCTGACCACCGTCGGCGCCGACGGCCTGCCCCAATCGACGGCCGTCTGGTTCCTCGTCGACGACGACGGCCTGCTCAAGACCTCCATCACCACCGACCGGCAGAAGTACAAGAACCTCGTCCGCCACCCCAAGGCCACCCTGTTCGTCATCGACCCGACCAACCCGTACCGCACGCTCGAGGTCCGGGCCACGATCGAGCTCACCCCCGACCCCGACAAGGCCCTCCTCCCCAAGTTCGCCAAGCGCTACGACGTCCCCGTCGAGGTCCTCCAGCAGGCCGGCGCCGACCGGGTCGTCGCCACCTTCACCCCGCAACGCATCGTCGCCAACGGCTGAACGCCTCACCCGGCGACGCCGAGCCCGACCATCGACCGGCGCTCGGCCGGCGCGACGCGATCACCGCTGCACGGCGCCGTTGGCGACAGCACACCGGCCAACAGCCGAAGCACGGAGCCACCAGCTCATCGCCCGACCGTGGCAGGAACGCCTCGCAGCGCGCCACACATCTTCCCACCCGACGGCGCCAGGGCTACGTTTCGTGCGGAGGTGGTGGGGATGGGACGACTGGTCCGCATCCTGGCGGTGGCCGTGCTGTGGACGCTGCTCACGGCGCCCTTGGTGGCCGACGCACGGGCCGACGACCCGCCGACGGCTGGGAGCGACGCCAGAACGCTCGTGTTCCGGCTACGCATCACGGGCCTGGTCGCGGAGGCGGTATGGACGACCTGCCCCGCACCGGCGAACGGTGACGTGTGCACCGACACGATCATCTTCGGGTTCGACACGAGGGACCGGGAGAACAAGGAACGCTCGGACACCCCCGTGCTCCGGATCTTGTCCTTCGTTTACCGGTTCGTCGAGGATCCGGAGGCACCGAGCGGGCTCATCGCCGAGTGGTTCGGGCGGCTCGAAGGTGCGGACGTGGAGGGTGACCCGAGGCTCGACCACGCGATCGCGCAGGGCGTCGTGCCGATCCAGATCTGCACGATCTTCGAACCGGCGTCGGGACTGACCTGTCCCGACACCCTCGACGTCTCGGCCGAATGGACCGGCGTGGGAGCGCGGCAGCGGGTCGCCGACCACACCGTTCTCCGGCAGCCCGTTCGGCGGCAACCCATCCGACTGGAGAACGCGTGGACCCGAGGCTGGCAGCGCGACGCGACCGCCGTGGCGACCACGGAGGGCGTTCCGGTCCCCGGCGTCCTGGTCTTCGCCCGGCTGTCCCGGATCGACCAGGGCGAGATCGTCGTCCAGCATCCTTTCGAGTGACGCCGGGGTGAGCGGCCGGCCGCTCGAGCCGCCGGAAGGAGCGGCAGCTCGTCACCTATTCCGGAGGCAGTCCCGGAGGAGATCGAGGTGACCCGCATGGCGTGCGGTCTCGTCGATCATGTGAACAAGGATCCAGCGAAGGTTGACCGGTCCGATCCCGAACGAGGGGACTGCCGCGACGTCGCTGAGTGAGTCGCAGTGGGCGAGCACCGCTCGGCTTCGTCTACACGCCGACGAGTACAGCTCGACGATGCTGTCGACGGTGTCACCAGGGGCCAGTCGCATGGCGTGGTCGGGGTCGTCGGCGCCTGGTGCGTCCCACGGTGCAGGCATCTGGGTGCCGAGCAGACGGCCCTGGAACCAGCGATCCTCGGCCCATGCAAGATGCTTGACGATGCCTGCGATCGTCAGGTCCGTCGCGGGCAGCAGTTGCGTGGAGGCCTCCTCCCACTCGAGGCCGATGAGCGCTGTCGTTGCGATCGCTCGGTACTGATCGAGGCGCTGCACGAGCGCTGTGCGCTCGTCCTCGGGCTGGAGGTCAGGATGCCCGGTGTCGGCGTCCGTCACCGGCCCATCCTGGCAGCTGCGTGTGGCTCGTGGAGGCGCTCGGGGCGGCGCCGACGATACGGCGGACTCGCTGACCGGGGGGACGGCCCACGCACAGGCGGCGGGGCCGTAGGGGGTACGCAGCGTGGCGGCGGACGTGACGCCGCGCCCGGGGACGGGGGCGACCCGCAGTTCGCGGTAGCCGGGCCGGGCCGGGGCGAGGCCGCCGACGACCTGGTGCATCCAGTCGGCGACGCCGCCGAGGGCGTAGTGGTTGAACGAGGTCATCTCGCCGGGGTTGATCG
This sequence comes from Acidimicrobiales bacterium, assembly GCA_035265325.1. Lineage (GTDB taxonomy): Bacteria > Actinomycetota > Acidimicrobiia > Acidimicrobiales > VFJN01 > DATCLS01. The sequence goes on from DATFOS010000098.1 coordinate 3,277, forward strand.
TCCCGTCGGGGAGCATGCTGTCCCAGCGTTCCCACACGGTCGTGGCGCCCATGGTGACGGGGTAGAGCCACGAGGGGCAGGACGTCTCGGTGAGGAGCCGGTAGGCGGTCGTCGTGTCGCCGACCGCCGAGAGCGCGGGCAGCACGAGGGGCGTCCCGACGAACCCCGTGGAGATGCGATAGCCGTTGGCGGGTGAGCTGCAAGCGGCGCTGCTCGACCTCGATGCCTGGGTGCTCGACGACGTCGCTCCGCCGGCCAGCTCCAACTACGAGGTCACGGACGACAACCAGGTCACCCTTCCCGAGGCGGCCGAGGACCGCGGCGGCGTGCAGCCGGCGGTCTCGCTCGCCGTCCGCGCCGGCGACGGCTGCGACGACGTGGCCGGCGACGTCCGGGCCGAAGTCGCCGCCGGCGATCCGGTCGCGTTCTCGATGGCCGCCGCCGTCCCGCCCGGCGCCGGCGAGGTCGTCCGGGTCGAGTGGGACCCCGAGAGCACCGGCACGTACCCCGACGAGGCCGACCTCGACGAGACCGCCGCCGACGTCGAGCTGTGCGGGGCCCACACGTACGAGGAGCCGGGCACGTGCTTCGCCATCGTCCGGGTCACCGCCCGACGCGACGGCGACGCGGGCACCCCCTACGGCCTCGTCCAGAACCTCGCCCGAGTCCGCGTCGTGGTCGTTTGACCGGTCCGGCGGTCAGGGTGTCCAGAGCCAGGCGTCGGTGAGCAGCTCGCCGTCGGGGGCGGACGCCGGCCAGCGGGCGCCGGCGGCGACGAACAGGGCGCGGCCGACCGCCGTCGTGGCCGGGCCGGACCGGTCGTCCAGGCGCCGAACCTCGCGCCACGTACCGGGGGCGCCGCCGGCCAGGTCGAGCACCCAGCCCTCCGTGTAGTTGTCGGCGTACGTGGCGGTGTCGGCGCCGAGGGCGCCGGCCATGTCGCCGTCCCAGTCCTCCACGGGGGGCGGGGGCAGCGGCGACCACGTGTCGGTGTCCGGGTCGTACAGGCCGCCGCCGGCGCCCGCCCCGAAGTGCGGGTTCAGCACGACGAGGCCGTCGACGCCCCAGGCCTGGAACCCCGAGGCGGGAGCGGGGGCCAGGGGCGTCCAGGCGCCGTCGGCGGACCGGAGGCGGGCGCCGGCCACCCGCCCGGGCGGCGAGCCGGTCCCGAGGGGCTTGGCGAACAGCATCAGGTCGTCGCCGTCGGCCACGAGCTGGCGGTCGTAGGACGGGGGCAGCGGATCGTCGGGAAGCTCCTCCCACGTGTCGGTGGCGACGGAGAAGCGCCAGTCCGGCACCACGCCGTGCTCGTCGGACGTCCGGTGGGCGACGAGGTCGTCACCCACCGCGGTGAGGGCTTGGGCGCCGTTCCCCGAGGGGACGCCGGGCAGCTCGTCCCAGGCGTCGTCCGCGGGCCGGTACCGGAGGAGCGGACCGCTGTCGGGGCCGCACTCCGCCTGGCCACAGCCGGGGAGCACGTAGACGGCGTCGCCGACGGTCGCCACCGGCATGTCGCCCGTCACGCCCTGGGGCGAGCCGGCGACCGGCCTCCACGTGCCGGCAGCCGGGTCGTAGGCGGCCCCGTCGGCGAATGGGGCCACGGCCGGGAGCTCGCATTCCGCGTCCGGCGGGCAGAGGTGACGCGTGCCCCCGACGACGAGCACCTCCTCGCCGGTCCAGGCGGCCAGCGCCCCGGTGCGGGGCTCCAACGGCAGGTCGGGAAGCCGCTCCCAGCCAGCCGCCGGACCGTCCGCCCGCGCGTCGGCGGACGTGTCGGCGGGCGGGCCGGCCTCCTCCTGCCCGTCCGGCCCGCCGCAGGCCATCACCCCACCGACCAGGAGGGCCACCGACACCCCGACACGCATGGTTCGCATGCCCGTCCGACGACCGGCGCCGGTCGCCGATTCCCGCGTCCCCGTGCGGTCCGCCAGCGGCCGCACCGGCGTCCGCAGCCCGGTCCGGCTGCGGGACCATGGCGCCATGGCGTCCACGACGACCGACCTGGCCCCGCTGCTCGCCCGCTACGCCCGGCGGCTCCACGCTCTGGCGGGGACGGAGCACCACGTGGCCTCACCCCTCGGGGCCTGGCTGTTGCTGGCCGTGTGCGCCTCGGCGGCGGGACCGGCCGCGGCCGACGGTCCCTACGCGGCCGTGGCCCGGGCCGCCGCCCGGGAGCTGGAGGACGCCCTCGGCACGTCGGTGGACGAGGCGGCGGCGATCGCCGCCCGGATGCTGGCCGCCCCGCACCAGCTGGTCGCCGCCGGCGCGGCGGTGTGGAACGACCCGGTCGTCGCCACGGGCGGCTGGCAGGCGTGGGTCGAGGGACTGTCCGCCGCGATCGGGACGGGCCCCCTCCCCGACCAGCCCGCCCTCGACACCTGGGCGCGCCAGCACTCGCTCGGGATGATCCCGCAGTTCCCCGTCCCGGTCACGGACGAGACCGTCGCGCTCCTCGCCACCGTGCTCGCCACGCGGGTGTCGTGGGACGTGCCGTTCGAGCTGGTCCCGGCCACGCGTCTCGGCCCGACCAGCCCGTGGGCCGACCGGCTCGGCCAGGCCCTGGCGACGCCCCCGGTTCCCGGGCGGGGCCACCGCCCGATGATCGTCGCCTCGCCGTTGGGGGACGTGGCGGTCCACGCCGGGCGGGCCGACGGCGGGCTCACGGTGGTGTCGGTGGCCGCCGACCAGGACGTCCCGGCCGCCGAGCTCCTCGACCTGGCCCACACGCTGGCGCCGGCCCTGGCGCTCGACGAGCCGGTGGACGCCCGGTCGCTGTTCGACCTCCCGCTGGGCGACGGGCCGCTGTGGTCCCTGACGGAGGAGGAGGTCACCAGCACCGGTTGGGACAGCCGGGTCGAGCGCATCACGGCCGTCCTGCCGGCCTGGTCGGCGTCCGACCAGCACGGCCTCGACGCGCCCGACCTGGGCTTCGCCGCCGCCGCCCGCCTGCTGAGCGCCCTGGCGGGCTCGCCGGCCCCGCTCCCGTTCGAGGCGGTCCAGGCGGTGGCGGCCAGCTACGACCGCGAGGGCTTCGAGGCGGCCGCCGTCACGGCGATGGCCGTCGCCACGTCCGCCCTCGCCTCGCCGCGCCGGACCACTCGCCGCACGGCCGAGCTCCGCTTCGGCCACCCGTACGCCGTCGTCGCCGTCACCACCGACACCCCGCCCCGCGGACGGGTCGACCCCACCTGGCGCACCCCCTGGCACGGCACCCCCGCCTTCTCCGCCTGGATCACCACCCCCACCGACCCGTGAACCGTCAGGAGCGGCGCGACCTCGGGGCCGAAGCGGCACAGAACCCGGCCCGCGTGTCGACGAGGTACGCCCACCGGGTGCGCGTCTGCATCAGCCCTCCTGACCTGTTCGGGGCACGAGGCGGATGGTCAGGGCCTCGGCCTGCGGGCCGACGACGCTTCCGACGATCCTGGGCCCGTACCGGTCGTACTTGGCGTGGTAGGCAGCGTCGATGGCCGCGTGCACACCGGTTTCGGCCTCGTCGAAGGACACGTCGCGCTCGACACCCCCGGCGCGGATGCGACCGACGCCGCTCGACCTGGCACGCCGGTACCACGGGTTCGCGGGCCCGTACGCCGAGCGGACGTAGGCGTCGTCGCCGACGCGGACGACCCACATCGTCACGTAGGGACGGAGGCTGCCGTCGCTGCGGGCCGAGGCGAGCTGGAGCTCTTCGGCGGCTTGGATGCGATCGAGTTCGTCGCTCGTCCATGCGGTCATGGGATGGCCTACTCCGTCCGGGCGCCGTACTCGTCGTCGGTGACGTGGTCGCCCCAGGTGGTCTCGGGGCCCTCGGCGGTGGCTTCCCACAGGGCGGTGTGGGTCATGGTGCCGGCGGGCGAGGTCATCGGGGGCGGGTCGAGCGCCAGCCGTCCCAGTACGTCACGTCCTCGACCGGGCGGCGGGTGGGCTCGCCCCAGCGGCCGGTCGGGTAGCCGACGGGGATCATGGCCCACGTCTGCACGTCGTCGGGGATGTCCAGGACCGCCCGGACCTCGCCCTCGCGGAGCCGGTGCACCGTGGTGAGCGTGGTGCCCAGCCCGAGGGCGCGGGCGGCGAGGAACAGGTTCTGCACGCCCGGGAACACCGAGCTGGCGTCGCCACCCTTCGAGGCCGGGAGGATGAGCACCGGCGCCTCCCCCATGTGCTCGCCGAGGTGGTCGGCACTGGTGAGGATGCGGTTCGTCTGGGTGTCCTCGGCCGGCGTCCGCTGGCGGTACATGGCGCCGATCTCGGCCCAGCACTCCCGGTAGATGGCCCCGAGCCGGTGGCGCTTGTCGGCGTCGCGGACCACGACCCACCGCACGGGCTGGGAGTTGCCGCCCGTCGCCGCCTTGGTGGCGTACTCGACGATCGTCCAGACGTCCTCGTCGGACACGGGTCTCGTCGCGTCCAGCCGCCGCATGGCTCGGGTCGTGCGCATCGCCTCGAAGACGTCCACGGGCCCGGACCCTACGACGCCCCCCACCCGCGGCGAGCGGGGGGGCGACGCGGGTCAGGGAGCTGCGGGCGTGGGGGTCAGGCGGGTGATGCGGGCGTACTGGGTGCGCGACCGCCCGGGCCGCCCCGGCGGCGGGCGCTAGTGGAGGCGCGCGGCCCGGCGGATACGCCATCGGGTCGGCTGGCGGTGGTGTGCCCGGCGTACGGTCGCCGCATGGGGGATCGCAGGATCGACACGTTGGTCGAGGGCGGCAGCTTCTTCGAGGGCCCGCGCTGGCACGACGGGCGGTGGTGGGCGTCGGACTTCTACCGGCACACGGTGTTCGCCGTCGACCCGTCCGGCGGGCAGGATGCCGTGCTCACCGTCGAGGGCCAGCCCTCCGGCCTCGGCTGGCGGCCCGACGGGACGCTGCTCGTCGTCTCGATGAAGGACCGGCTGCTGCTCGGCCGGTCCCTGGAGGGCGCGGTCGACGTGGTCGCCGACCTCACCGCGTTCGCCGGCGGCAGCCTCAACGACATGGTGGTCGACGCCGAGGGTCGGGCCTATGTGGGCAACTTCGGGTTCGACCTGATGTCCGGCGAGCGGCCCCGGCTCGCCGACCTCGTGCGCGTCGACCCCGACGGGACCGTGGCCGTCGCGGCCGAGGGCCTCAAGTTCCCCAACGGAGCCGTCATCACCCCGGACGGCGCCACGCTGGTCGTGGGGGAGACCACCGGCGGCGCCCTGACCGCCTTCACCGTCGGTGCGGGCGGCGAGCTGACCGGCCGGCGCACGTGGGCCGAGACGTCCGGCGTCGCGCCGGACGGCATCGCGCTCGACGTCGAGGGCCGGATCTGGGTTGCCGACGGCGGCGGCGGGCCCGTCCTACTGGTCGCGGAGGGCGGTGAGGTGGTCGACCGGGTGCAACAGCCCGACGGGCTCGGCGTCTACGCCTGCATGCTCGGCGGCGAGGACGGGCGAACCCTGCTGATGTGCGCGGCGCCCGACTACTTCGAGCACAACCGGGCTCGAGCCCGGGAGGCCGTGCTGCTCACCACGACCGTGGACGTGCCGCGGGCCGGCCTGCCGTAGGCGGCCACAGCGCGGCCCGGGTCACCCCAGAGGACGCGGGCGCTCGACCCCCTCGCGCCGCCGACGCCCGTACGCTCGGCCCGGTGGACGCACGCCGGCCGGACGCGCTCGAACACGCACCGTTCCCCCACGGCGATCCCGACGAGCGGGAGATGCTGCTGCAGTGGCTCGACTACCTCCGCGGCACGGTGCTGCGGAAGTTGGCCGGGCTCGACGACGGGCAGGCCCACTGGCGCCCGCACGGCGGGCTGCTCCCCGTCATCGGGATCGTGAACCACCTGACCCACGTCGAGTGGCGCTGGATCGACGGGGTGATGCGCGGCCAGGACGTGAGCCGGACCGACGAGGAGTTCTGGCCTCCCGCCGCACTCACCGCGTCGGCGGCACGGAGCGCCTACGTCGAACGGGCCCGGCAGACGAACCAGTTCGTCCGCTCGCGGGGCCTCGCCGACGTCCCGGCCACCGCTGACGCCCCCGACCTGCGGTGGGTCCTGATCCACCTCGTCAACGAGACCGCTCGCCACGCCGGCCACGCCGACGCCACCCGGCAGCTCCTCGACGGCAGCACCGGCGAGTGATCGTGGTCCGAGCGCGCCTCGGAGCCCTCGCTACCGGACGCGAGGGGCGGTCGGCCCGGTCACGTGGGCCGGCGGTACGGTCCCTGGGGAGCCGCCACGTCCTCTTCGACGATGCGGCGACGCCGGCCGAAGCCACCCCAGCTGTTCCAGTAGATGACCGACGCGATGAGGCCGATGCCACCCACGATCATGAGGATGATGCCCACGGCGTCGAGGTTGAGACCCTCGGCATCCGCCTCGACGGCGAAGGTGAGTATGGCGCCGACTGCGAGCAGGAAGAGACTCGTTCCGAACCCCATTGTCCTGTGCTCCTTCAGTGGGACAGCAGACACCTGTGGATACCCACGCCGCCGTTGAGCTAGACGAGCGGGGGCGACCGCGGGTGAACGGCTGCACGTCACGGAGTCGCTGTCGGACGCCGGTCATCGAGCCTGCTGGAACGGCACGGGCGCACTCGTCCGCGGAGGTCCGACATTCTGCGGTCCAGCGCCGCGCTCAGTGGGCAGCACGGACCATGTCCCAACCATCGCAATGCTTGCGGATCCGAGACAGCGGTGGCATGCTGCCGAGCCAGCTGGGAATCCTCACTGGGG
>DATFOS010000099.1:0-12899 GCA_035265325.1 Acidimicrobiales bacterium
TGGAGCGCGTGCTCGACGTGGCCACGAGCTGGGCCGGCACGCTCGACGAGCTCTGTGACCGCCTTCTGGCCGAGGTGGGCCCGGGCGCCGCCGCCACGGATGACATCGCGCTCCTGGCACTTCGCTTCGTGGACGCACCCGCCGGCCCGTAGCGACCCGTCCATCCACGCCGACGGGCGGGCCTTTGGCGAGTCGGCCCCGCCGGGGGTGGTGCCGCCTACGGGCGTTCCAGGACGTAGGTGAGATGCTCGGTCAGGTTGCCGACCAGGTCCACGGTGAAGGTGCGGTCGCTGAAGGACCACTCGCCGTCGACGCGGGTGAAGCGGTCGCGGTAGCGGCCGCTGATGATCGGCTGGAGGGCCAGGGTGTCGGTCGCCTGGAACACCACGTAGGCCGACCGGGCCGTGGCGGTGCCCGCCTCCTCGTCCACGTCGATGATCGAGTTGGCCGTGATGTGCCGCGTGCGCGGGGTGCCGTCTGCGTGGAGGCGCGTGCCGGCGTAGAGCCGCGTCGCTCCCTCGCGCCCTCGTCCCACCTCGTTTCCCGCATCGTCGTGGAGCACCGCTCCCTCGAACAGGTCCGCGACCCCGTCGAGGTCGCCGGCGTCGATGAGCTCGCAGTACCGCCCCAGCAGGTTGCGAATGGCCTCGTGGGCCGGCAGGCCGCTCATCGGGTCGGGACCGCGCTCGCGTGGTCCGGCTCCGGCTGACGGCTGTTCCCGTGGATCGGGTCGAGGTCGTCCCGACCCGGGCCCCACAACACTCGACGTGGCACGGCGACGGCGACCTCCCCCGGGGTCGGGCCACCGTACGTGACGCCCCCGGCCTCCATGTGCTCGGCTCTCTGGAACGACACATGATCGACGTGCCCGTTGCGGCCGGCCAGCGCGATGAGTTCTCGCGACCGGAGCGGTCGCAGCTCGTGCACGGCAATGCGACCCACGGAGGACCGCACCATGACGAAGGTCATCGCAGATATCACCATGTCACTCGACGGGTTCGTGACCGGGCCCGATCCGGGCCCGGACCAGGGCCTGGGGCACGGCGGCGATCCCCTGCACGCCTGGGTGGGGAGCGGCCAGGAGGTCGACAGGGACGTGCTGCGGGAGACCGCCGAGTCCGCCGGCGCAGTCGTGATGGGTCGCCGACTGTTCGACGTCATCGACGGACCGCACGGCTGGAGCGACGAGATGGGCTACGGAGCAGATCACGCCACCACGCCGAAGTTCTTCGTCGTCACCCACTCGGCGCCGGGGAAGGTGCGGCTCGATCTCGACTTCACGTTCGTCACCGACGGACTGGCATCGGCCATCGAGCAGGCCAAGGCGGCGGCCGGCGACAAGGACGCCGTCGTGATGGGCGGCGGCGACGTGATCCGCCAGTGTGTCGACGCCGGGCTCGCCGACGAGCTGATCATCCATCTCGCCCCGATCGTGCTCGGCTCGGGCACACCCCTCCTGGTCGACTGCCAGCGCCGCCAACTCGTCCAACGCGACGTGCGCATCTCGCCGAGCGCCACCCACCTGACCTACGCGCTGCGCACCTGACGAACCGCTCACCCTCTGGCCGGGCGGGGCCCGGGCCAGCTCGACGACGACACCGACGAGCCCGGTGGGACAGGAATGGGTGGCGGCGTTCTCCTGCGGGCAGGGTGAGGGGATGGTGGCTGGGGAGGGGCCGGCTCTCGCCGCGGTGGTGGCGGGGGCCGTGGGGGACGGGGTGCGTCGGGTCGAGGCGGTGCACGAGGCGATCGCGACGCGTTCGTGGCGCGGCGTCGGGCCGTTGGGACGGCCGTCCAAGGTCGCGCACGACCTCGTGGCCGGGGTCGCGTACGCGTCGGTGCGGGGTGGCGTCGTGGCGGCCGGCGCGGTGGCCGAGGAGGTGCTCGACCGGCTGGCGCGGGGGAACCGGTGGGGGGAGCTGTCGGGGTCGCCGGCCGGGGCGGCGGCCCTGGCCGTGCTCGACGCGTTCGCCGGGGACCACCTCGCCCGGGAGGGGAGCCCGCTCGCCGTGCCGATGACCATCCGGCGGCGGGCGGGAGGCCCGGCGCTCGGTGACGAGCCCCCGGCCGGCGAGGACGACGCGTCCGACGAGGTCGTCCTCTTCGTCCACGGCTTGGCGGGGTGGGAGGGCGGCTGGTGGCGGGGCGCGGGCACCCACGAGGCCGGGCCCCGCTCCCACGGGGACCGGCTGCGGGAGGAGCGCGGGCTCACGCCCCTCTACCTGCGCTACAACACCGGCCGTCCGGTGGCCGAGAACGGTGCGCAGCTCGCGGACCTGCTGGAGCGGCTGGTGGCGACCTGGCCCGTGCCGGTCCGGCGGCTGCACCTGGTGGGCCACTCGATGGGCGGGCTCGTGGTGCGCAGCGCCTGCCACGCCGGTGCCGAGCGCGGCGACCGGTGGGTGGGCGCCGTGCGGCACTGCGTGTACCTGGGCACGCCCCACCTCGGGGCACCGCTGGCCCGGGTGGCGGTCGCGCTCGGGTCGCTGCTGGTGCGGGTGCCCGAGCTGCGTCCGTTCGCCGGCCTGCTGGAACGCCCCAGCGGCGGCACCCGGGACCTCCGCTTCGGGCTCCCGCTCGCCGCCGGCGTCGACGAGGCCGAGCCGGCCGACTGGTTCGGGCGGGACCTCATCGACCTCCCGGTGCTGCCGTCGGCGAGGCACCACGCCGTCTCGGCCGCGCTCGGCGGGACCGGTCCGGCGGGGTCACTCGTGGACCGCGTGCTCGGCGACCTCCTGGTGCTCAGCGCCAGCGCCGCCGGCGAGGACGGGCGGCGCCGGGTGGGCTTCGACCCGGTCGACGGCGCCGTCGTGCGCCCGGCCAATCACCTCGGTCTTCTCGACAACCCGGCCGTCGCCACCCAACTCGCCGCCTGGCTGGACGAGCCGGACGCCCCGTGAGGCCGTCGGGACGTCACCGTCGCCGCAGCGCCGCCACGATCTGGTCGACGGCCCGGCCGTCCTCGGGGGCCGGGACCAATCTGGAGGCTGGCACGGGCGCCTTCCCCATGGTCCGGTGCGACGGGCGTCGCAGGACCAGGGCGCGGTCACGGCCCCGGCTCGGTGAAGCGTTCGAGGAGCCCGTCGACCAGGAGGCCCCGGAGGCGCCGGGCGTCGGCGTCGTCCGGCTCGACGAGGACCTGGTGCAGGCCGCCCTCGGACACGGCGAGCACGAGGCGGGCCGCCAGGTCGGCGCCGATGCCCGGCGCGAGGTGGCGGCCCCGCCGGTCGAGGTAGTCGGCGACGAGGGTCCCCAGCCGCTGCCGGAGCCGGCGCCGGTGCACGGCCAGCTCGGCGGCCAGTTCGGGGTGACGGAGCGCGTGGAGGAGGAAATCCGTGTTCACGAGGAACCAGGTGCGCGACTCGTCGTCCACCGTGGTTGTCATGGCCTCCAGGAGCTGGTCGGCGCGCCGGGGCTCGTCGCGCGCGGCGGCGGCGATGTCGGCGAGCCGGGCGACGAACGCGTCGTTGCGGTGGCGCCACAGGGCGAAGAACAGCTCGTTCATCGAGGCGAAGTTGCTGTAGAAGGCCCCGCGGGTGAACCCGGCGGCCTCGCACACATCCTCGATCGTCGACGCCGTGAAGCCCCTCTCGGCGAACACCCTGTAGGCCGCCTCCAGGAGCCGGGCCCGCGTGTTCGCTCGCGAACGCTTCCCGGCGGTCGACTCGGTCGTCGTCATCAGGGCTCGGCGGTCATGCCGGCGCCGCGGCCGCGAACAGCCGGCGCGCCGCCTCGTAGTCGGGCTTGCCGACCGCCGTGCGGGGCACGGTGTCGACCATCCGGACGGTGCGCGGCAGCTTGTAGGCCGCCAGCTTGGTCCGGGCCTCGGCCAGGACGTCCTCGGCGGTCCCGCTCGCGTCCCGGGCCGCCGACGCGACGGCCACGACCCGTTGGCCGAACCGCTCGTCCGGCACGCCGAAGACGAGGGCGTCCTCGACGGCCGGGTGCTCCTTGAGCACCTCCTCGACCTCCTCGGGGAAGACCTTCTCGCCCCCGGTGTTGATGCACGACGATCCCCGGCCGAGCAGCACGAGATCCCCGTTCGCCTCCACCGTGGCGACGTCGCCCGGGACGACGTAGCGCCGCCCGTCGAGCTCGCGGAACGTCGCTGCCGTCCGGGCCTCGTCCTTGTAGTACCCCTCGGCGATCGCCGGCAGGGCGATGACGCCCGGCGCGCCGCTGCCCGGCCGGACCGGGGCGCCGTCGTCGCCGATCACGACCACGCCCGGGTCCGGCGTGAACCGGCCGGTTACCGCCGGCGCCTCTCGGGTCGCCACGGACAGGCCCATGACACCCTCGGTGGCGCCGATGAAGTCGAGGACGGCGGCCCCGGGAGCCAGGCGTTCGAGCAGCCCCGCCTTGACCTCGCCGGAGAACATGGCGCCCGACGACGTGACGACCCGGAGTGACCCGACGTCGCGGGGCGGCCCATCGCGCAGCTCCGCCAGCAGGGGACGGGCGAAGGCGTCGCCGACCACGGTCAGCGCGAACACCGCCTCCCGCTCGACCGTGTCCCACACCTCGGCCGGGTCGAACGTCCGCCGCGCCAGCAGCGCGACCGTGCCGCCCACGCTCAGCGCCGGTAGCGCGCCGAGGTTGAGGGCGGTGGCGTGCATCAGCGGCGGGGCCGGCAGTACCGCCGTCGGCGTCCCGTCCGCACGGGCCCGGCGGGCCAGGGCGGCGACCTCGGCCGGGTCGGACACCGGGGCGTGGCCGACGAGCGGCGGCACCATGCGCAGCTGCACCTCGAGCAGTGGCCCCACCGGCGCCACCACTCCCTTCGGCATGCCGGTGGTGCCACCCGTGTAGAGCATCGTGACGTCGTCGGCGCTGCGCTCGACCCGCGGCGCCGGCTCGGACGCCGCCAGCAGGCCCTCCAGGGCGACGCCGCCGTCGACGTGCTCGCCGCCGTCGTCCACCTCGACCACCAGCTTCAGGCCCGCGCCGCGCTCCAGTACCGCGGCCACGACGTCGGCCACGCTCGAGTGGAACACGAGCACCTCGGCATCGGCGTTGTCGAGGAGGAAGCGCACCTCGTCCGCCGTGTAGCGGAAGTTGACGTTGAACGGGATCGCCCGGGCCTTGAGTGCCCCGAACCAGGTCTCGAGGAACTCCGGACAGTTGTGGAGCAGCTGCCCGACCTTGGCGCCCGGCCCGATCCCGGCGGTGGCCAGCGCCCCGGCGAAGCGGGCGGCGCGGTCGTCGAACTCCCGCCACGTCCGCCGGACGGGCCCCTGCACGACGGCCTCCTCGTCGCCGATGGCGTCGGCGATCGACTCCCACAACGTGGCGAAGTTGCGCTCCATCACACCCCTCGATGCACTCGCGTATCCGATACGTTCCCACATCCAACGACGGACCGGACGATGCGCCGGGCGGACACCGGCGGGGCCGTCGACGACGCCGGGGCGGCGTGGGGCTGGGCGGTGGCCGCTCCGGGAACACCTGTCGTGCAGCCCGCGGCGTCCGCTGCGGGCCTGGCTCGGAGGTGTTGACCGGTGCGTGGACTGATCCTGCTCCTGGTGATCGTGATCCTGGCGCTCATCGCCTGGCGGCTGGTGACGGGCCGTCGCGTCTGACCGGCCGGACCGCGCGCCGCGGGCCCGGCGTCGGCGGACGCCGGCTCACGGCCCGTCAGGGCCGCACAGGCGGAGGACCGACGAGGTGAACTGCGCCTCGGCGACGTCCAGGGGCACCTGCTCGCGTACGGCCCGCTCACCCGCCGCGTGCCCGAGGGCGATCACGGCGGCGACGACCCAGCCGGGGTCGAGGTCCGCGGCGAACTCCCCGGCCCGCTGACCCCGACGCACCAGCGCGTCGAGGCGTTCGGTCATCGGGACGTGGCGGGCGTCGGCGTCCGCCGCACGGTCCGCGCCCGCCGCCTCGAAGATGAGACGGTGGTGCCGGAACGCGTCCCAACTGGCCGACAGGAGGCGCAGCAGCGCGTCGGTCGCCGACCCCTCGTCCGGGGCGGCGGCGTCGACGGCTGCCATGGCGTCGGCGCTGGCGCGTTCGAGCGCGGCGGCGACCAGCGCGTCCCGGGACGGGAAGTGGGCGTAGACCGTCTGCCGGCTCACGCCGGCGGCGGTGGCGACGTCCTCGATGCTGGCCTGCGGGCGGCTGCCCAGGACCTGGAGCGCCGCGTCGAGGATCGCCTCGCCGTGGCGCTGGGCGTCCGCTCGGCGTCGCCGCATCTTTGACACAGTTGACAAGGATAGTGTGCCAGCGTATGTTGACAGAGCTGTCAACCTTATCCACCCTGACGGGGTCACATGGCATCCGAACAGAGCACCACCGATCCGACCACACGGCCCCCGGGCCACGATGTGGCCGCCTACCTCCGTGATTTCCCGACGGCGATGGCCCTCGGCGCGGAGGACCCGGCGGCGATCGTCGACCGCTACCACACGAGCGACCTCGAGCAGTACAGCGACGGGCTCCGCCTCGATCGCGACGCCTTGGTCGCCCACGCCCGCCCGGCCCGCCGGAACGTCGAGGGGCTGGCCATCGACGTCCACGACGCCGTCTCCGGGGCCGGTCGGGTTGCGGCCCGCTACACGCTGACGGCGACCATGCGCTCGGGCGACATCGTCGCCAACGAGGTGTACATGTTCGGCCTCGTCGCCGCCGACGGCCGCCTCCGGCGGATCGACCAGCTCACCCGGTCCCTCACGCCCAGCGGGTAACGGGGTCAGTCGCCGGGGGCGCCGCGGTACTCGATGAGCATCATGGTGGTGTCGTCCTGGAGGCGGTAGGCGCTGTGGGTGAACACTGCCTGGACGAGCCGGCGGACGGTCTCGGCGGGCGGCAGGCCGTCGAGGAGCGAGCGGCCGAGCAGGTCGACGAGGCGGTCGAGCCCGAAGCGCTGGCCGCCGGGTTCGCCGCCCTCGGTGGCACCGTCGGTGTAGAGGAAGACGTGGTCGCCGCGCTCGAGCGCCACCTCGTTGACCGTCGAGTCCGTGCCGCCCAGCCCGATCGGTAAGACGGGTTTCGTGGGCGCCTCGCCGGTCACCTTGCCGCCGCGGACGAGGAGGGGCGGCGGGTGACCGGCGGAGATCCACCGGAAGGACCCCGAGCCCAGGTCGAGGTGGCCGAAGGCGGCGGTGGCGAACCGGACGTCGGGGAAGACCCGCGCCACGGCGGCGCCGGCCCGGGCGTACGCCTCCGGCAGCTCGATGCGGTTGCGGCGGCTGTTGCGAAGGCTGCCGTAGACCAGGTGGGAGATCACGGACGACTCGAGCTCGTGGCCGACCGAGTCGATGATGGCGACCTCGAGCCTGTCCTCGTTGAGGGCGTAGTCGAAGCTGTCGCCGGCCACCTCGTAGGCGGGCAGCAGCAGGCCGGCGACGGCCACGCTGGGGGTGAGGAGCGCCACGGGCGGCAGGGTGCAACGCTGGAGCTCGGCCTCGAGCGACATGGCCTGACGCCGCCGGACGCACTCGATCTCGTCCGTGTACTGGCTCTTCGTCACCAGGAGTTCGGCCGCCAGCGACACACAGCGCTCGATCACGCGGGTCGTGGCGGGATCGTGGGCCGCCTCGGCGTCGAGGTCGACACTCACGACGCCCAGGCGGGCGGTCCCGTCGAGCAGCGGGACCCACTGGCGAACGCCGTCGTCGGTGGGGATCGTCACGGTCTGCTCGAGCATGAACGCCCGTCCCCCCGTCGTGCCGTCCACGTCGAAGGAGCCCTGCTCGGCCCCGTCCATGGGCAGGGGATGGAGCGACCGCTGGTCGTGGTCGACCACGTACACGAGCGATGACCGGGCCCCGATCCGACGGAGAGCTTCGTCGACGGCGGGCGCCAGCCGGCCGGGCGGCAGCGTATGTGACGCCTGCAGCAGCCACTCCAACGGGCCCTGGCCCGCGTCGTCTGGATCGTCAACGCCCACGGGGCAGGCTACCCGCCGGCACGCCCGTCGCCCCCGGGCTGTTCGGCCGCGGTCCGCGCCGGGTGTAGCAACCGACGATGGAACAGGAGGCGCCGGAGCTCGCCGAACGGCACGACGAGGAACACCGCTCGCCGATGGTGAGGAAACTCACGACGTGTCCTGACCCCCCGGGGGGCCGGTGTTAGCAGGGGAGGACGCGGGTAAGCAGCGTCCCGTGCGTCGCTCTGAACGGACGGACACTCCGGTTGGCTACGGGCCGAGGGACCACCTCTGCTGGGTGCACAGGGGCGACTCGGCGTGGCACGACGCCGCCGTGCCGTTCCTGCGGGATGGCATCGTCGGTGGTGACCGCCTGCTGTACGCCGCCGACAAGGACGAGGAGGCCCTGCTCGACGACCTGGCGGGCCTGCCCGAGCGGGACGCGCTGCTGGACGCCGGGCAGCTGGAGGTGCGGCCCCTCGCCGAGGCCTACGCGGCGCTCGACGGCAGGTTCGACATCGGCGCGCAGGTGGCGACGTTCGAGCAGATGTCGCTGGCGGCCCTGGCGGACGGGTACCGGAGCCTGCGGTTGGCGGCGGACCTCACGGCGCTGGTGGCGTCCGACGACGCGGTGCACTGGGTCGTGTCGTACGAGGTGCTGGTCGACGCCATGGGGGCCCGCCGGCCGTGGACGGCGTTGTGCGGGTACGACCTCGACCGCATCGGGGCGCCGGCGGCCCGGGCGATGTGCTTCGTCCATCCGGTCCACCGCGACGGCGAGGAAGCCGTGCCCGCCCGGCTCCACGCCGGCGAGGCGGGGAAGTGGTGCCTCGCCGGTGAGGTCGACGTCGCCACCCACGAGGCGCTGCGCACCGCCCTCGCGACGCTGCCCGGCGCCGGGCCGGTCCACCTCGACGTGAGCTCCCTCGAGCACATCGACGTGGCCGGCGTGCGGGCGCTCGCCGCCCTGGCGGTGATGCTGGCCCCCGCCGGGGGCCTCGTCCTGCACCGCCCGCCCGACGTCCTGGCGTGGATGCTCGACACGTGGGGCGACGTCCCCGGGCTGCAGGTGCGCCCATGACCGACGCACGGCGGTTTCGGCACGAGGCGGCGATCTACCGCTCGGACGACGAGCTGCTCGCCGTGGCCGTGCCCTTCCTGCGCGAGGGCGTCCAGGCCGGCGAGGCGACGCTGCTGGGCGTGGACGAGCGGGAGCAGCGGCTGATCCTCGACGCCCTGGGCGACACGGACGGGATCACGCCGCTGGCGTGGGGCGAGGTGTACGCCAGCCCGTACGCCGCCCTCGAGTGGAACCACCGCACGCTCAACGACCTGCTGGCCAACGGGGCGCCCCGCGTACGGGTCCTCGGCGCCGTGCCGAGCCATGGGACGGCGGCGACCTGGGACGGTTGGGCGCGCTACGAGGCCGCCGTCAATCACCTCTACGGGCCGCTGGACGTCTGGTCGGTATGCCCGTACGACACCCGGCGCACCGCCGACGACGTCCTCGCCGACGTCGAACGGACCCACACCCACCTGGCGGCACCCGACGGGGGCCACGTCCCCATCCCGGCCTACACCGACCCGGTGGCGTTCCTCACCGAGCGGGCCCGGCAGGCCGCCGACCCGCTCGAGGCCGAGGCGCCCCACGTCGCCGAGCGCGACCCGACGCCGGGTGAGGCGCGGCGGACGGTCACCGCCTTGGCCAAGGCCACGTTTCTCGACGCCGCCACCGTCGAGCGCCTGCTGCTCGCGGTGAGCGAGGTCGTCACGAACGCCACCGTGCACGGGGCGCCGCCGGTCGACCTCCGGGGATGGGCGACCGACGACCGCATCGTCGTCACCGTGCGCGACCACGGCCCGGGCCCGGACGATCCGTTCGTCGGCTTCCTGCCCCGCCGGGACCAGCCCGGGGGCCTGGGCCTGTGGATCACCAACCAGGCCTGCAGCCGCGTGGCGCTCCTCCCCGAGCCGGAGGGCTTCACGGTCCGCATCACCGTCGGGGCGCCGCCCGGCTGACCGAGGCGCGCGCTACGGGGTGGGGTCGTGCGCCTCGAGGGTGTCGGCGATGCCGGTGAGCTGGTCCTCGAGGGCGAGCACCGTGGGGATCTAATTGGGCACAATCGAACTGTTCTCAACCGATGAGGGAGTCCCCATGGACGCGATCTACACCGCCACAGCGACCGCTACCGGCGACGGGCGCAACGGCCACACCGCCACCGACGACGGCGTGCTCGACGTCGACGTGCGCATCCCGAAGGCGATGGGCGGCCCCGGCGGTGCCACCAACCCCGAGCAGCTCTTCGCGGCCGGCTACGCCGCCTGCTTCCACTCCGCGCTCAAGCTCGTGGCCGCAGGCGAGAAGGCCGACGTGTCCGGCACCGAGGTCTCGGCGAGCGTGGCGATCGGCACCCTCGAGACGGGCGCCTTCGGGCTGGCCGTCGAGCTCGACGTCCATGCCCCCCAGCTCGACCACGACGCCGCCCTGGCGCTGGCCGAGAAGGCGCACCAGGTCTGCCCCTACTCCAACGCCACCCGCGGCAACGTCGACGTCCGCCTCACGGTCGTCTGACCCGCTCCCGTCCCTTCCCGTCGGCGGGCGGCCTTTACTGGTACGGCCCCGCGTTCGTCGGGGAAGGACGGAGGGACCATGGCCGAGATCGTCGCCTGCCCGGCGTGCGGAACCCGGAACCGGGTGCCCGTGACGGCATCCGGCATGCCCCGCTGCGCCGCCTGCCACACCGACCTCCCCTGGCTGGTGGCGGCCGGCGAGGACGACTTCGACGCCGCCGTGACGGCCCCCGTCCCCGTGCTGGTGGACCTGTGGGCGCCGTGGTGCGGCCCCTGCCGCATGGTCGCCCCCGGCGTCGAGCGGGCGGCGACCGAGCTGGCCGGCCGTCTGAAGGCGGTGAAGGTCGACGTCGACCAGGCGCCCGGGGTGTCGGCCCGGTTCGGGGTGCAGGGCATCCCGACGTTGCTGGTCCTGCGCGACGGCCGCCCCGTCGCCACCCAGGTCGGCGCGCTGCCGGCCGATCGCCTGGTCGCCTGGGTGCGGGCGAACATCCCCGCCGCGCCGTGACGTGCCCCCGAGGGCCGGCCCCGGGCGTCCGGCTCGCCGCAGCCGGGGGCCCGCGGCGTAGTTTCGCCGGGTGACGGTCGGGCGCGCGCCCGGCCGAGGGCAGGAGGGGGAGTGTCCATGGCTGATCGGCCGATGCGTATCGGGGTGTCGCTGACGGAGCCGCCGCCGGGGCCCGGGGCGCTGCAGAAACTGCGCGACCAGGTCGTGACCGCGGCGGAGGACGGGTTCGCGTCGGCGTGGATGGCGAACATCTTCGGGCTCGACGCGCTCACGGCGCTGGCCGTGGCGGGCAGCCAGGTGCCCGGCATCGAGCTGGGCACGGCCGTCGTCCCGACCTACCCACGGCACCCGGTGACGCTGGCCCAGCAGGCGCTGACGGCACAGTCGGCGCTGGACGGGCGGCTCGCCCTCGGCATCGGCCTGTCGCACCAGATCGTGATCGAGCACATGTTCGGCTACTCGTTCGACAAGCCGGCCCGGCACATGCGCGAGTACCTGGCGGTGCTGCTCCCGCTCCTGCGCGAGGGCCGGGCGTCGTACACGGGCGAGACGCTGAAGGCCGAGGTCACGCTGAGCACGCCGCGGGACCACCCCCTCCCGGTGCTGCTCGCTGCGCTCGCCCCGCGGATGCTGCAGCTGGCGGGAACGGTCGCGGACGGGACGATCCTGTGGATGACCGGTCCCGAGACCGTCGCCGGCCACATCGTCCCGAAGCTCACCGCGGCGGCCGAGGAGGCCGGGCGACCCGCCCCGCGCGTCGTGTGCACGCTGCCCATCTGCGTCACCGACGACCCGGCCGCGGCCCGCACCCGGGCGGACGGCATCTTCTCGATCTACGGCCAGCTCCCCTCCTACCGGGCGATGCTCGACATGGAAGGAGCGGCCGGGCCCGGCGACGTCGCCATCGTGGGTGACGAGGCGGCGGTCGGGAGCCAGGTGGCGGCGCTGGCCGAGGCCGGCGTCACCGATTTCGTGGCCGCGTCGTTCGGCCAGGGCGAGGAGGCCGAGCGGACCCGCGCCCTGCTCCGGGGGCTCGTCACGGCTCCGGCGGCGTGAACGTGCTCGCACCCCTCGTCGCCCGGAAGACGTGGCGGACCCTGGAGCCCATCCACGGGATGATCTACTTCGCACCCGAGGCCGCCGAGGGCTACGCCCGGCTCGGCCTCGAGGGGCGGATGGGTTACTTCGCCTCGCGGGCCGCGGCGCTCGGCGCGGTGGGCGCCGAGCCCGTCGTCGCCACGTTCTTCAACTTCAACCCGGCGCTCGTGCGGCGCGCCCTGCCGGCGGCCTGGGGCCTCGCCACGCCCGCCCAGGTCCTCGACGCCCGGACGGCCGGCGCCGACCTGGCCCTGCGCCGGTCGTTCGGCGAGGCCCTCGCCGCCCCCGACCTGGTGGAGGCCGCCGGCCTCGCCCGCCGGGCCGCGGAGGCGGCCTGCGCCCGTCCCGAGGGCCGGCCGCTGTTCGCCGCCCACGCCGTGCTTCCGTGGCCGTCGCCCGACACCCCCCACCTGGTCCTGTGGCACGCCCAGACGCTCCTGCGAGAGTTCCGCGGCGACGCCCACGTCGCCGCTCTCCTGTTGGAGGGACTGAGCGGCATCGAGGCCCTGGTCTCGCACGCAGCCAGCGGCGACGTGCCGGCCGAGGTCCTCCGCACGAGCCGGGCCTGGCCCGAGGACGACTGGGCCGCCGCCGTGGACGGCATGCGCTCGCGGGGGCTGGTCGCCGCCGGGGACGACCTCGCCCTCACCGAGGAGGGACGGGCCCAGCGCGCCCGGATCGAGGACCGGACCGACGCGCTCTCCGTGAGCGCCTACGAGCCGCTCGGCGAGGACGGGTGCGACCACCTCCGCCGGCTGGCCCGCCCGTACAGCCGGGCCGTCGTCGCCGGCGGCGGGCTCGAGCCCCGTTAGGGAGCGGGCGCACTCGGTACGGGGGCCGATGCGGCCCCGG
>DATFOS010000100.1:0-9772 GCA_035265325.1 Acidimicrobiales bacterium
GTCGTCGCGGTGGACGGGTCGGCGGCGGTGCGGGTGTCGCCGTCGTCGCCGCCGGCCGAGAGCCCGACGGCGATGGCAGCGACAACTACCGCCACGAGCGCGGCCACGAGCAGGCCCCCGCGGCCGGGTCCGGCCCCACCGCGGGTGGTGGCGCCCCGGCCGCCGGCGGGCTGACGGACGGCGGACGTCCCGCCTGCGGCCGCGGTGGCGCTGCCGGCCCCACCGTCTCCGGCACCGGCCGCACCCGCCGCCGCGCCGGCCAGCCCGGCGGGGCGGGCGGCAGGGTCGGCCGTCGCCACCGTGCCGTTCGTCGCGGGCGTGCCGGCAGCCGCGGGCCCAGGGGTGGTGGCCGGGTCGGCCCCATCGGTCGCCGGCCCGGGGGCGCCGGCGGCGTCACCCCACGTGGACCGGACGTCGCCGACCGGGGCCGACGTGCCCTCCAGCGTGGCGGTGGCGCCGTCCTCGGCGGACGCCGGGACGGCGGGGTGCCCCCCGGTCCAGGACGCCCGGGCGGCCTCGGCCAAGGGGGCGATGTCGGCCACGGATAGCGTCGGCACGACGTCCTCGGCCGGGGCGGGGTTCCGGGTCCGCCCCAGCGGCGTGCGCGTGGGGAGGCGGGGCCGGTCCGGTGTGGGGGCACCGTTCATCCCCGGCCCGGCGACCTGCACGACCCCCGGGGGCGGCGGCCCGAGCCGGGCGTCGCCGTCTGCGCCCCCGGCCGCGGCAACACCGTCCCGGCCTGCGCCGATGCCCGCCCGGCCGGCCCCGCGCGCCGGACCCGCCGTGCCCTCGTCCCCCGCGCCGGAGCGCGAGGACGGGCGGCCCTGGGCCTTGGCGACGGCGGCCGCGACGACGCCGGCGGCCAGCGCACCTGCCAGCAGCAGCAGGTCACGCGAGCCGGCTCGGGACCGCGACGACGGTGGCGTGGGCATGCGAGCGAGCACCTCGGGTGCCGGGACGAAAAACGGCGACAGCGGGCCGGACGGCTCACCCAGTGCACGCCCCACCGCTGTCGCCGCAACTTAATCCGCCGCGGAGGGCGCTCGCCGCTCAGCCCGAGGCGTCGCCGGGTGCGTCGCCCGCGGCCCGGGCGGCCGCCACCAGCCGGTCCCGCAGCGCCGCCACGGCGGGTGGTGGCCGGTCGCCGGCGACGACCACCTCGACCTGCCGGGCGCCGAGGTCGGGGCAGGCCGCGGCCCGCAGCCCCGGGTCGGCGTGGGCGCCGAGCGTGGACCGGGGCATCGCCGCCACGGCGAGCCCCGCCGCCACCAGCGCCTGCTGGGTGACGAAGTCGTCGGTGGTGAAGGCGACGTCCGGGGTGAAACCGGCCCGCTCGCCGGCCGCCAGCAGGTGCGCCCGGCACCGGGCGCACCCGGCCACCCATGTCTCGCCGGCCAGGTCGGCGAGGGCGTGACGCGCCCGGCCGGCGTGCGGGTGCCCCGCCGGGACGACGATGTCGATCGGGTCGTCGCCCAGCGGGTGGACGACGAGGCCCTGCCCTTGCTCGGGCGGCGCCTCCGGGTACCGGAACGTGATGGCGAGGTCGACCTCGCCGGCGCGAAGGGCGGCCAGGGCCTCGGGCGGCTCCTGCTCGGCCAGGGTGGCGGCGACGTCGGGGTGAGCCGCCCGCAGCGCCACCAGGGCCACCGGGACCAGCGTGGCGGCGGCGGTCGGGTAGGCGGCGATGCGCACGCGCCCGGAGCGCAGGCCGGCGATGGCGGCCACCTCGTCCTGTGCCGCCGCCAGGCGGGACAGGACAGCGTCGGCGTGGACCGCCAGCGCCGCCCCGGCCTCGGTCAGCCGGACGCCGCGCCCGTGGCGGACGACGAGCGGCGTGCCCACCTCGCGCTCCAGCTCGGCGACGTGGTGGGCGACGGCCGGCTGGGTGTAGTCCAGGGCCCGGGCCGCCCCCGCCAGCGAGCCCTGCCGCGCCACCTGCTGGAGGACGCGCAGCCGCTGGGTCCCGATCACCTGTAAACCCTAAGCATTCTTTTGGGGAGACGCCAAGACATCAAGGCCTTGTCTTGGCTTCGAACGCCGATGACCCTGAGATCGTGCCGCTCGACTTCGCCCCCACCCGCACCTACCTCGACACGGCCACCTACGGGCTGGCACCCACCGCCGTGGCCGAGGTGGTGATCGCCGCGGAGCGCGCCCGGCTCGAGGGCCGCTTCCGCCCGACGGACGTGGACGAGGCCGTGGCCGCGAGCCGGGCCCGCTGGGGTGCGCTGGTCGGGGCGCCCGCCGAGCGCGTGGCGGTGGCCGCCCAGGTCGCGACGGCCGTGGGGCTGGTGGCGGCTGCGCTCCCGGCGGGAACGACCGTGCTGGTGCCCGAGGGCGAGTTCACCTCCGTGCTGTGGCCGTTCCTGGCCCGGGCGGGCGAGGGCATCCGGACGCGCACCGTGCCGCTCGCCGGGCTGGTCGAGGCCGCCGCCGCGCCGGACGTCGGCCTGGTCGCCGCCTCGGCCGTCCAGTCCGCCGACGGGGCCGTGCTCGACGTGGCAGCGCTGGTGACGGCCGCCCACGGCCACGGCGCCCGGGCCCTCGTCGACGTGACCCAGGGCGCGGGCTGGCTGCCCCTGGCGGACGCCTGCGCCGCCGCCGACTGGGTCGTGGGCGCCGGCTACAAGTGGCTGATGGCGCCCCGGGGCACGGCGTTCCTGGCCGGCACCGAGGAGGCCCTCGACCTGCTCACGCCCGTGCACGCCAGTTGGTTCGCCGGGCAGGAGCCGTGGGAGTCCTGCTACGGCGGCCCGCTGCGGCTGGCCGACGACGCCCGCCGCTTCGACCTGTCCCCGGCCTGGCCGGCGTGGCTCGGCCAGCGGGTGGCGCTCGACCTGCTCGCCGAGGTGGGGGTCGACGCCGTCCACCGCCACGACGTCGAACTGGCGAACCGGCTGCGGGTCGGGCTCGGCCTGGCGCCGGGCGACTCCGCCATCGTGTCGCTCAGCGTCCCGGACGGGACGGCCGAGCGCCTCGCCGCCGCCGACATCGCCGCCAGCGTGCGGGCGGGGCGCCTCCGCCTGTCCTGCCACGTCCACAACACGGCCGCCGACGTCGACCGGGCGCTCGACGTCCTCGCCGCGGCCCGGACGGCGGCCGCCTAGTCCGGCACGGGCTCGCCGGCGACCGGCTCGTACCCCATCGCCCGCAGGGTGGGGCCCATGACCTCGTGCATGGCGTCCTGCTCGGCCGGCGTGCAGTTCTCCTGCCAGCCGCCGGGGCTCGCCGAGCGGATGAACTTGTCCTCGCCCTTCGCCGTGTCGGGGACCCGCTCGTAGTCGTACTCCGCCGCGACCGCGGCCAGCGCCTCGGGCGAGGCGGACAGGCCCAGCGCCGGGGCGATCCGCCCGAGCTGGCCGACGGGGTCGGCGACGAGGTCCTCGTAGCGGACCAGGACACGCCGGTCGGCCGGGTGGGCCTCGTACACCCGGCGCACGACGTCGGTCCGGAACGCCCACACGGCCGCCTGCCAGCGCACGAGCGCCAGGCGCCCGATCTCGGTGGCGGGGAAGGCACCCTCGTCGAGCGCCCACGAGCCGTCCCGGTAGGCGGCGAGCCACGAGTCGACGACATCCCGCCCGTCCCGGAGGAGGAACACCAGCCGCGACCGCGGGAACAGCCGGACCAGCAGGTCGGCGACGTGCGAGCCGGGCTCTTTCACCACCACCACCGGCGAGGCCCCATCGTCGGGACGCCCGCGGGCGGCCGTCAGCGCCGCGGCCTCGGCGTCGAAGCGGGCCACCACGAGCTGGCGCAGCGCCGGCTCCCACGCCTCGCGGTAGGCGTCGCTGAAGAAATAGCTGGGCCTGTCGTGCTTGATGCGGTCGAGGGTCGTGAGGTCGGGTGGGGCCTCCGCCGCAGCCCAGGCCAGCGAGATCGGCCGCCACACGCCCAGGTGGTGGCCGAGGTGTGGGTCGTCGATGCCGGCGACGCCGTCGAGCGCGGAGAGCATGCGCAGCAGCCAGGTGCTGCCGCTGCGCGACGAGCCGAAGATCCAACTGAGACGACCTTCGTCCCCTGCGAGCGAGAACGCCACCTTCCCTCCCGGATAGCCGTGCGGGGCTGCCTGCCTCACCCCACTACCCTTGGCGTGTGAGCACGATCCCCGACAAGCCCAGCCTGGAGGGCCTCGAGGCCCGCTGGCGCGCTCGCTGGGCCGAAGACGGCACGTACCGCTTCGACCGCACCAAGGCCCGCGCCGAGGTGTTCTCGATCGACACTCCGCCGCCGACCGTATCGGGGGCCTTGCACCCGGGCCACGTCTGCAGCTACACGCACACCGACACCGTCGCCCGCTACCAGCGCATGCGCGGCAAAGAGGTCTTCTACCCGATGGGGTGGGACGACAACGGCCTCAACGTCGAGCGGCGCGTCCAGCTGCTGACCGGCACCCGGTGCGACCCGTCGCTCCCCTACGACCCCGACTTCCGGCCGCCCGAGAAGGTCAGGAAGGGCGACCGCCCCATCCCGGTCAGCCGGCCCAACTTCGTCGAGCTGTGCGGCGAGGTCGTCGAGCAGCTCGAGCAGGCCTACTTCGACCTGTGGTCCGACCTCGGCCTGTCGGTCGACTGGTCGCACACCTACCGAACGATCGGCCCCGAGGCGACGCGCACCAGCCAGCGCGGCTTCGTCCGCCTGCTGCAGCGAGACCTGGCGTACCGCAGCGAGTCGCCCACCCTGTGGGACGTCGACTTCCGCACGGCCGTGGCGCAGGCCGAGCTTCAGGACCGCGAGGTCCCCGGCGCCTACCACAAGCTGCGCTTCGAGGGCCCCGGCGGCGGCCCGGTGTGGATCGACACGACCCGCCCCGAGCTGCTCCCCGCCTGCGTGGCCCTCGTCGCCCACCCCGACGACGAGCGCTACCAGCCGCTGTTCGGCCAGACCGCTCGCACGCCCCTGTTCGGCGTCGAGGTGCCGATCGTCGCGCACGAGCTGGCCGCGCCCGACAAGGGCACCGGCATCGCCATGATCTGCACGTTCGGTGACACGACCGACGTCACGTGGTGGCGCGAGCTCAACCTCGAGCTGCGGGCGATCATCCAGCGCGACGGGCGCCTCCGGCCGGTCACCTTCGGCGAGATGGGGTGGGAGTCGTCCGACCCGGCCGCGGCGCAGGCGGCCTACGACCAGCTGGCCGGCAGCACGGTCAAGCAGGCACAGGCCAAGGTCGTCGATCTCCTCCTCGACGCGGGCCTGGTGGACGGCGAGCCCCGGCCCGTCACCCACCCGGTGAAGTTCTGGGAGAACGGCAACCGGCCGCTCGAGTTCGTCACGTCCCACCAGTGGTTCATCCGGTACCCCGACAAGAAGGCGATGATCGCCCGGGGCGAGGAGCTCAACTGGTGGCCCGACTTCATGCGGGTCCGCTACGAGAACTGGGTCAACGGCCTGCAGGGCGACTGGAACATCACCCGCCAGCGCTTCTTCGGCGTGCCGTTCCCGGCGTGGTACCCGATCGACGCCGACGGCCACGTCGACTACCTGTCGCCGATCGTCGCCGACGAGGACGCCCTGCCGGTCGACCCGACCACGCAGGCGCCTCCCGGCTTCGACGACGCGCAGCGCAACCAGCCGGGCGGGTTCGCCGCCGACCCCGACGTGATGGACACGTGGGCGACGTCGTCGCTCTCGCCCCAGATCGTCACCGGGTGGGTCGACGACCGCGACCTGTTCGCGCGCACCTTCCCGATGGACATGCGGCCCCAGGCCCACGAGATCATCCGGACGTGGCTCTTCTACACGGTCGTCCGCTCGCACTACGAGCACGACGCCCTGCCGTGGGCCAACGCCGCCATCTCGGGCTTCGTGTTCGACCCCGACCGGAAGAAGCTGTCGAAGTCGGCGGGCAACGCGCCCGACGACCCCGTCGGGCTGATCGCCAAGCACGGGGCCGACGCCGTGCGTTACTGGGCGTCCAACGGGCGCCCGGGCATGGACCTGGCGTTCGACGAGGGCCAGATCAAGATCGGCCGCAAGCTGGCCATCAAGCTGCTCAACGCCTCGAAGTTCGCCCTCGGCCTCGAGTCGGGCACGTCGGGGTCGGTCACCGACCCGCTCGACGCGTCGATGCTGGCCTCGCTCGCCGACCTGGTCGACGACGTCACGGCGGCGTTCGACCGCTTCGACTACGCCCGGGCGCTCGAGCGCACCGAGACGTTCTTCTGGTCGTTCTGCGACGACTACCTCGAGCTGGTGAAGAACCGGGCCTACGGTGCGGGCGGCGAGGAGGGGCAGGCGTCGGCCCGCACCGCCCTCGGCCTCGCGCTCCAGGCCCAGCTCAAGCTGTTCGCCCCCTTCCTGCCGTTCGTCACGGAAGAGGTGTGGTCGTGGTGGCAGGAGGGGTCGATCCACCGGTCGTCCTGGCCGTCGGGTGACGAGTTGCGGGCGGCCGCCGGCCCGGCCGGGGTCGGGCCCGAGGTCCTGGCCGTGGCGTCCGAGGTGCTGGGCGCCGTGCGCAAGGCCAAGAGCGAGGCCCGCCGGTCCATGCGCACCGAGGTCACGTCCACGGTGGTGACCGACACCCCCGAGCGCTTGGCGCTGCTGGCCCACGCGGTCGACGACGTGCGCAGCGCCGGGCGCGTCGCCGACCTCACGACGGTCGAGGGCGCCACACCCTCGGTGACCGTCGAGCTGGCCACCGAGGACTGAGCCCCGGGCCGGGCCGTGGGCACCCGCCCGCGGCCCGGCCGGTTCAGCGGCGCTTGGCGCGGACGGGCGGGTCCGGGCGTGGGGTCTCGTGGACGGGGGCCGTCTCGGGCTCCTCGTCCTCGTCGGGCGGCACCTCGCCGCTCGAGTTCTCGTGGACGGGGGCCAGGCGGTAGTCGACGTCGCCGTCCCCGTCGATGTCGATGAGGTCCTCGGGCTGCTCGACGGACGATCCCCGGTCGCGCCGCACCCACACGCTCCGCTGCGGGAACGGCAGCTCGATACCCTCGTGGTAGAAGGCGTCGGCCAGCCGGCGGCGCAGCTCGCGGGTGACGGCGAACTGCTCGGACGGCTGGGTCTTGACCACGAGCCGGATGACGATGGCGTCGGGGCCCAGCTGCTCGATGCCCCACACCTCGGGCTCGTCGAGGATCTTCCCGCTCCACTCGGGCTCGCGCCACAGCCCGTCGGCGACCTGCTTGATCACGGACTGGGCCTCGTCGATGTCGGCCCCGTAGGCGATGCCCACGTCGAGCAGCGCCCGGGCCCACTGCTGCGACTTGTTGCCGACCCGCTCGATCATCCCGTTGGGGATGTGCCACACGGTGCCGTTGACGTCGCGCAGGCGGGTGGTCCGCAGCGAGACCTCCTCGACCGTGCCGCTGGCCTCGCCGGCGTCGATGATGTCGCCCACCCCGTACTGGTCCTCCGCCAGCATGAAGATGCCGGACAGGAAGTCCTTGACCAGGCTCTGGGCGCCGAAGCCGATGGCCACGCCTGCGATGCCGGCACCGGCGATCAGCGGTCCGAGGTTGACGCCCAGCTCGCCCAGCATCATCACGAGGGCGATGGTCCAGATACCGATCGTGGCGATCGACTGGAGGACCTGGGCCAGCGTGCGGGCCCGGGCCGCCGACCGCAGCGACAGCGACCCGGCGGGGACCACGGCGGCGGGCGCGCGGCGCTTGAGCCGGCGGATGCGCTCCTGCGCCTCGGGGTTGCCGATGCCGTCGGTGAAACGGTGGATGGCCCGGCGGACCAGCCGGTTGGCGACCCACGCCAACACGAAGATCACGAGGATCCGCAGGGGCACGTTGAGTAGGTCGGTGGCCTCGGCCCACGCCTCGGACTCGGTCAGGTCGAGGACGCGCTGGCACGCCCACGAGGGGTCGGTGCCGCAGGCCTGCTCGACCTCGTCGGCCGTCTGCATGAAGGACACGGCGAACCACCGTAACCCTCGCCGCGCCGCCGCCCGAACGCCCCGGCGTCAGGCCGGGGGCATCCCCAGCGACAGGCCGATGCCGTCGAGCAGGCGGCGCAGGTTGCGCTCGAACCGGTCGTCGTCGGCGACGTGCTCGGCCACCTCGGCCCACGCCCCCTCGAGCCCGAGGTCCGCCACCATCGCCTGGAGCTGGGGGTAGTCGCCGGTGGCCAGCAGGCCGTTGACGTAGGCGGTCATCTCGTCCCTCCAGCGGTCGGCCGCCATCGGCGCGGTGTTGCGGTTCATCACCGCGAAGCCGAAGACGTACTCGTCGACCGTCCGCACGACGTCGAGCTTGACGCCGTAGGGCTGCTCGAGGCGGGAGACGGCGGCGAGCGACTGGTCGAAGTGGCGGACGCTGTTGGGGCCGAGCCCGGGCTCGTCGAGGACGTCGAGCATCCAGGGGTGGCGGTCGAACGCCGCCTTGGACCGGTGAGCGACGACCGTGATGGCGTCGCGCCAGTCGTCGGGCAGCACCTCGCCGTCGGGCAGGACCACCTCGCCCATCACCAGGTCGGTGACGAGCGTCATCAGCTCTTCCTTCGTCTTGACGTAGTGGTAGAGGGTCATCGTGCCGACGCCCAGCTCGGAGGCGATGCGGCGCATCGAGACGGCCTCGACCCCCTCGGCGTCGGCCAGGGCGACGGCGGCGGCGGCGATCTCGTCGCGGGTGAGACTGGCCCGCCGGGCGCCGGGCTCGCGGCGCGTCCAGACGTCGAGGGCGCCTCCCAGGCGGGTGCCGACCTGGTCGAGGAGCTCGGCCTTCATCGCGGAGCCGAGCGTGTTGCCCTCCAGGGCCCGCTCGAGCTTGCGGTCGAGCTTCTGCTCGAGCTTCTCGGCAACGACCTCGGCGACGAGGGCCCGCAGGGCCTCGGTGTCCTTGGTCACATCCTTCTCCCTTGCCACTCGTACAGCGTACCGGTACGTTCACTCGTACTATGTACGACACACCGGTACGAGATACGAAAGCCGTACACGCTACGAACCTGGGGAAGCGGTTCGGCGACCTGTGGGCGCTGCGAGGCCTCGACCTCGCGGTGCCCACCGGCACCGTCCTCGGGCTGCTGGGCCACAACGGCGCCGGCAAGACCACCGCCATCCGCATCCTCACGACGCTGTCGCGGGCGACCGAGGGCAGCGCCCGGGTCGCCGGCCACGACGTCGCCGCCGAGGCCGCAGCCGTCCGCCGCCGCATCGGCGTCGCCGCCCAGCAGGCCACGGTCGACGGCCTGCTCACGGCACCCGCCAACCTGGTGATGATCGGGCGGCTCCACGGGCTCTCCGGCGCCGCGGCCCGCACCCGGGCCGACGAGCTGCTCGCCCGCTTCCACCTCGACGACGCCACCGACCGCCTGGTCAAGGCCTACTCGGGCGGCATGCGGCGGCGGCTCGACCTCGCCGCCAGCCTGGTCGGCTCCCCGTCCGTGCTGTTCCTCGACGAGCCCACGACCGGCCTCGACCCCCGCAGCCGCGGCGAGCTGTGGGGGGTGCTGCGCGAGCTGGTGCGCGATGGCACCACGATCGTCCTCACCACGCAGTACCTCGACGAGGCCGACCGGCTGGCCGACGACATCGTGGTCCTCGACCACGGCCGCACGGTCGCCCACGGCACCCCGGCCGAGCTGAAGGCCCGCGTCGGCGGCGAGCGCGTCGACGTGACGGTCTCGGCCCCGTCCGAGCTCGACATCGCCGCCCTCGCCACCGAGCGCTTCGCCACGGCCACCGCCTCCGTCGACGCCGAGGCCCTGCGGCTGACCGTGCCCGTCGCCCCCGACACCCGGGTGATGGACGTGATGCGGGCCCTCGACGCCGCCGGCGTCGACGCCCACGACGTGGCCCGCCGCAGCGCCACCCTCGACGACG
>DATFOS010000101.1:0-39355 GCA_035265325.1 Acidimicrobiales bacterium
GCGAGCAGCACGGCTTCCGGCAGGCCGCCAACATCCGCCGGGCCCTCGACGGCGAGCTGTCGTTCTACGCCCAGGTGTTCGGTTTCCCGCTTCCCGAGGACGAGGGCATCGAGCCGATCGAGGTAGAGAACCTGCGGTAACGCCCGTTGTCGCGGGCGGGTGCGACGCTTGGCCGTGGAACGGTGTGGCAGGGGTTCGTCCCGTGCAGCCACACTTTGTGGCAATGGCTCGCATCCTGGTCACCGAGAAGATCGCCGAGAACGGACTGAAGAAGCTCCGTGACGCCGGCCACGTGGTCGACACCCGCGTCGGGCTGTCCCCCGAGGCCCTCGTCGAGGTGATCCCCGGTGCCGCCGCCCTGATCATCCGCTCCGCCACCCAAGTCACCCGCGAGGTGCTCGAGGCGGGCACCGACCTCGTCGTCGTCGGCCGGGCCGGCATCGGCCTCGACAACGTCGACGTCGCCGCCGCCACGCACCGGGGCGTCATGGTCGTCAACGCCCCGCAGTCCAACATCCTGTCGGCCGCCGAGCACACGATGGCCCTGCTCCTCTCGCAGGCGCGCAACATCCCGCAGGCCCACACGGCGCTCGTCGACGGCCGGTGGGAGCGCTCGAAGTGGGAGGGCGTCGAGCTCTCGGACAAGGTGCTCGGCATCGTCGGCCTCGGCCGCATCGGCAAGCTCGTCGCCCAGCGGGCCCACGCCTTCGGCATGAAGATCGTCGCCTACGACCCCTTCGTGTCGCACGAGCGGGCCCGGCAGATCGGCGTCGAGTTGCTCGGCCTCGACCGGCTCGTCGAGGTGTCCGACTTCCTCACCCTCCACCTGGCCAAGACGCCCGAGACCATGGGGCTCGTCGGCAAGGAGCTGCTGGCCCGGGCCAAGCCCCGCATCCGCCTCATCAACGTGGCCCGCGGCGGCATCGTCGACGAGGAGGCGTTGGCCGAGGCCATCCGCTCGGGCCACGTCGCCGGCGCCGCCATCGACGTGTTCGCCGCCGAGCCGACCACCGACTCGCCGCTGTTCGGCATCCCCGAGGTCGTGGTCACGCCCCACCTGGGCGCCAGCACCCGCGAGGCGCAGGACAAGGCGGGCGACACGATCGCCGAGCAGGTCCGCCTCGCCCTGGCCGGCGAGTTCGTCCCCTTCGCCGTCAACGTGAGCGCCGCCGAGGCCTCCGAGACGGTGCGCCCGTTCCTGCCGCTGGCCGAGCGGCTCGGGCAGCTCTACACAGCCCTGGCCGACGGCGTCCCCGAGACGCTCGAGGTCGAGTACGCCGGCCAGCTGGCCGACTACGACACGCGCATCCTGACGCTGTCGGTCCTCAAGGGCGTGTTCAGTCGGGTGACCGACGAGCCGGTGTCCTACGTGAACGCCCCGCAGATGGCGTCCGAGCGCGGCATCGAGGTGCGCGACACGTCGACCGCCACGGCCCACGACTACGTCAACCTGATCACGATCCGAGGCGGCGACCACTCGATCGGCGGCACGCTCGTCGGGTTGCGGGGCGACGCCCGCATCGTGGTCCTCGACGGCCACACGGTCGACCTCCCGCCGGCCGACCAGATGCTCGTGGTCCGCAACGACGACCGCCCGGGCATGATCGCCTTCGTGGCGGGCACCCTGTCCGACGCCGGCATCAACATCGACGACATGCACCTCGGCCGTTCCAGCCAGGGGCGGGCCGCCCTGCAGGTCCTGGCGACCGACGTGGTGGTCCCCGCCGAGGTCCAGCAGGCCATCCGGGCCGGCGAGGGCATCGTCTCGGTCCACATGCTCCGCTAGCCCTCGCCGGCTCTCTCTCGGCCCTCGCTGGGTCTTTCTCGGCCGGTGGCGCGCTCGCTGGGCGTGGGTCGGTGGGTGGCTCCTGAGCTGTTCGGGCCCGGCGCTGGGCACGCTCGGACACGTCACCGGGCGCGGGACGGCCCCGGGCGGCTGGTCAGCCGGGCCCGGGGCCGTCGCTGATTCTCGAGGCCCGCCGGTTACTGCTCGGCGGACGGGGGTGGCTTCTTGGCCGCGGTCTTGCGGGGGGCCGCCTTCTTCGCCGGGGGTGCCTCGTCGGCCGAGCCGTTGGTGGACGGGCTGGCCGCGTCCGCCGGGGTGTCGGTGCCGGGGGTCGGCGTGGGCGGCGTGGCCGGGGGCGACGGGGCGGGGGAGGTGGCCGTCGTCGGGGCCTTCCTCGCCGGTGCCTCCTCGGCGGCCGGGACGCCCGAGGCCGGGGCCTTCTCGGCGGCCGGGGCCTTCTTCGCCGCGGGGGCCTTCTTGGCCGCCGGGGCCGGCGCCGGAGCGACGGCCGAGCTCGGCTCGACGGGCGGTGCCGGGGTAGTGGGTGGCGCCGTCGCGTCCGCCGGAGGGGTGGCGGGCGTCGCCGGGGGCCCCGGCGTCGCCGGGGTGGCGGGCGTCGCCGGCAGGGCCTTCTTCGTCGCTGGGGCCTTCTTGGCCGGCGTCTTGGCGGCGGGCGCCTTCTTCGCCGCCGGGGCCTTCTTGGCCGGCGCCTTGGCCGCCGGGGCCTTCTTCGTCGCCGGAGCCGTCGTCGCCTCGCCGGTCGGGGCTGCCGCCGGCGCGGCGGGAGACTCCGCCGGCGGAGGCGGGGTGCCCGCGGTCTCCGCAGCGGGAGCCACCGGGGCCGGCGCGTCGGCCGCCGGCGCCGGCGTGGCGGGCGTGGCGGCGGGTGCGGGGGCGGCCGGGTCGCGGACCGGGGCCGCGGCCGGGGTCTCGGCGGCGGGGGCCTTCTTGGCGGCCGGCGCCTTCTTGGCCGGGGCCTTCGCCGGGGCCTTGGCGGCGGGCGCCTTCTTGGCCGGCGACTTCTTCGCCGCCTGGGCCTTGGTCGGGGACTTCTTCGCCGGAGCCCGCTTGGCGGGGGCCTTCTCGGCCGGCGATGTGGGCGTTGCCGCAGGTGCAGGCGTCGCGGCCTCGGCGGTGGGAGGGGCGTCCGCAGCGGGCGGCGCCGCTGCTGATGCGTCGGCGTCCGGGCTCGCGGACTCCGTCTCGGAGGTCGGGGTGGATGTGCCCAACCCGGCGCGTGCCTTGGCACGGCGCAGGCGGCGGGCGAGGGACGTGAGGATTCCGGCCACAGCTAGTACGACTCCTATCCGGAACCATCGGCGGTACACCGACGGCAGGCTAATCCGGACGTTGCGTGCGCCGACGGACCGCGAACCGGGCGGACCTGGGCGAACGGTCGGCTACGAAGCCCCCGAAACTAGCGACCGCACCGTCCGCACCGGGACCGCCATCGACGAACGCGCCGGGCACGCACCGAGGAATGCGCCGGACACGACGCCCCGCCCGCCGCTACCCTGGCCCACCCGGTCGTCGACCGCGCACCCCCCGTGCCGCACCCGCGACCGGCTTCCGGCGCGCCCGCCTGCACCTCGCCGGCGGGCGGTGACGCGCGCGCCCGCCCTCCCACGCACGGGCGCAGCGACGCGCGCCGCCTCGCAGCCCGACACGCGAGCGAGAGGGAGCGACAGTGCGCCTGTACTGGGAGATCGTCCGGGTCACGGCCCGGCGCATGCGGACCTATCGCGCCGCCACGTTCGCCGGCGTGGTCACCAACACGGTGTTCGGCTACATCCTCGCCTACGTGCTGCTGGCGGCCGTGCGGGACGGGCCGGTCGAGAGCGTGGGCGCCGGCGCCTTCGGCACCCGGGACGCCGCGACGTTCACGTTCGTGGCCCAGGGCCTCCTCGTCGCCGTGGGCGTGATGGGCACCACGATGGAGATGGCCGAACGGGTCAAGTCCGGCGAGGTGGCCCTCGACCTGACCCGCCCGTACGACTACCAGGGCTGGTGGGCGGCGGTGGCCTACGGGCGGGCGGTGTTCTACCTGTGGGCGCGGGGCATCGCCCCGTTCCTCCTCGGGGCCTTGGCGTTCGACCTGCGCCTGCCGCCCGAGGCCTGGCTGTGGCCCGCGTTCCTGCTGGCGGTGGCGCTGGCGATCGGCCTGGCGTTCGCCTGGGGCTTCCTGCTCCAGATGACGGCGTTCTGGATCGTCGACGTGCGCGGTCCCAACCAGCTCGGCTGGGTGAGCGCCCAGCTGCTGGCGGGGACCTTCGTCCCGCTGGCGCTGGTCCCGGACGACGCGGAGCGCCTGGTGCGCCTGCTGCCGTTCGCGTCGATGATCCAGGTCCCGGTGGAGGTGTACCTGGGGATGCACCGGGGGCAGGACCTGCTGGCGGCGTACGGGGTGGCGCTGGCGTGGCTGGCGGTGCTCGTGGCCGCCGGGCGGCTGGTGCTGGCCCGGGCGGAGCGGCGGGTGGTGGTGGACGGTGGCTGAGCCCAGCCGGCTCGCCGCCGATTTCGCGACCTATCGGCGCATGGTCGCCGCCCGGATGCGGGCCGACTGGCAGTACCGCACGTCGTTCCTGCTCCTGTTCGCCGCCCAGGCGATCGTGACCGGCGCCGACCTGGTGGCGATCCTCGTGATGTTCGGCTCGATCGAGGGGCTGGCCGGCTGGTCGGCCACGGAGGTCGTGCTGCTGTACGGCCTGACCGGGGTGTCGTTCGCCCTCTCCGACCTGCTCGTCAGCCCGGTCGAGTACACGGCCGTCCACATCAAGTCGGGGACGTTCGACCAGTTCCTGCTGCGGCCGGCGAGCGCCCTGTGGCAACTCTTGGGGCACGGGTTCTCCGCCCGGCGGCTCGGCCGGCTCGTCCAGCCGGCCGTGGCGCTGGCCGTCGTGCTGCCCCGGGTCGGGATCGACTGGACGCCCGCAGCCGTGGCACTCGTCCCGGTCACGATCGCCTCGGGGTTCGCGCTCTACGGCGCCCTGTGGGTGGCCACGGCGGCGATCCCGTTCTGGACCGTCGACTCCCAGGAGCTGGGCAACTCGCTGACCTACGGCGGCAACGCCCTCACCAGCTACCCGCTGGACGTCCTCGGCTCCTGGATGCGGCGGCTCGCCACGTTCGTGGTGCCGCTGGCCTCGATCGCCTACCTGCCGGCGTGCTGGCTGCTCGGACGGCCCCTGCCGTTCGGGCTGCCGGCCGCCGCCGGCTGGTCGGGCCCCGCCGTGGCCCTCGCCGCCGTCCTCGCGGCATGGCGGCTGTGGGGCCACGCCATCCGCCACTACCGCAGCACCGGGAGCTGACCATGACCGCACAGATCGAGCTGGAAGACGTCGAGAAGGCCTTCGCCGTGTGGAGGAAGGCGGGCCGCCTGCGCCGTACCCGCACCGAGGTGCGGGCGGTGGACGGCGTGTCGTTCTCGGCCGAGGGCGGGGCGACGCTGGGGTTCGTGGGGCCGAACGGCGCCGGCAAGAGCACCACGATCAAGATGCTCGTCGGGGTCCTCGTGCCGAGCGGCGGCCACCTGCGGGTGGACGGCCTCGACCCGAGCCGCGAGCGGGTGGCGCTGGCTCGTCGCATCGGCGTGGTGTTCGGGCAGCGCAGCCAGCTGTGGTGGGACCTGCCGCTGCGCGATTCCTTCGACCTGCTCCGCCACGTCTACCGGGTTCCCGCGGTCGACCACCGGGTCCGGCTGGGCGAGCTCGTGGAGCTGCTCGACATGGGCGGCTTCCTGGCGACGCCCGTCCGGCAGCTTTCGTTGGGGCAGCGCATGAGGGGTGAGCTGGCGGCGGCGCTGCTGCACGATCCCGCGATCCTGTTCCTGGACGAGCCGACGATCGGGCTGGACGTGGTGTCGAAGGAGGCCGTGCGGTCCTTCCTGGTCCGGATCAACCGGGAGCGGGGCACGACCGTGCTGCTGACGACCCACGACCTGGCCGACGTGGAGCGCTTGTGCGACCGGCTGCTGATCATCGACCACGGGAGGGTGATCGAGGACGGCACGGTCGACGGGGTGAAGAAGCGTTACGGCACCGAGCGGGTCCTGGTCGTGGACCTCGAGGCGCCCGGTCCGCCCGTACAGATAGCCGGCGTCGAGGTCACCCGTGTCGACGGGCCCCGCCACTGGCTGCGCTTCCACCGCGACCACCACACCGCCGCCTCCCTGCTCGCCCAGATCACCGCCCAGGCCCGGGTCCGCGACATCTCGATCGAGGAGCCCGCGATCGACGACGTCGTCCGCCACATCTACTCGACGGCCCAGGCGTGATCACCCCGCACGGGCGATGCGGGCGGGCCCGGGTCGCCCGATGATCGGGGCATGTCCAGGCGGGCATCGGCGGTGGGAGCGCTGCTTGCGGTCGGGGCGGCGTGCTCCCTGGTGGACGCCGGGCCGCACTATCTCGACGTCCTGGGCGTCGCCGGCGATGGCCTCATGCTCGCCCTGGCGATCCGGCTCCATCGTCGCGCCGGTCCCCTGTCCCGGCGTCCGTGGGTGCCGCTCGTGCGGCTCACGGGGGTGTTGCTCCTGCATGTCAACCCGTTCGTCGGCGCCTTCACCGTCCTGATGGCCGCGGTGCCCTATGCGCGAGCGCACACGCATGGTGACTTCGAGGTGTCGAGTACCCCGGTGCTGAAGGAACCGCCGTGGCCTGCACCGAGAGGTGATCGAGGTCCACGGTGCCACTCAGGCATCACCCCATGCGGATGAGACCGGCCGCCGACCGGACGGGACGGCGTCGTCAGAGACGGTGATGGCCGGCATCTATCACGGCCGACGCCGCCTTGATCACCTCCCGGGTCGTGATCGTCCTGGTCTTGGACCGCTCGACGAACCACAGCTCGAGGGGGATCAGCCGTGCGTGTTGGACCCGGGTGACCTCCTCGGGCGCGCCGGCCGTGCGCAGGAGGCAGGAGGCGAGGGAGGCCTGGGCCTTCGACCATGCGGGCGTCGACTCCTCGGGGTGGGGCCCGGGGTCGGGACAGGACGCGCCCATGTCCGCCAGTTCCTGGGCGCTGGCGTGGGCGAGCTTGTTGAGCACGGCCCACGCCGGAACCGGGCGGCCGGCCGCCGCGAGCTGCTCGACCAGCTGCCCGTTGAGGAAGGCCTCCGTCTCGGCGCTCAAGGCCATTCCCCACGACGGGTGCGCCGGCAGCGAGGGGGGTTCCACCTTGCTGCAGCTCCCACGGCGGCGGAAGTAGGGGAACGGCACGACGTCAGCTCATCTCGCCGGCGGAGAGCGCCCGCTGTGGCTTCCTGACCAGCTTCCGCAGCGGGCGCTGCTCGTCGTCCGAGACCGTCACGGCGCGCCGCTCACGCAGTCACCTTGGCCTTCATGCGCTCGTACTCGGCGTCGTCGATCACGCCCTCGGATCGCAGGGACGCCAGCTTCGACAGCTGATCGGCCATGCTCGGGGCCGTCCCTGCGGCCTCTCGCACGTAGCCACGGAACATCTCGTCTCGCATGCGTGCCTGTTCCATCGAGTGCTCGGTCATCTTGTGGCCGCGGGCGATCAGGTAGACGAACACGCCCAGGTACGGCAGGACGATGACGAAGAGCGACCATGCGGCCTTACCCCATCCGGACAAGTCGGCGCTCCGGAAGATGTCGGCGAAGACCGACACGAGGAGCCAGATCCAGATGAAGAACAGGAAGAAGTACAGCATCGACCACAGGACCTGCCCGGTGCCCCACTCGGCAGCAATCATCGGACTCTCCTTGCGTTTGACATCGAGGGGCCTGACGGCCCGGATCGAGTGTCACGCCGCGCGTCGGGGCGCGCATCACCCCACGCGGGCGATGTCGCACCGGGCCGGGGCACGTCGACGGATCATCCGTTCCGGGTGAAGGCCGGGAGGGCGGGCCGCCGCACTCTGGTCAACCATGGCGTCGCAGTCCGACATCGACCCGCCCGCAGAGATCAGTCGCCTCCAAGCCGAGCGGGACCGACTGCAAGCCCAGGTCGACGCCCTGCAGCAACGCTCGCACAAACGCGGACGGGTGCGGCGGCTCCTCGTCGCCGCCCTCGTCGTCCTCACCTGCGTCTCACTCGTCGCCGGTGTCGTCGGCATCTGGGCCCGCCGGAACTTCCTCGACACCGACCGCTTCGTCGAGCGGGTCGGGCCGCTCATCGAGGAGCCTGCCGTGCAGGAGACGGTCACGAACCGCCTCACCGAGCAGGTCATCACCCTGGCCGATCCCCGGGCGCTGTTCGAGGAGGCCCTCCCGGAACGGGGGCAACTCCTCGCCGTGCCCCTGAGCAACGCCGTCGAAGGCTTCGTGCGCGACCGCGTCGAGTCCTTCATCCAGTCCGACACGTTCGAGACCCTCTGGGTGGGGGCCGCGACCGTCGCGCACCGAGGCGCCGTCCGCGTGCTGCGCGGCGAGGGCGAGGCCGTGACCACCGACAACGGCCAGGTCACGCTCAACCTCGTCCCGGTGATCAACGAGGTGCTCAGACGGATCACGGCCGCATCCCCCGAGATCCTCGGCCGCCAGGTCGACCTGCCCGACGTCTCGGTCGAGGACATCCCCGAGACGGCCATCGCCCGCATCGAGGACGCCCTCGGCGTCGAGCTCGACGACGACTTCGGACAGATCACCGTCTACGACGACGGCACCCTCGAGGCCGCGCAGGACGGGCTCGCGCTCGCCGACCGCCTCGTCGTCGTGCTCCTCGTCGTGGGCATCGTGTCCGCCGCCCTGGCGCTGTGGCTGTCGCACCACCGGCGGCGCACGCTGCTCCAGGTCTCGGCCGCCGTGGCCATCGGCATGGTCCTCATCCGGCGGGTGAGCTTCCGCGTCGATGACGAGGTCGCCGAGCTGCCGCCCACACCCGAGGGTCGGCGAGCGGCCGCTGTCGCCATCCGCCAGTTCCTCGACCCCCTCACGACCTTCGCGATGTGGACGCTCGCCGCGGCGGCCATCGTCGCTGCGCTCGCCATCCTCACGAGCGACTACCCCTGGGTCGTCTCGCTGCGACGCAACGTGCGCACGCTGTGGGCCAGCGCCGTCGCGACGACCGGTGAGCGTGCCCACGACGAGGCGACGGTGGCCTGGATCGGCGCGCACCGCGACGCCCTGCTCGCCGCCGGCGCGATCGGCGGGCTGGTGGTCCTGTGGGTCGCCGACCTGTCGTTCGTGGCGCTCTTCGTCGTCCTCGCGCTGGTCGTCGCCTTCGAAGCGGTCGTCTACCGGATCGGGACATCCCCGGCCACGCCACCACGACCGTCCTGACCGCTCGCACGAGCGTCAGTTCCTCCTGGCCCCGAACCCGGGCCAGGAGGAACTCGTTGACGGGAGGATCCGTGACTACGAGGACGCGAGCAGTCGCGCCTTCTCGGCCTCGAACTCCGCCTGGGTCAACACGCCCTGCGCCTTCAGGTCGGCGAGCTCCCGCAACGCGGCGATCCGATCGGTGCCGCTGGTCGGGGCGTCCGAGGCGACTGGTGCAGGCGTCTCGTAGGCCGGCGGTGCGTACGGTGCCGGCTCGTAGGCCGGCGGCGCGTAGGGCTGGGGGGCGTACGCCTGTTGCTCCTGCGCGGCCCAGCGGTTGCCCTGTCGCCGGGAGACCCGGTTCGACACCGCGGTCGCGGTCCCGGCGATGGCGGCGGTGCGGGCGACGCCGCGAATGAGTCCTGGCATGGGACGGTCCTCCTCAGGATCCGGTCTCGGCCTCGAGCAAGTCGAGCTTGGCGAGGATGGCCTGCACCGGTATCCGGCCGCCGGCCACCAGCTGGGCGCCGTTTCGGCGCAATGCCCGGGCGAACGGCGCCGCCCACGTGTTCTCGTAGACGAGAACGGCGGCCGAGCAGCCGGGTTCCAGGGCGGCGCCGGCCTCGTCGAGGTCCCCACTGTCGACCAGGCCGGAGGATGCGTGGGCGAACATCGTCACGTCGAACTCGCCCTTGAGCCCGACATCCGAGATGTCGATCCCCATGGTGGAGCCGTCCGCGTCCTTCTGGACGAACGCCAGGTCGAGCACACGGATGATCCCCTGCTGCTGCAGGTCGATCAGGAAGGGCAGGGCCGAGCCGTCCGGTGGTCGGTCGGCAGGGAACTCGATGACCGCGTAGTCGACGGGACCGAACTCGTCGAGGTCGATGTCGCTCATGTGACGTCTCCTTCGTCGTGCCTCCGATCGTGGTCGGTGCCTCGGTCGGGACGCATCGCCCAACGCGGGTGATCGAGCGACGCCTTGACGGGTCGTCGCGATGTCTGGCAGGTTGAACCGATGCGCCGCTCCGTCGCCGGCCTCCTCCTTATGTAGGGCGAACACCGCACATAGGTGTTCGCCTCGCCTCCTGCGCCCGTCCGGGCCAGGGGGTTTTTCAGTTTTCGGCCCGACGGACGACCTACCCCCTCCCGACACGCGAGAAGGAACAGCCATGCCCCCGGAACCGGTCACCCCGAAACCCATGCCGTTCGAGAAGTACCGGCCGTTCCTCCCGCTCCCGCTCGCGCTCGAGGACCGCACCTGGCCCAGCCGCCGGATCGAGGAGGCGCCGGTGTGGTGCTCCGTCGACCTGCGCGACGGCAACCAGGCGCTGATCGACCCGATGGACCCGGCCCGCAAGCTGACCATGTTCAAGACGCTGGTCGAGATGGGCTTCAAGGAGATCGAGGTCGGTTTCCCGTCGGCCAGCCAGCCCGACTTCGACTTCGTCCGCCAGCTGGTCGAGGAGGACCTCGTCCCCGAGGACGTGACGATCCAGGTCCTGACGCAGTGCCGGCCCGAGCTCATCGAGCGGACCTACGAGTCGATCAGGGGGGCCCACACCGCCATCGTCCACTTCTACAACTCGACGTCGGTCCTCCAGCGCCGGGTCGTGTTCGGGCTCGACCGCGACGGCATCAGCCAGATCGCCACCGACGCCGCCCGCCTGGCCCGCAAGCTCGAGCCGACCGTGCCGGGCACCCGGGTGCGGTACGAGTACTCGCCCGAGAGCTTCACCGGC
Source organism: Acidimicrobiales bacterium (assembly GCA_035265325.1). Taxonomy (GTDB): domain Bacteria; phylum Actinomycetota; class Acidimicrobiia; order Acidimicrobiales; family VFJN01; genus DATCLS01. The sequence goes on from DATFOS010000101.1 coordinate 10,749, forward strand.
ACCGAGATCGACTACGCCATCGACGTCTGCGCCGCGGTGATGGACGTGATCGAGCCCACCACCGACGACAGGATCGTGCTCAACCTGCCGGCGACCGTGGAGATGTACACGCCGAACATCTACGCCGACGTCATCGAGTACTTCAACCGGAAGATCCCGCATCGCGACCACGTCGTGCTGTCGCTGCACCCCCACAACGACCGGGGGACCGCGGTGGCGGCCGCCGAGCTGGGCGTGATGGCCGGTGCCGACCGGGTCGAGGGCACGTTGTTCGGCAACGGCGAGCGCACCGGCAACGTCGACGTCGTCACCCTGGCGATGAACCTGTTCAGCCAGGGCGTCGACCCCCGCCTGGCCATCGGCGACATCGACGCCCTGCGGCGGGTGGCCGAGTACGCCAACCGCCTGCCGGTCCACCCGCGACACCCGTACGTGGGCGACCTCGTCTACACGGCCTTCTCGGGCAGCCACCAGGACGCCATCAAGAAGGGCCTCACCGCGCTCGGCGCCGACTACGACAGGTGGGAGGTGCCCTACCTGCCCATCGACCCCAAGCACGTCGGGCGCACCTACGAGGCCGTGATCCGGGTCAACAGCCAGTCGGGCAAGGGCGGCGTCGCCTACATCATGAAGGCCGAGCACGGCCTCGACCTGCCCCGCCGGCTGCAGGTCGAGTTCTCCAAGAGGATCCAGCACATCACCGAGGACACCGGAACCGAGATCACGCCGGGCGCCATGTGGGAGACGTTCCGGGCCGAGTACCTGCCCGAGGAGCCGGCGGTCCGGCTCCTCACCCACGAGACGACGACCGGCGAGGCCGGCTCGAAGGTGACCGCCCAACTGCTGGTCGACGGCGAGCATCGCACGGTGTCGGGGACGGGCAACGGCCCGATTGCCGCCTTCGTGGTGGCCGTGCGCGAGTCGCTCGGCGTCGACATCGACGTCGTCGACTACAGCGAGCACGCCGTCACGGCGGGTTCCGATGCCACCGCGGTTGCCTACGTCGAGACCCAGTCCGGCGAGGGGGCCGTCCGCTGGGGCATCGGCATGCACGAGAGCATCACGACCGCCTCGCTGCGGGCCGTCGTGTCGGCCGTCAACCGTCACCGGGCCACGGCCGAGTAACCCGCCGGCCGGGGCCCGGCGGCCATCGGGCGCCCGGCCTGCATGGCGACGACCGGACGACCGAGGCCGAACCCCGCGCGCGAGTTGCGGACATGTGACAATCTCGGCTCGGGATGGGTCGGCGGGTGTTGTTCGGGTTCGTGGCCGTCGCCGCCGTCGCCGGGCTCTCGGCGGGGGTGGCGGTGGCACGCGACCCGGTGGAGGACGGCGACGCGCCGCCGGCCCGGCCCACCACGACGACGATCCCGCGGGGGCGGCCGTCGGCGGGCGCCCCCGACGTCGGCGACCCGTACTACCCGTCGCTCGGCAACGGCGGCTACGACGTGTCCGCCTACCGGCTCGAGCTGGCGTGGGCGCCCTCCACCGAGCGCCTCGACGGCGTCGCCACCATCCGTGCCGTCGCCACGCAGTGGCTGTCCAGCTTCGACCTCGACCTGGTCGGCCTCGACGTCGAGGACGTGCTGGTCGACGGCGAGCCGGCCGAGGTCCGCCGCCGGGGCGAGCGCGAGCTGGTGATCGTGCCGTCGCGCACGGTCATGCGCGACGAGGTATTCACGGTGGAGGTGACCTACGGCGGGACGCCCGGCCGGCTGGGCGACCGGGCCGGCGTGCTGCGGCCCGGGTGGATGGCCGACGACGAGGGCGAGGTCCACGTCATCGGCGAGCCGGACGGGGCCTCGACGTTCTTCCCGGTCAACGACCATCCCCGGGACAAGGCGACCTACGAGTTCCTCGTCACGGTGCCGGAGGGGCTGGAGGTGGCGGCCAACGGCGTCCTCGTCGGCACCGAGCGGGCCCCCCGCGGCCACCGGACGTGGAGCTACGAGGCCGACGATCCCATGGCCAGCTACCTGGTCCAGGTGGTCATCGGCAACCTCCGCTTCGAGGAGTCCACCGGGCCCGACGGCCTCACGATCCGCCACGCCATCGACGAGGACGTCCCCGAGGATGCCGTCGGCGCCCTCGACCGGACCGCCGACATGATCGAGGGCTACGAGGAGATGTTCGGCCCCTACCCGTTCGCCGCCTACGGGGTGGCGGTCGTGGACAGGCCGCTCGGCGTGGCGCTCGAGACCCAGACGCTCTCCCTCGTGGGGCTCGACTCGGTGGGCAGGGAAGGGGTCCTCGCCCACGAGCTGGCCCACCAGTGGTTCGGCGACGAGGTCAGCCCGGGGTCCTGGCGGGACATCTGGCTCAACGAGGGCTTCGCCACCTACGCCGAGTGGCTGTGGACGGAGAGCGACGGCGGTCCCTCCGTCGCCACCCGGGCGCGCCAGGTCGCGCTCGACGGCGGGCTCGACCTCCCGCCGGGTGACCCCGGGCCCGAGGACCTGTTCGACGACAGCGTCTACCTGCGCGGCGCCCTGACCCTGCACGTCCTGCGCCACGAGCTGGGCGACGAGGCGTTCTTCGACCTGCTCCGGGCCTGGATCGAGCGCTACGCCGGCCGCAGCGCCACCAGCGCCGACTTCGAGGGCATGGCGAGCGTGGCGGCCGGCCGGGACCTCACCCCGCTCTTCGACGCCTGGCTGCGCTCGCCGACCCTTCCCGACCTCGCCGAGTGGCTCGACTAGCTTTCTTCCGGTGACCGAGCAGGCCAACCTCGAGATCGTGGAGCGTTCCGACGACGGCGTCGCAGCCCGCCTCACGGGCGACCTCGACATCGTCAACGCGGAAGACGTGAAGCGTGAGCTGACCGAGGTCTTCGACGCCGGGCCCACGGCCCTCACGCTCGACATGCGCAACGTACGTTTCGTCGACTCGAGCGGGCTCGGCACGCTGGTGGCGATCCACCGCCACGCCGAGGCGGCCGGCTCGTCGTTCACGGTCCGGTCGGTCCCGCCACAGGTGCAGCGCCTGTTCGAGATCACCCGCCTCGACGACCTGCTCGCCGTCGAGGAGTAGGCGGAGTCGGGGCGCTGCCCCGACGGCCCCGTGTGCGGGGCCGCCTGCGGCGGCGCCGCTTCCTCCGCCTTTGGCGGGGGTCCCTCGGCGGGTGACGGTTCACCGAGGCCCGACGAACACGCGCACGGGCGGAGCGAGCCACGCGCCGCCGGTGGGTCGGCGGCGTCCCGCAAGGGTGCGGGGCCGGCGGGGCAGCCGCCCCACCTCTAGCCGTCGAGGGTCTGGCGGAGCTCGAGCAGGCAGCGGCGGATGAGCCGCGACACGTGCATCTGGCTGATGCCGAGGCGGTCGGCGATCTCGCTCTGCGTCAGCTCCTCGTAGAACCGCAGGCGCAGGATCTCGGCCTCGCGCGGCGGCAGCGTGCGCAGGAGCTGGCCGACCAGCATGCGCAGCTCGACCGGCTGGCTGGCGGCGTCCCCGCCGGGGAGGCGCTCGGCCAGCGAGGCGCCGTCCTCGTCGCCGGGGCGCCGGGCGTCGAGGCTGGTGGCCCGGTAGGCGGCGCCGGCCTCCTGCGCCTCCAGGACGTCGTCCTCGGAGATGTCGAGCTCCTCCGCCAGCTCGGCCACGGTCGGCGGGCGCCCGAGCCGGCTCGACATCGCGCCGGTGGCCCGGCGCAGGTCGAGATGGCGCTCCTGGGCGCTGCGCGGCGGCCGGACCGCCCACGTGCGGTCGCGGAAGTAGCGCTTGATCTCGCCGTTGACGGTCCGGCTGGCGAAGGACGAGAACGGTATGCCCCGCTCGGGGTCGAACCGCTCGACCGCCTTGAGGGTGCCCAGCATGGCGATCTGCACGAGGTCGTCGAGCTCGACCCCGCGGCCGCGGTAGTCGTGGGCGATCGACGCCGCCAACCCGCGATGCGCCTCGACCAGCCGGTTGCGCACCGACCGCTGCTGTGTCCTCCGGTACTCGCGGAACAGCTCGTCGAGCTCGCCCGGGCCGTGGCCCGCGGCGGGCGTCATGCGATGGTCCGGGCGCGCTTCACCAGGCGGAACCGCCGGACGTCGCCGTCGACCTCGAAGGCGTGGTCGTCGAGGACGACGCGCAGGATCTCGAGCGCCAGGTCGTCGACCGGCCCCTCGGACGGGACCGTGCACCGGCACTCGCCCTCGACCGCCACCTCGCCCGGGCGACGCCGGTAGGTGATGGTGGCGTCGCCGCCGCCCGGGCCCTCGATCAGGAGGGCGACGAGCTCGCTCACCGCGATCCGCAGGTCCTCCGTGTCGTCGATGCTGAGCCCGGCGTCGGCGGCCACCCCGGCTGCGACGAGCCGGGCGAGCCGCACGGAGCTGGGCTCGGCCGGGACGGTCAGGTGGACGGGACGGTGGGCTTCCATGGGTGTCCTACCGGCGGGCGGTCGGGCGTCGCGCCGGGAGGCGACGCGGGGGCGACGACGCCGCAGCAGGCGTCGCCGTGACTCTAGGTGCCGACCCGCGATCGCGGCGTACGGCGCCCCCGACCAGGGCCGACATCTCCTGGTTGACTCGCCGGTAACCGCGTTTGTCGACGAATAGGCCCGGGTACGGCGGGGGCGATGACGGTGCTGGCGAGCTCGATGTTCCGCCGTGAGCCCGCTGCGGTCCCCTCGGCGCGTGCCTTCGTGGCCCGGACGCTCGGGTCGCTGGCGCTGACGGTGGACGCCGCCGAACGCCTGATCCTGGCCACCGCCGAGGCCTGCAACAACGTGGTGCTCCACGCCCAGGGCGACTCCTTCGCGGTGGCCGTGGCGCTCGACGACGACGGCTGCTCGATCAGCGTGACCGACAGGGGCACCGGCTTCCGGCCGCCGCGCCGGCGCCCCGCCATGCCCTCGGCCGACGAGACCGGCCACCGCGGCCTGGCGCTGATGTACGCCCTTGTCGACCACGTCGAGGTGTCGAGCGGCGCCGACGGCACGGCCGTCCTACTCGTCCAGCGGCTGGCGGGGACGCCGGCCGCCACGGTCGCCGCCGGCGGCGTACCGAGGCCGCTGCGGGCCTAGGTCCCGACGTGCGTCGCCGGGCCCGTCGAGGGGGTGGCCCGGCGACGCCGTCGGTCACGGCGCGTGCGGCGCCGCCGGGCCCGGTCCCCCGATCAGGCCGGGGTCGCCGCCGGGAGCCAGGCCGGGCGGCGGGACTCGTAGTCGTCGATCGCGCTCGCCGACCGCAGCGTGATGCCGATGTCGTCGAGCCCCTCGAGGAACCGCTCGCGGGTGGCGTCGTCGAGCGGGAACGGGCACTCGATGCCTGCGGCGGGCGCGGACAGCGTGCGGCGCTCGACGTCGACGACCACCTGGAGCGTGGGGTCGGCCTCGACGGCGCGCATCAGCGCGTCGCCCACCTCGGGCGGCACCACGACCGGGACCAGCCCGTTCTTGGTGGCGTTGTTGCCGAAGATGTCGCCGAAGCGGGGGCTGACCACGGCGGCGAAGCCGTAGTCGAGGATCGCCCAGACGGCGTGCTCCCGCGACGAGCCGGTCCCGAAGTTGGCGCCGGCCACGAGGACGCGGGCGCCGGCGTAGCGCTCGTCGTTGAGGACGAAGCCGCGGTCGTCCCGCCAGGTCGAGAACAGGCCACGGCCGAAGCCGGTGCGCTCCACCCGCTTCAGCCACTCGGCGGGGATGATCTGGTCGGTGTCGACGTCGGAACGGTCGAGCGGCACGGCCGTGCCCTCGACCACGCGGACGGGGTCCATCACGGTCTCCTTCGGGAACGGCTCAGGCCAGGTCGGCAGGGGTGGCGAACGTGCCCGCCACGGCGGTGGCGGCGGCCACGGCGGGGGACACGAGGTGCGTGCGGCCCCCGCGGCCCTGGCGACCCTCGAAGTTGCGGTTGCTCGTCGAGGCACAGCGCTCGCCCGGGGCGAGCTTGTCGGGGTTCATGGCCAGGCACATCGAGCAGCCGGGCTCGCGCCAGTCGAAGCCGGCGTCGCGCAGGACCTTGTCGATCCCCTCCGCCTCGGCCTGGGCCTTCACCGCGTGGGACCCGGGCACCACCAGTGTGCGGACGCCCGGCGCCACGGCGCGCCCGGCGGCCACCTCGGCCACGGCCCGGAGGTCCTCGATGCGACCGTTGGTGCACGACCCGATGAAGACCGTGTCGACCCGGACGTCGCGCAGCGGCGTGCCGGGCTGGAGGCCCATGTAGTCGAGCGCCCGCTTGGCGGCGTCGCGCTCGGAGGCCTCGGCGAAGTCGTCTGGGTGGGGGACCGCGGCGCTGATCGGCGCCACCTGGCCGGGGTTGGTGCCCCAGGACACGTGGGGAACGATCTCGTCCCCGTACAGCGTCACCTCCTTGTCGAAGGTGGCGCCCTCGTCGGTGGGCAGGCCGCGCCAGTCGTCGAGCGCCCGCTCCCAGGCCGCGCCGGTCGGGGCGTGGGGCCGGCCCTCGAGGTAGGCGAACGTCGTCTCGTCCGGGGCGATCAGCCCCGCCTTGGCGCCGGCCTCGATGGACATGTTGCAGACCGTCATGCGGCCCTCCATCGACAGGGCCCGGATCACGCTGCCCCGGTACTCGATGATCGAGCCGATGCCGCCGCCTGTGCCGATGCGCCCGATGATGGCGAGGATCACGTCCTTGGCCGTGGCGCCGGGAGGCAGCTCGCCCTCCACGGTGACGGCCATCGTGCCCGGGCGGGACTGCGGCAGCGTCTGCGTGGCCAGCACGTGCTCGACCTCGCTGGTGCCGATGCCGAACGCCAGGGCGCCGAACGCCCCGTGCGTCGACGTGTGGCTGTCGCCGCACACGATCGTCATGCCCGGCTGGGTGAGGCCCTGCTCGGGGCCGATGATGTGGACGATGCCCTGGCCCGGGTCGCCCATGGCGTAACAGGTGATGCCGAACTCGTCGCAGTTGGCCCGCAGGACGTCCATCTGCTTGGCCGAGATCGGGTCGGCGATCGGCTGGCCGAGCCCGCTGGTGGGGACGTTGTGGTCCATCGTCGCCACCGTGAGGTCGGGGCGGCGGACCGTGCGCCCCGCCAACCGCAGGCCGTCGAAGGCCTGGGGCGAGGTCACCTCGTGGACGAGGTGGAGGTCGATGTAGAGCAGGTCGGGCTCGCCCTCGGCGGAGCGGACCAGGTGCCGGTCCCAGGCCTTCTGGCTCAACGTGCGGGGTGGCGACATTGCGACTCCCATATATTGGGATAGCGTTCTCAATTGATGGACAGTGTAAGCGGAGTCGGCGTGCTGGACAAAGCGCTGGCGGTGCTCGGTGCCGTCGAGGGCGGGGCGCGCACGCTGGCCGACGTGGTCGACGCCACCGGCCTGTCCAGGTCGACCGCCCACCGGCTGGTGGCGGCGCTCGAGGCCCACGGCCTGGCCCGCCGCGACGACGAGGGCCGGTACTCGCTGGGCCTCCGCCTCATCGGGCTCGGCCACGCCGCCACCGAGGCGCTGCCCGGCTGGCTCGACGCCCGTCCCGAACTGGCCTGGCTGCGCGAGCAGACCGGCGAGTCCGTCCAGCTGTTCGTGCGCGACGGCGACGAGCGGGTGTGTGTCGAGTCGCTGGAGGCGCCGCACGAGCTGCGCACGATCGTGCCGGCCGGCGCCCGGCTGCCGCTCGACCGGGGCTCGGGCGGGCGGGCACTGTCCGAGCCCGCGCCGGCCCCGGGCTGGTTCGAGAGCGTGGCCGAGCGCCAGCCCGGCGTCGCGTCGGTGAGCGCCCCGGTCCACGCCCCCGGCGGCCGGGTGGTGGCCGCCCTCAGCGTGAGCGGGCCGATCGAGCGGACCACCCGCCGGCCCGGCAGCCGCTACGGGCCACTGGTGGCCGCTGCCGCGGGCCGCGTGGAATCCCGCCTGCGGTAGGCGCCGGCCACCGGCATACTCCGCCGAATGCCCCAGCCGGAGCCGGATCCCGATCTCGACCGCCAGGCCGTCCTGACGGTGCTGACCACCGAGCACTTCGCCCTCCAGGGATCGCGGGGGTCGACGATCAGCGAGTCGACGTCGCGCGCCGGCCTGTTCGTGGGCGCGCTGTCGAGCGTGCTCGTGGCGCTCGGCTTCATCGGCCAGGCCTCCGACATGGGCGAGCCGTTCGTCGTGTTCGCCCTCGTCGTGCTGCCCACGCTCTACGCGCTCGGGCTGTTCAGTTTCGTCCGGCTGGTCGAGAGCTCGGTCGAGGACATCGGCTACGCCCGGGCCATCAACCGCATCCGCGCCTACTACCTCGACGTCGTCGGGCCGGCCGGGAAGTACATCTCGATGAACGCCCACGACGACGTCTACGGCGTGTTGGCGAACATGGGGATGGCCCGGCCGTCCCCGTGGCAGCTGCACTTCACGCTGGCCGCGATGGTGGCGACGCTCGACGCCGTGGTCGGCGGGACGGCGGTGGCGTTCCTGGTGGGTGCCGTGGGTGCCACGCTGGCCGTGTCGGCCGTCGTGGGCGCGGCCGTCGCCGTCGCCTCGTTCCTCGTCTTCACCCGCTGGCAGCGCCGCTACCACGACGCCGCCCGCGAGGGGGCCGAGGTCCTGTTCCCGACCCCCGTCTAGCCGACCTGGCGGTCGTGGCCCTCCCAGTAGGGGGCGCGCAGCTTGAACTTCTGCAGCTTGCCCGTGGCGGTGCGGGGCAGGGCCTCGTGCACGTCGACCGAGGTCGGGCACTTGTAGTGCGTGAGGCGGGCGCGGCAGTGGTCGATGAGGTCCTGGGCGGTGACGGTGGCCGGGTCGGTGCCCTCGGCGAGGACGACCAGGGCCTTCACGGTCTCACCCCACTTCTCGTCGGGCACGCCGATGACCGCCACCTCGGCGACCGCCGGGTGCGAGAACAGGACGTCCTCGACCTCGATCGACGACACGTTCTCGCCGCCCGAGATGATCACGTCCTTCTTGCGGTCGGAGATCGTGAGGTAGCCCTCGTCGTCCATCGTCCCGCCGTCGCCGGTGTGGAACCAGCCGTCCTCCAGGGCGTCGGCGGTCGCATCCGGCTGCTCCCAGTAGCCGTCGAGCACGGTGTTCGACCGGGCCAGCACCTCGCCCGAGGCCGCCACGGTCAACTGGGTGCCCAGCGCGGGGCTGCCCGCCCGGCCCAGGCGGGCGGCCCGCTCGCTGGGGGAGAGGTCGTCCCACTCGGCCCGGCGGCGGTTGACCGTGAGCAGCGGCGACGTCTCGGTCAGCCCGTAGATCTGGACGAACTCCCAGCCCAACTCGGTCTCCATCCGCTCGATCGTCTGCGTAGGCGGCGGGGCGCCGGCGACGACCATGCGGACGCGGTCGCGCCCGGGGACCGGTCCGTCCCACCTGCCGGCGGCGTCGAGCACGGCGGCGACGACGGCGGGGGCGCCACACAGCAGCGTGACGCCGTGGCGCTCGACCCGCCGGAGGATCTCGGCCCCGTCGACCTTGCGGAGCACCACCTGGGGGGCGCCCATGCCGGCCAGGGCGAACGGCATGCCCCAGCCGTTGCAGTGGAACATCGGCAGCGTGTGCAGGTAGACGTCGCGGTCGTCGACGCCCGTGTGCCAGCCGAACATGGCGGCGTTGACCCACAGGTTGCGGTGCGTGAGCTGCACGCCCTTGGGCCGGGCCGTCGTGCCGCTCGTGTAGTTGATCGTGGCGGTGGCGTCCTCGTCGACGGACTCCCACGGCACGGGCTCGGGCGCCCCCTCCGGCCACAGGACGGCGTCGCTCTCCGCCCCGATCACGAACCGGTGCTTGGCCCCCACCTCGGCGAGGGCATCGTCGAGCTCGGGGTCCACCAGAAGGACCGAGGCTCCCGAGTGCTCGACGATGTAGCGGACCTCGTCGGCATTGAGCCGGAAGTTCACCGGGACCAGCACGCGCCCCCAGGCGGCCACCCCGAAGAACGACACGAGGAGTCGGGCGGCGTTGTGGGACACGATCGCCACGCGCTCGCCGCGGCCGATGCCGAGGGCGTCGAGGCCGGCCGCCTGTGCCCGCGCCAGCTCGGCCACCCGCCGGTAGGTCAGCTCGCCCCACGAGGGCGCCGGCTGCTCGGGCTCGTCCACGACACCCACGCGGTCGGGGTAGACGAGCGCAGCGCGCTCCAGGTGGTCGGCGATGGTCAGCGGGACCCGCATGCTCTTCCCCCTCGGCACGGGACCGGTCGGGGGAAGCGTCCCACACGCGCCCCGGTGAGTCGACGCCTCAGTCGACGGCCACGACCTCGACCCGCAGCTCGGCACCCGTCGGGGCCGTGAAGGCCACCGTGTCGCCCTTGCGGGCGCCCAGCAGGGCCTCGCCGAGGGGGGACGAGGGGCTGATGACGTCGAGGTCGTCGTGGCGCTCCTCGATGGAGCCGATCAGGTACTTCTCGACCTCGTCGTCGCCCTCGTAGCGGATGCTGACGACCGAGCCGTGGGAGACGCTGTCGCCGTCGCCGGACCCCTCGACGATCTCGGCGTTCTCGAGCATGAAGGAGAGCTGGGCGATGCGGCCCTCCATCTTCCCCTGCTCCTCCTTGGCGGCGTGGTAGTCGCCGTTCTCGGAGAGGTCGCCCAGCTCGCGGGCCGTCTCGATCTTCCTGGCGATCTCGATCCGGCCAACAGTCGTCAGCTCGTCGTATTCGCTCTTGAGGCGCTCGTACGCGGCCGGCGAGAGGTGGTGGGTCTGTGCCATAGAGAGACAAGGCTACGACGCGCCGTGTGGGCGACGAAAGGCTCCCGGCACCGCCCGACACCGTCCGGTCGGACGACGCCCGGGCCCGGGTTGGCCGAACCTGGCCACGGGCGTCGTCGCATGCGTACACTTGGACGTGCAATGAGCCTTTTCGCCGAGCGCGTAATCATCGTCGCCTAGCGCACGTCGACAACCCGACGTGCGCTTTGAACCGTCCGCCCCCGGGGTGGGCGGTTTCTTCTTTCTCGGACCGCCTACGACCTGCACATGGAGTCACAGTGAGCCACACCATCGGAGTCATCGGCGGCGACGGGATCGGGCCGGAGGTGATCGCCGAGGCGCTCAAGGTGGTCCGGGCGACGGGTGTCGAGTTCGAGACGGTCGACTACGACCTCGGGGGCGTCCGCTACCTGCGCGACGGCACGGTCCTGCCCGACTCGGTGCTCGACGAGTGGCGCGGCCTCGACGCCCTCCTGCTCGGCGCCGTCGGCACCCCCGAGGTGCCACCCGGCGTCATCGAGCGCGGCCTGCTGCTCAAGATGCGTTTCGACCTCGACCTATACGTCAACCAGCGCCCGTTCGTCCACCCCGACTCCGGCATCGACATGGTGGTGATCCGCGAGAACACCGAGGGCCCGTACGTGGGCGAGGGCGGTGTCCTGCGCAAGGGCACCGTGCACGAGGTCGCCACCCAAGGCTCCGTGAACACCCGCATGGGCGTCGAGCGCTGTGTCCGCTATGCCTTCGAGCTGGCCGAGCAGCGCAGCCGCAAGCACCTGACGATGGTCCACAAGACGAACGTGCTGACGTTCGCCGGCGACCTGTGGCAACGCACGTTCGACGAGGTGGCGGCCGAGCACGCCGACGTCGGCACCGCCTACAACCACGTCGACGCGGCCTGCATCTACTTCGTGTCCGACCCCCGGCGCTACGACGTGGTGGTCACCGACAACCTGTTCGGTGACATCCTCACCGACCTGGGCGGCGCCGTGTCCGGCGGCATCGGCTTCGCCGCCTCGGGCAACCTCAACCCGGCCCGCACGGGCCCGTCCATGTTCGAGCCGGTCCACGGCTCGGCGCCCGACATCGCGGGCCAGGCCAAGGCCAACCCGACCGCCGCCGTGCTCTCGGCGGCGATGATGCTCGACTTCCTGGGCGAGGCCGATGCCGCCGCCCGCATCCGCAAGGCCTGCGCCGACCCGTCGGCGCTCACCGGCCCGACGCCCGAGGTCGGCGATCGCATCGCCGCTCGGCTGTAGACGAGGGGGAACTCCGATGCCGATCACGCCCACCGAGAAGATCTGGTTCAATGGCGAGCTCATCCCGTGGGACCAGGCGCAGATCCACATCCTGACCCACACCCTCCACTACGGCATGGGCGTCTTCGAGGGCATCCGGGCCTACGAGACCGAGGACGGGCCGGGGGTCTTCCGCCTCACCGACCACATGCGGCGCCTCGCCGAGTCGGCCCAGATCATGATGATGCCGCTGCCCTACTCGGTCGAGGAGCTGGTGCAGGCCGCCAAGGAGACGGTGGCGTCGACCGGGCTGCCGTCCTGCTACGTGCGCCCGATCGCGTACTACGGCTACGGCGAGATGGGGCTCAACACGCTGCCCTGCTCGGTGGACGTGGCGATCGCCTGCTGGCCGTGGGGCGCCTACCTGGGCGACGACGCCGCGACCAAGGGCGTCCGCATGAAGATCTCGTCGTGGCAGCGCCACGACCACAACATCATGCCGCCGTCCTCCAAGACGACCGGCAACTACGTCAACAGCTCGCTGGCCAAGGTCGAGGCGCTCAAGGCCGGCTACGACGAGGCCATCCTGCTCAACCGCGCCGGCATGGTCGCCGAGTGCACGGGCGAGAACATCTTCGTGTCCCGCAAGGGCAAGCTGATCACGCCGCCGGTGGCGTCCGGCGCCCTCGAGGGCATCACGCAGGACACGGTGATGACGATCGCCCGCGACCTCGGCTTCGAGGTGGTGCTGGGCGACCTGTCGCGCGCCGACCTCTACGTCGCCGACGAGATGTTCGTGTGCGGCACGGCGGCCGAGGTGTCGGCCGTGAACTCCGTGGACGACCGCGACCTGCCCTGTCCCGGCCCGATGACCACGGCCATCGCCCACGAGTACGCCAAGGCCGTCCGGGGGCAGGTCGACAGGTACAAGGACTGGGTCGAACATGCCCGGTGACCGACCTGTGGCCGGCCACCGGGCGACGCCTGGCCGCGTCGCCGGGAGGCCGTCGACGGCCTCCGGCCGTCGTCCATTCCGTTCCGGCGAGGCAGGCCCTGCGGGCGCCTCGGCGGTGGGGACGGCGACGGCTCCGCCCTCGCCGTCCTCAGCGCGCGCTGCGAGCGAGTCGTCCACTGGGGAGCCGGCCGGGCCGAAGGTCGGGGGGCAGCCGAAGGCTGTGGAGGTGGCCCGGCCGGAGGCCGGGAGCCTGCCGCAGGCAGTGGACATCTTCGACACGACGCTGCGGGACGGTGCCCAGTTCGAGGGCATCTCGCTGACGGTCGACGACAAGCTCAAGGTGGCGGGGCAGCTCGACTGGCTCGGCGTCCGCTGGATCGAGGGCGGCTACCCGCAGGCCAACCCCCGCGACGCCGAGTTCTTCCGGCGCGCAGCCACCGAGCTGCACCTCGAGACCGCCACGCTCGTCGCCTTCGGCTCGACCCGCCGCGCCGCCGGGCGGGTCGACATCGACCCGACCCTGGCCGCGCTGGTCGAGTCCGGCGTGTCGACGGCCTGCATCGTGGGCAAGAGCTGGGACTTCCACGTCACCGAGGCCCTGCGCACCACGCTCGACGAGGGCGTGGCGATGGTGGCCGACTCGGTCCGCTGGCTGCGGGCCAAGGGCATGCGGGTGTTCTTCGACGCCGAGCACTTCTTCGACGGCTACAAGGCGAACCCCGAGTTCGCCCTGCGTGTGGTCGAGTCGGCGGCGACCGAGGGGGCCGAGGTCGTCGTGCTGTGCGACACCAACGGCGGCTCGCTGCCCCACGAGGTCCAGGCGATCGTGGGCGACGTCGTCCGCTACCTGGCGGGCGGGCCCCAGATCGGCATCCACACCCAGAACGACACCGGCTGCGCCGTCGGCAACTCGATCGCCGCCGTCGTCGCCGGGGCCACCCACCTGCAGGGCACGGTCAACGGGTACGGCGAGCGGACCGGCAACGCCAACCTCATGACCTGCATCCCCAACCTCGAGCTGAAGATGGGGGTGCGGTGCCTGCCGGACGGCCGGCTCGACCGCCTCACCACCGTCAGCCGCCGGGTGGCCGAGCTGGTCAACCTGCCGCCGCTGCACGCTGACCCCTACGTCGGGGCCTCGGCGTTCGCCCACAAGGGCGGGCTCCACACCTCGGCGCTCGGCCGCATGGGCGGGGCCAGCTACGAGCACGTCGACCCCACGGTGGTCGGGAACCACACGCGCGTGCTGGTGTCCGACCTGGGTGGGCGGGCCGGCATGTCGATGAAGGCCCGCGAGCTGGGCGTCGACCTCGACGACCGCGCCGCCGCCGAGCTGTCGGAGCGGCTCAAGCACCTCGAGGCCGAGGGCTACCAGTTCGAGGCGGCGGACGCCTCCCTCGAGCTGCTCATGCGCGAGGCCACCGGCTGGCGCCAGCCCTGGTTCCGGCTCGAGGGCTACCGGGTGACCTCGTATCACCGCCATGCCCTGCGCGGCGGCGTCCCGATCGAGGACGGCGAGGCCATGCTCGACACCGAGGCCACCGTGAAGCTGTGGGCCGGCGACCGGCGCCTGGTGGCCGTGGGGGAGGGGAACGGGCCGGTCAACGCCCTCGACGCCGCTCTGCGCTCCGTGCTCACCGGGCTGTACCCGGCGCTCGCCTCCATCCACCTGACCGACTACCGGGTCCGGGTGCTGGAGGGCTCCGACGCCACCGACGCCGTCGTGCGGGTGATCATCGAGTCGAGCGACGGCGAGCGGACGTGGTCGACGGTGGGGGTCAGCGCCAACGTCATCGAGGCGTCGTGGAAGGCGCTGGTCGAGTCGCTCTGCTACGGCCTGCTCCACAGCACGTAACCTGCGCACGTGGCCGCCCCCGAGTACGTCCCCCAGCCGCCTCTCCGAGAGGTCCGCAGTTACGAGTCGCCGCCGCGGCGGCCCGACTCGTGGACGGCCGACCGGCCGGGCGACATCCCGGACGGCCAACCCCGCGGCGACCGCCTCGGCTCGCAAGGGCCCGACCAGGGCTACATCTACGTCCTGGCCCGGCGGTTCCAGGGGAAGCTGCAGCTGGCGACCGACGAGCACGAGGCCGACGCCCTGGCCGGGTGCATCGGCGTCGCCCTCAAGCGGGCGTCGCTGTTCGGCCGGGCGCCGGTCGTGCACGACCTGACGGTGGCGCTGACCGTGTGGGGCTTCCTGGGCGACGCCGCGCCCGACCTCATCAATTTCCGCCAGCCGCTGTTCGAGGAGGTGGCGAACCCGCACCACTACCCCGAGCAGCGGCGCATCGTCGACCTCGTGCCGGACGAGGTCCTGCGGCGCTCGCCGCAGGAGGTGGCCGACGCCCACCGCAGCGACTGGCGCAGCCTCCTCACGACTCGCTGAGGGGTAGCTACCCTCGGCGGGATGCAGTCCCGTCCCCGGGTGCGGTTCGCCCCGTCGCCCACCGGCTACCTCCACGTCGGCGGTGCCCGCACCGTCCTGTTCAACTGGCTGTTCGCGCGGCAGACGGGCGGCGAGTTCGTCCTCCGCATCGAGGACACCGACACCGAGCGCAACCGGCCCGAGCTCACCGACAACATCCTCGAGATGATCCAGTGGCTCGGCCTGGGGTGGGACGGCGAGCCTGTGCACCAGAGCGACCGCCTTGCCGAGCACCGGGCGGCCGCCGAGCGGCTCCTGGCCGACGACCGTGCCTACTGGTGCGACTGCACGCCCGAGCAGGTCCAGGCCCGGGCGAAGGAGCGGGGCGGCCCGCCCGGCTACGACGGCTTCTGCCGCGACCGGGGCCTCGAGGCGGGCCCGGGCCGGGCCCTGCGGTTCCGCACGCCCGACGACGGGCACACCGCCTTCGACGACCTCGTGCGCGGCCACGTGTCGTTCGAGAACAAGGTGCTGGAGGACTTCGTGATCCTGCGCGCCAACGGCACGCCGACGTTCCTCCTGCCCAACGTGGTCGACGACCACGCCATGGGGATCACGCACGTGATCCGGGGCGAGGAGCACGTCAGCGGCACCCCGAAGTACCTGCTCCTCGGCGACGCGCTGGGTCTCGGCCACCGGCCGGTCTTCGCCCACCTGCCCGTCCTCGTGAACGAGGGCCGCAAGAAGCTGTCCAAGCGCCGCGACTCGGTCTCGGTCGCCGCATTCAAGGACGAGGGCTACCTGCCCGAGGCGATGGTGAACCACCTGGCGCTGCTGGGATGGGGCCCCCGCGACGGGGTAGAGATCCGTCCGGTGAGCGAGATCGTGGAGCAGTTCCGGCTGGAGGACGTGACGCCCTCGCCTGCGTTCTTCGACGTGAGGAAGCTGCAGGCGTTCAACGCCGACTACATCCGCGCCCTCGACGCCGACGCCTTCGTCGAGCGCTCCCGGCCCTACTTCCCGCCCGAGGTGGCCGAGGCCACCGAGGCCGTGCTGCGGCCGATCGCCCCGCTGGTCCGCGACCGGGTCCGGCTGCTGACCGAGGTCGAGCCGATGGTGGCGTTCCTGCGCGACGACCCGCCGGTGATCGACGACGCCAGCTGGCAGAAGGACGCCGTCAAGCTGGGAGAGCAGGCCACCGGCATGCTCGACGCCGCCATCGCCGCCCTCGATGCGGTCCCGGCCGACGGCTTCGACGCCGCCGCGATCGAGGCCGCCCTCGACGGTGCCGCCCGCTCGGCCGGCTTCGTCAACCCCGAGGGTCGCACGCAGATGTCGAAGGCGCAGCGGCCCGTCCGGGTGGCCACCACCGGCCGGTCGGTCGGCCCCCCGCTGTACGAGTCGCTCGCCGTGCTGGGGCGCGACCGCACCCTGGCGCGCCTGAGGGACGCCCGCGGGCGGCTGTGACGTCGACGGTCGACCCCGAGGCGCTCGACGACGGACCGGCCGACGACCGGCCGTCCCGGCGCGCCCGCCGGCGGTCGGCCGACGGCACCGCCGGCCGTCCCCCGCGGCGGCGGCGCTTCCGCACCGCCCGCCTGGCGGTGAAGGTCGGCCTGCTCGTCGGCCTCGGCGGCATCGTCTACCTGACGCTGACCTACCTGCAGGTGTGGCAGGCCAGCCGCACCGACGGTGCCCGGCCGTCCGACGCCATCATCGTGCTGGGGGCGGCCCAGTACGACTGCGAGCCCTCCCCGGTCCTGCGGCGGCGCCTCGACCACGCCCACGAGCTCTACGACGACGGCGTCGCCCCGCGCATCGTCGTCACGGGCGGCAAGCAGGCGGGCGACCGCTGCACCGAGGCCGCCGCCGCCGCCAACTACCTGCGGGCCGCCGGCGTGCCCGACGGCGACATCCTTCCCGAGGTGCGGGGCACCAGCACGTGGGAGTCGATCGCGGCATCGGCCAACTTCCTCGGCGACGACGGGTGGGACCGGGTGGTCCTCGTCACCGACGGCTACCACGCCTTCCGTGTCCGGGCCATCGCCGAGGAGCTCGGGCTCGACGCCGCCGTGTCGCCGGTCGGCGGTGCCGCGTCGAGCCGCGACCTGCTGGAGGAGACTGGCGTGGTCGCCGTCGGCCGGGTCATCGGCTTCCGCCGCCTGGTGGACATCGACGACCGTCTCGTCAATTCCACCACCGGCCCCTGACGCCCGGCCGCCGGCCGCTCGCGAGCGCCGGACCTTGTTTCGAGTGCGTCGGCGGGCGCGGTACAGTGTCGGCTCCGCCTTCGGGGGTGGTGTAATCGGCAACACTACTGGTTCTGGTCCAGTCATTGGGGGTTCGAGTCCTCCCCCCCGAGCTCGTGCAGACGAGTCCGACGCCCAGGCTTTCAGCCTGGGCGTTCCTCATTTCAAAGCCGTTACATCATCGCAACGTCGGTCTTCCGTACCCGCCGTACGCTGGGTCGTGGCGTTCACCTCGCCGCAACATGTGCCCTCGCGAGTGGTGCTACGGTCACATCCGCACGACTCGTCACCCCGCCGCCACGGGCGCGCACGATGTCGTGTCGTCGTGTTTCTCACGACCGGGCGCCGGGCCCGGCCGTGCGACCGCCTGGGGAGCATCGATCGAGCCGTGAACGTGATCGCGAGCAGGTCGGCAACGAGGCCCGATCGGTGATCGCCCGGACCGGCCCCAGTGCCGCGCCCGCCACCGCAGCGGGCGCACCCACCACCGCCACGCCCCCGGCCCCACCCGGCGCGGGGGCGCCGTCCCAGCCGTCGCCGTCCCCGCAGGGGGCCGGCGACCCCGTCCCGCCGGCGCGGCCCGCCCCCGCCGGGCGCGACCGCGGTGTCCCGTCGGCCGCGCCGTCCGACGTACCGGGCTCGCCCGGCGGCACCCCGTCCAGCGGTGGCCGCCGCCGCCCCAGCGCGGTCCGCCTGCGCCGCCGCCCGGGCGCCCCCGCCGGCGGCGCCACAGGCCCGACGACCGCGGCCGGGCGGCGCCCCCGCCGCACCCGCTTCCGGTCACCGCCGACGCCGGTCCTGCTCTGGGCCGGCATGGCGTTCGCCGTGCTGCCGGTCCTGCTGTTCACCGTGGCCGTCCAGCTGGGCGTGAACCGGAGCAACACGACCGTCCGCACGATCGGCGTCGAGGCGACCGAGGGCATCACGGTCGCCCAGTCGATCGCCCTCAACATCGCCGAGCTCGACGAGATCGCCGCCCGGAACCTCCTCGAGCCGACCGAGCTGGCCGAGAGCGGCTACCCGATCGAGTACGACGACAAGCGGGCCGAACTGCACGCCAACCTCGTCGCCGCCGCCTCGGAGTCGTCGGCCGACCGGGCCGGCTTCCGCCAGCCGCTCGCCAACGTCGAGTACGTCGTCGGTCACTACCACGCCCTCGTCGCCGACGCGTTCGCGGCCGTCGACCGCGGCGACAACGCCGGCGCCGCCATCCTCTACAGCCGGGCGCACGGGGTCGCCGAGGCGTCGCTGCTGCCCGAGGCCGACTTCGTCGACAAGGCCAACACCTACGTCCTCAACGACACCTACGACGCCCAGGCGTCGCAGTCGGAGTCGACGTTCCGCCTGGTCTTGGCGGCGTGGCTCGTCCTGCTCGCCTTCCTCGTCGCCGTGCAGGTGGCGATGGCCCGCAAGTTCCGCCGGCTGATCAGCCCGGCGATCGCCCTGGCGACGGTCATCACGCTCGCCACGGGCGGGTTCACGCTGTTCCAGCTCGACAACTCGGCGGAGGACATCGTGGCCGCCCGCGAGCAGGCGTTCGACTCGGTGCATGTCCTCGCCCGGGCGCGGACGACCCTGGTGGCCGCCCGCCAGTCCGAGGCCCACCTCCTGTTCGACCCGTCGCCCGCCAACCACGACGCCGCCTTCGCCAACTTCCAGGGGCGCACGGGCGAGCTGTTCCGCGTGCCGGGCGGCGGCGGCGCCGAGGCGGCCGAAATCGCCCGGAGCGGCGCCGCCCCCGGCGGCTCCGGTGGCTACCTGGCCACGGTGGCGGCTGCCGCCGAGGGAGCGGAGCGTGACGGCGCCATCCGCCGGGCGCTCGTGGGCTTCGGCGACTACGTCGTGGCTTCCCGCGACATGCGGGCGCACCAGACCAACGGCGACCCCGGGGCCGCCCGGGCCGTCTTCCGCAGCGGGGTGGCCTACACCGAGCTGGCCGAGGCCATCGACGAGGCGCAGGAGACCAACCAGGCGGCGTTCGACGACCTCGCCGGGGCCGCCCGCGACGCCACGGGCGGCCTGGGCGCCGCCTCGGCCGTCGCCGCCGGCGCCGTCCTCGGGCTGTTCGTGCTCGGCCTCTACCAGCGTCAGCGGGAGTACCGCGGATGAGGCGGCGCACATGCCGGCGAGCCGCCGGCCTCGCCGCCGTGGCCGTCGGCACCGCCGTTCTGGCCGGCTGCGGCGGGGGTGGTGGCGGTAGCAACGCGGCCAACGGGGGTGCGCCCTGCCGCGGCGTCGACGTCCCCCCCTACGACCCGAACACGATCGTCATCGCGGGCGACGCGTGGTCGGGCCACGCCCCCTTCCGCGACGACACGCTCCTGTCCCGTACGGGCTACGACACGGCATGGGTCGACCAGCCGTGCCAGGAGCTGCGGGCCCGCGACCTGACCGAGGGCAGGGTCGACGTGGCGGTGACCACGCTCGACCAGTTCCTGCGTCAGCGCCCCGAGGGCGTCGTCGTCGGCATCATCGACCAGAGCCATGGCGCCGACGCCCTCGCCCTCGGCACGGTGGCCCGGCCCGAGCTCGACAGCGTCGACGACGTCCGCGCGCTCGTCGACGAGTTCGCCGAGCGCGGCGACAAGCCGGTCCTGGCCTACACGGGCGAGTCGCCGTCCGAGATGCTGCTCAACGAGCTGGCGAACTCGACCGACGAGCTGCGCCTGGCCGATTTCGATCTCGTCTCGGTCGACCAGTCGGCCACCGCCTACCGGATGCTCCAGGAGGACCGGGCCCAGCTGGCGGTCCTGTGGGAGCCCGACACGAGCACGGCCGCGGAGGCCGGCTACACGATCGCCCTGTCCAGCGCCGACGTCCCCGGCTCGCTCGTCGACGTCATGGTGGTGGGCGACCGGCTCGTCGAGGAGCGGCCCGCCGCCGTGCAGGCGCTCGTGTCCTCGTACTACCGGCGGATGGACGCGCTGCTGGCCGACCCGGCCGCCATGAGCCGCTTCTACGCGGAGGACGGCGGCCTCGACATGGCCACCGCGCAGAACCTGGTCAACGGCATCCGGGTCTACGGCGCCGCCGGGGCCAACGAGTTCATGAACGTCGATGTGTTCCCGCTCGACCGCCCCCTCGTCGAGCAGAGCGTGAACGCCATCGGGTCGGTGCTGGCGCTGCGCGACCCCGACGTGGCGTTCGAGGAGGCCCCGGTCGACGGCAGCTACGTCCAGACCTACGCCGACCAGGTCGCCAGCTTCGCCGAGTTCCAGCAGGGGACGGCGCCGTGAGCCCCGCGGCCCACGCCGTCGACCGGCGGATCCACGACCTGCGCGACGGTCACCGGCAGGTGGTGTCCGAGCTGCGCGAGCTCGAGGCCGACGGCACGTACGCCGCCCTGCTGGCGGGCCACGGCCTGTCCGGCGTGACGGCGTCCCGGGTCGTCCCGGCGCTCACCCGCCTGGCCGACCTGTGCGAGGGCCTCGAGCCGCTCGACATGCTGCTGGCGGAGGTCATCCGGATCCGCAGCGCGGGTCCGCTCGAGGACGGGCCGGCCATCGAGCTGATGGCCCACCTCAACAGGCCGACGATCGTCGTGGCGGCCGGCCCACCGGCGGTCCACGAGGGGGCGGTGACCGCCCTGCCGGCGACCGCCCAGGCCGTGTCGCCCCAGACGCTGATCGACGCGCTCGAACAGGCCATCGAGGCCGTGCGCGACCTGGTGGCCGAGGTCGACGCCGCCTGGCAGGACGTCCAGGCCCGGCGCGAGCAGGCGATCGCCCAGGCCGACGCCCTCGCCGTCGAGTTGCCCCGCCACCGGGGGCTGGCCAGCGCCCGCGCCGACCTCGCCGCCCTGGCCTCGCTCGTGGCCGACGACCCGCTGGGCGCCGGCGACGTGCTCGAGCGGGCCGAGGCGGCCATCGCCCAGGCGTCCGGCGCCCTCGACGCCGCCGCCGCCCTGCGCGAGACGTTCACCGGCGCCCGGCGCATGCTCGACGACATCGACGCCGAGGTCACCGCCGGGCGGCAGGCGCTCGATCGCAGCCGCAGTGACGTCCGCTCGCCCCGGGGCCTCCTCGAACCGGTCGACCCCGATGTCGTCTCGGGCGAGCGCGGCCTGCGGCCGTGGCTGTCCCGCCTCGAGCGCCGGGCCGACGAGGGCGACGCCGCCACCGCCCGCGAGGGCCTCGACCGGTGGCGCGAGGTCGCCACCCAGACCCTCGCCGTGGCGCGCCTGGTGGCCGAGGCCAACAGGGGCCCCAGCCGGCGCCGGCAGGAGCTGTACGGCCTGTTCCGGGCCGCGCTGGTCAAGGCGGGCGCCGCCGGCCGCGCCGAGGACCCGCTGCTCACACAGATGGCCGATGACGTCCGCCGCGCGTTCGTGGCACCCTGCGACCTGGTGGCCGCCGAGGACAGGGTCGAGGGCTACCTGGCCGAGCTGCGGCGGCCGTCGACGCCCGGCGGCGCCGCCCCGGCCTGGCAGAAGGAGATCGCGTGACGGACGGGCAGCCCTGCTCCTACCCCGGCTGCGCCGGCGTCCTCGACGCCGGCTACTGCGACGTCTGCGGCCGGGCGCCCCTCCAGGCCCACGCCTCCGTCGGCGCGGCGGCCGTCCCGTCCGGCGCGCCCGAGCCCGGGCCGGCCGTCGGCCGCGTCGTGGCCGGCGCCATCAGCCGCGTCGGCCCCGGGAACGGCCACGGCACCGACCTCGCCCCGCACCCGATCGCCGCCCCGGTCCCGGGCCCGGCCTTCGCCCCGGAGGAGGCGGCCGCCCTGTCGGCGGCGCCCGACGGCGGCGGCCGGGTCCCGTCGGTAAGCATGGGCCCGCCGCCCGGCGGGCCCGACGACTGGGAGCCGGACGGTCCCGCCGGCGTTCCGTCCGGCGACGGCTCACCGTGCGCCTGGCCCGGCTGTGACGGCCGGCTCGACGCCGGCTACTGCGACACCTGCGGCCGGGCGCCCGCCAGCGCGCCGCTCGCGCCCTCGGGCCGCACCCGCATGCCGTCGCTCCGTCCCAGCTCGGTGCGGACCGACACCGGACGCGGCACCGGACGGGGCAGCAGCAGCACCAGCGGCGGCACCCAGGGGACCGGCTCGTCCCGCACACGGCGCCGCACCGACTCGGCCCGCACGGGTACGCGCCGCACCGGCGCCCGCCTGGGCCTCGGCCTGGTCGACGTGCCGGCGATGGCCCCTGCCGATCCGACCTCCGCCCTCATGCCGGTGGCCGAGGTCCCCGAGGGCAAGCGCTTCTGCTCGAACTGCAACCAGCCGGTCGGCCGCTCGCGCAACCTGCGCCCGGGCCGCACCGAGGGCTTCTGCCCCCACTGCCGGGCGCGCTACTCGTTCATCCCGCGGCTCAAGCCCGGCGACCGCGTCGGCGGCCAGTACGACGTGCTGGGCGTGCTGGCCCACGGCGGCCTGGGGTGGATCTACCTGGCGCAGGACCGGGCCGTGTCCGACCGCTGGGTCGTGCTCAAGGGCCTGCTCGACGCCTCCAGCGAGGACGCCGCCAACGCCGCCGTCGCCGAGCGGCAGTTCCTGGCCGCCCTCGACCATCCCAACGTGGTCCGCATTTACAACTTCGTCACCCACGAGGGCGCCGGCTACATCGTGATGGAGTACGTCGGCGGCAAGAGCCTGAAGGAGCTGCTCAAGGAGCGGCGCGACGCCAACGGCGGGCGGATGAACCCCCTGCCGGTCGAGCAGGCCATCGCCTACGCCCTCGGCACCCTGCCGGCGATGGGCTACTTCCACTCGCAGGGCCTCGTGTACTGCGACATGAAGCCCGACAACGTCCTACTCAGCGGGGACGGGCTCAAGATCATCGACCTCGGCGGCGTCCGCCGGATCGACGACGACGAGGCCGCCATCTACGGCACGGCCGGCTACCAGGCCCCCGAGGTGGCGGACATGGGGCCGAGCCCCCAGTCCGACCTCTACACGATCGGCCGCATGCTGGCGGTGCTGGTCCTCGATTTCCGTGGCTACCAGGGCACCTACGTCCACTCGCTGCCGCCGCCCGAGGAGCACCCGCTGCTCGCCGAGCACGAGTCGTTCCACCGGTTCCTGCTCAAGGCCACCGCCCCCGACCCCGACGACCGGTTCGAGTCGGCGGAGGAGATGAGCGAGCAGCTGCTCGGCATCCTCCGCGAGGAGGCGGCGTCGCACGGCGTGGCCCACCCCGCCGTGAGCACGGTGTTCGACGCCGACGGCGTGGTCGTCGTGGGCGACTCAGACCGCGTCGAGCCCGACTGGCAGCTGCTGCCCGAGCCCAAGGTCGACCCGTCCGACCCGGGCGTGGGCGTCGTGCTCGGCCTCGCCGACGGCGACCCGCAGGCCGTCGTGACCACGCTGACCCAGGCGCTCGACGACGGCGCCGTCCCCGCCTCCCCCGAGGCGCTCCTCCGCCTCGCCCGGGCACAGCTCGACGCGGCGGACAACGACGGCGCCACCCGCACGCTCGACCGCCTGGGCGACGAGCGCGACTGGCGCGCCTGGTGGCTGCGGGGCCTGCACGACATGGCCGTCGGCCGGCCGGACGCCGCCGTCGGCTGGCTCGACCCCGTCTACACCGACCTGCCCGGCGAGGTGGCGGCCAAGCTCGGCCTGGCCCTCGCCCACGAGCTGGCCGGCGACCTGGGCCGCGCCGCCGAGCTCTACGACGCCGCCAGCCGCACCGACCCGTCGTACGTGTCCGGGGCGTTCGGTCTCGCTCGTGTGCGGCTGGCCGCCGGCGACCGCGAGGGCGCCGTCGAGGCGCTGGCGCGGGTCCCGGCGGCGTCGAGCATGCACGTCACCGCCCGCATCGCCGCCGTGCGGGCGCTGGCCGCCCAGGCCGGTGGCACGCTGCCACCCCCGACGGCCGGGCAGATGGCCCGGGCCTCGGCGATCATCGACCAGCTCTACCTCGACCCTCAGCGACGGGCCGAGCTGTCCGGCGAGCTGTTCGAGGCCGGCCTGGCGGCCCTCGACGCCGGTGCCGACCCGACCGGGGCCCACGTCCTCGGCCGGCCGCTCACCGAGACGTCGTTGCGCGAGGGCCTCGAGGCGACTTACCGCGACCGAGCCCGCCTCGCCACCACGACGCCCGATCGCATCGCCCTCATCGACCGCGCCAACCGCGTCCGTCCGCGGACGCTGCTGTGAGCCGATCGCGATGAGCGACCCGGGGGCGGAATCGATCACCTGCGTCAACTGCGGCGAGTCGGGGCACGCCGACGACCGCTTCTGCGAGGAGTGCGGTGCGCCCCTCACGAGCACGGGGGAACCCGGGCCGGTGACGCCCGGCCCCATCCTCGGCGCCACGCCCGGCATGGCGCCCAGCCCGTACGCCTCCGCGGCTTCGTGGCAGGTCCCGTCCCCGGCCCCACCGCCGCCCCCGCCCGACATGCCGGCACCCGCCCGCCCCAGGGCGCGACCCGTGCCAACGCCCGAGTTGACCCCGCTCACGCCCCTGCGGGCCGCTGGGCTGTGCCTGCGCTGTGGCGCGCCCACGGTCGAGGTCCGCCCCGACGGCTCGTGCCCGCGCTGCGGCGGGGCCGGGCTCCCGTCGGCCTCGGACGCGGCCGCCGCCCCGGCGCCGGCCGGCCCCGCCGCGGGTGTCGCGGTCGGCGACCCCGACCGTGACGAGCTGGTCGACGGGCCCATCGCCGCCGTGACCGACCGCGGGCGCCATCACTGGCGCAACGAGGACGCCGTGAGCATCCGGTGGGTGCCGGGCCGGCCGGGCGGGTTCGTCATGGTCGTGTGCGACGGCGTGTCGGTGAGCCAGGAGCCGCAGGTCGTGTCCCGGGCCGCCAGCAACGCCGCGATGGCGGTGCTGGCCGGCGCCGTCCACGCCGGTGGCGACCTCGACGCCGCCATGAAGGCGGCCACCGCGGCGGCCCAGCGCGCCGTCGCGGCCCTCCCCTACGACCCCTCGCTCGACCTCGGCCCCGGCGCCTGCACGTTCGTGGCCGCGGCGGTGCGCGGCTCGCGGGCATCCTTTGCCTCGGTCGGCGACAGCCGGGCCTACTGGGTCGACGCGTCCGGCGTTGTCCAGATCGGCCAGGACGACTCGGTGGCCGCCGAGCTGGTCGCCACCGGCCGCTACACGCACCACCAGGCCATGGCGAGCCCCGGCGCGCACGCCATCACCAAATGGCTCGGCGCCGACTCCGACGACGCCCAGCCCCGCGTGACCGGCGTCGAGCTGCCCGGCCCCGGCCTCGTCGTCCTGGCGACCGACGGCCTGTGGAACTACGCGCCCGAACCCGAGGACCTCGGCCGGGTGATCGGCAGCGTCGGCGCCGAGCCCTCGCTCGACCTGGCGCGCCGCCTGGCTGCGTTTGCCATGGCGTCCGGAGGGTCCGACAACATCACCGTGGCGGTGGGACCGCACGCCCTCGGGGGGCTGGAGGTGTGATGACCGAGTTCACGCTGGACGTCTTCCAGAACGAATACGTGGCCGACGGGGCGACGACGATGGACGCCATCGTCACGGTCGGGACGCGCGGCGGCACACCGGTCACCGGCGGCGAGGCGGCGGAAGTCCTCATCATCGACACGTCCGGCTCGATGGGCACCCCGCCGGGGCGCATCCTGGCGGCGCGTCAGGCCGCCGGCGAGGCGATCGACGGCCTGAGCGACGGCGTGCTGTTCGCCGTGGTAGCCGGCGCCGACCGGGCGCGCATGGTGTTCCCTACCTGGGGCCTCGGGCTGGCGGTGGCCGACGCCGGCAGCCGAGCGGCGGCGAAGGATGCCATCCGCCAGCTGCGGCCCGGCGGCGGGACCGCGATGTCGACGTGGCTGCTCGCCGCCCGCGACCTGTTCCTCTCCAGCCCCACGGCCTTCCGGCACGCCATCCTGCTGACCGACGGCGACAACTGGGAGGACCCGCGGCTACTCGACGAGGCGCTGCGCCTGTGCGGGGGCGAGTTCCAGGTCGACTGCCGCGGCGTCGGCACCGACTGGGTCGTGAGCGAGCTGCGCACGATCGCCTCGGCGCTCTTGGGGTCGGTCGACATCATCCCCGAGCCCGAGCAGATGGCCGCCGAATTCCGCCGCATCATCGACCAGGCCATGCACCGGGCGGTGGCGCAGGTGGGGCTACGGGTGTGGTGCCCGCAGGGCGGGACGGTGAACTTCGTCCGCCAGGTGGCCCCCGACGTCGAGGACCTCACGGCCAAGGCCCAGCCGGTGGACGCCCGCACGCTGGAGTTCCCGCTGGGGGCGTGGGGCACCGAGTCGCGGGACTACCACGTGTCGGTGTCGGTCCCGCCCAACGACGTGGGGGTCGAGATGCTGGCGGCCCGCGTGTCGCTGGTGGCAGACGGCGAGGTGGCGGGAAAGGCGCCGGTCCGCATGGTGTGGACCGACGACGAATCGGCCAGCACCCGTATCAACGCCTCGGTGGCGCACTACACGGGCCAGGCCGAACTGTCGGCCAGCATCCAGGAGGGCCTCGACGCCCTCAAGGCCGGCGACGAACGCACGGCCACCATCAAGCTCGGGCGGGCCTCCAAGCTCGCCGTCGAGTCCGGCAACGAGGGCACGGTCCGGTTGCTGCGCAAGGTGGTCGACATACGGGACGAACGGACAGGAACGGTGAGGCTCAAGCGCCACGTGGCGAAGGTCGACGAGATGGCACTCGACACACGGTCCACCCGGACCGTGCGTGTGCGAGCGCCCCGGGGCGAGCCGATGACGCTCGACACCCGGTCGACCCGCACGGTACGCGTGGGCGTCTCACCGACCGAGGGCGAGGGTGAGGCGTCATGAGTGACCCGGCATCAGCAGGAACACCGTGCCCCAACGGGCACGCCTCCTCCGATCGGGCGTGGTGCACGGTGTGTGGCACGCCGATCGCCGGGCCGCTGCTGACACCGTCCGACACCGGCTCGACACCGGTGATCACCTCCATGGCGATGCCGCTCACGGCGCCGTTCGCGGGCGGGTCGCCCACCTCGGGCGCCGTCGCGGCCGTCGGGTCGGCACCCCTCGGGGGCGGGGCGGGCGTGGTGAGCGCGTCCGCCGGCGTGTGCCCCAACTGCTCGGCCCTTCTCGACGAGGGCCTGCGATTCTGCGAGGTGTGCGGGTACGACCCGGCCACCGGCAGCCTCCCCGAGGCGCCCGTGGCCCGTCCGGCGGCCTACCCGGCCCCCATGCCGGCGACCGAGCCGACCTACGACCCGGGCGCCGACCACGGCGGCGGGCCCGTTGACTCGTTCGGGACCGGTCCCGGGTCCGGCCCGTCCGGCCCCGGTCCCGGCTTCGGCGACCCCACGTACCCGCCGCTGTCGCAGTCCGGCTCGGCGTCGGGGTCCGGCGTCGGCCGCCCGCAGGGGGCGCTGGTGGCGGTCATCACGGCCGATCGCGCGTACTACGAGAGCCACATGATGGGCGAGGTCGAGTTCCCTCTCGGCATGCCTGCTCGGGCGATCGAGTTCGAGAGCACGCAGGTGACGATCGGCCGGCGTAGCCGCAGCCGGGGGACCAACCCCGCCATCGACCTCGCCGGCCCGCCCGAGGACCCGGCGGTATCGCACACCCACGCCTCGCTGCTCCAGTCGCCGGACGGCACGTGGGCGCTCATCGACCACGGCTCCACCAACGGCACCTACCTCAACGAGGAGCCCGACCCGCTGCCGCCGAACCACCCGGTGCCGGTGCGCCCGGGCGACCGCATCTACGTCGGCGCCTGGACCCGCATCACGCTGGAACTGCGCTAGCGCGCCGACCCGCCGTCAGCCGCGCCCCGGCCGCCCCCGTCCGGTCGCGCCCCGTCCAGCTGGGCGACGAGGCGCTTCGGGGCCACGAGCCGGTAGGCGTCGGCGACGATGCCGCGGACCTCGTCCCAGTCGACGTCCCGGTCGAGGCGGACGCCGACCCACCCCCGGTGGCCCACGTAGGGCGGTACGAAGAACCGCTCGGGCTCCTCGTCCACCATGTCGGCCTGGGCACCCGGGGGCGCCGGCGCCCAGATGGCGAGGCGGCCGTCGCCGTGGTGGTCGTCGAGGAACATCGTGAGCGTCTTCGCCCCGCGCACGAACCAGGCCGGCGACCCGTGGCTCAGCCGCTCGGTGACCTCGGGCAGGGCCAGGCAGATGGCCCGGACGTGCGCCAGTGCCTCCTCGTCCATGACGCCAGTCTCGCCGGTCGGCCGGCGCGTGGGCGGGCGGCCGGCGTGGTGGTCCGAGTGTGGCGGTCGGGGTGTGGTGGTGGGTGTGGTGGTCGGGGTGTGGTGGTCCGGGTGTGGTGGTCCGGGTGTGGTGGTCCGGGTGTGGTGGTC
>DATFOS010000102.1:0-2814 GCA_035265325.1 Acidimicrobiales bacterium
GACCGGGAGTGTCAGGGCACGGCCGAGAGGGAAGGAGTTCGCCGATGCCGCGCGTGCAGTCGACCGTCGTCGTGCCGCTCGACCCGGACCGGACGTTCGCTCTGTCCCAGACCTACGGCGAGCTCCGCTACCGGTGGGACCCGTTCGTGCGCGAGCAGCGCCTCCTCGACGGTGCCCCGGCCGCGGCCGCCGGGGTCCGCACGTGGACCCGGTCGCGCCACCGCCTGCAGATGGTGAGCCAGTACGTGGCGTTCCGCCCGCCCCGCCACGTCGGCATGCGCATGCTGAGCGGGCCGCGGTTCTTCGAGTCGTTCTCGGGCGGGTGGAACTTCGTCCCCACCCGGGACGGGGGGACCGAGGCGACGTGGCGCTACAACTTCACGATCCGCCCGCGCTGGCTGGCGCCGGTCGCCGACCGCGTCGGCACGTTCGTGCTGGGCCGCGAGGTCCGCAAGCGGCTGGCCGCCTTCGCCAAGGCCTGCGAAGACCCGGAGGTGGTGGCGGCGCTGGGCGGTCGGCAGGAGGCCGCCGGCAACTCCCACTGACCGCCAGCGGCGCTCGCTAGAGCCCGCCCCGGGCGTAGCGCTGGAACAGGGTGATCTTGTCCTCGCCGATGCGCTCGCGCTTCTCCGGGTCGGTGATGCCGAGGCCGGCCTCGGGCGCCAGGCACAGCACGGCGAGCTTGCCCTCGGCCTCGTTGCGGTGGACGGTCCGGGCCGCCTCGCCGGTGTCGGTCAGCGGGTAGACGGCCGACATCACCGGCTGGACGGCGCCCCGGTCGATGAGCCGGTTCATCTCCCACGCCTCCTGGTAGTTGGCGAAGTGGCTGGAGACGATCCGCTTCAGCTTCATCCAGAGGTGGCGGTTGTCGTACTCGATCATGTAGCCGCTGGTCGCGGCGCAGGTGACGATCGTGCCGCCCCGGGCGGCGGCGAACACCGAGGCGCCCATCGTCTGGCGCCCGGGGTGCTCGAACACGATCTGCGGGTCCTCGCCGATGAGCGACCGGACCTTCTTGCCGAACCGCCGCCACTCGGACTCGTCCTGGGTGTGCTCGTCCTTCCAGAACTGGTAGCCCTCGCCGCGCCGGTCGATGACGTGCTCGCAGCCCATGGCCCGCAGCAGGTTCAGGCGCTTCTCGCTGGACGCCACGCCGACGGGGATGCCGCCGCCGTTGAGGACCAGTTGGACGCCGTAGGCGCCGATGCCGCCGGTGGCACCCCAGATGAGGACGGAGTCGCCCTGCTTCATCCGGGCGGCGTGGCGGCCTACGAGCATGCGGTAGCTGGTCGAGGCGCACAGGCCGTTGACCGCCGCCTCCTCCCAGGTGAGGTGCTCGGGCTTCGGCATGAGCTGGTTGGCCTTGACGATGGCCATGTCGGCGAGGCCGCCGAAGTTCGACTCGAATCCCCAGATGCGCTGGTTGGCGGCGAGCATCGAGTCGTCGTGGGCCGACGGGTCCTGGTCGTCGAGGAAGTTGCAGTGGACCGTGACCCGGTCGCCCGGTTTCCAGTTGCGGACGGCCGAGCCGACCCGCAGCACGACCCCCGAGGCGTCGGAGCCGACCACGTGGTAGTCCTGCTTGTGGCGGGACGCCCACTCGGACTCGCGGGCCAGGCGGTCGAGGAACCCGAACGTCGACAGCGGCTCGAAGATCGACGTCCACACCGTGTTGAAGTTGATCGAGCTGGCCATCACGGCCAGGTAGACCTCGTCCGGCGCGATCTCCGGCGTGGGCACCTCGCCGATGTGCAGCGACTTGCGCGGGTCCTTCTCCTCCGACGGCACCCCCTCCCACATCTCCTGCTCCGCCCGCAGCACGTGCGCGGCGCGGTAGCTCTCGGGGATGGGAAGGGCGGCGATCTCCTCGTTGGAGGCGCCCCCCTCGATGGCCTCGAGGATCTGCTGCATGGCGGCGAACCTACTTTGTGGTAACGGCGCGGCTCCAAAGGCCCGCAGCGTGGTCGGCCGCCTTGCGGTCACCCCGTGCCCGGCCCCGGCTGCGGGCCGAGCCGCTCCCGCCGGGCTCCGACGGGGACCGGGCCGCGATCGAGCCCGTCGCCACCACGAGCACCACGACGGCCGACCGCGACTGACCCGAACGCCGGTCCAGCACGGGCCTGATCAGGCGTTTTTCGGCATTCTGACCCTGACAGGTAGCCTGGCATCGTTGCTCCACACCGAATTGGGGGGAAGCAGATGGCTGGATCCGTCATCCTCGCCGGCGCCCGCACGCCGATCGGCAAGCTGTCCGGGGCGTTGGGGGGCTTCAAGGCCACCGACCTCGGCGGGTTCGCCATCAAGGCGGCGCTCGACCGGGCGGGCGTGAGCCCCGACCAGGTCGATTACGTGTTCATGGGCCAGGTGCTCCAGGCGGGTACCGGTCAGATCACCGCCCGCCAGGCCGCCGTCAACGCCGGCATCCCCATGACCGTCCCCGCCACCACGGTCAACAAGGTGTGCCTGTCGGGGCTCAACGCCATCCACCTGGCCGACCAGGCCATCGCCATGGGCGAGGCCGACATCGTCGTGGCCGGAGGCATGGAATCGATGACGAAGGCCCCCCACCTGCTCCCCGAGTCCCGGGCCGGCTTCCGCATGGGCGACGTCTCGCTCGTCGACTCGATGATGTACGACGGCCTGTTCTGCGCCTTCGACGTGTGTGCCATGGGCGCCGGCACCGAGAAGTACACGAAGAGCGCGGGGACCATCAGCCGCGACCGCCAGGACGCGCTGGCCGCCGCCTCCCACGAGCGGGCCTCGGCGGCCATGAAGGAGGGCCGCCTCGGCGACGAGATCACGCCGGTCGAGGTC
>DATFOS010000103.1:0-16495 GCA_035265325.1 Acidimicrobiales bacterium
GTGAGGCCTTCCTTGGCGAACTTGGGCGGGTAGCCCCCGCCGAGGGCGTCGGGGAACGGGCTCGGGGACTGACCGGTGGCCGACATGGGCCGAGTGTAGTGGCGCGGCCACTCGGCCCCAGGGGGCCCGGGATCGTGCGCCCAGGCCCTCGACTACGAGGTACCCCGCCAGGGCTGACGCCGTCTCGGGGCCGCGGACCGCGCCTCGGTACACTCGGCCTTTTCCTTCAACAGGGTGTCGAGGACGAGGTGGGGCCGTCATGGCCGAGGTCGAGATCGGGATCGGCAAGTCGGCACGCCGGGGGTACCGCCTCGACGACGTGGCGATCGTCCCGAGCAAGCGGACCCGCGACCCCCTGGACGTCGACATCGCCTGGGAGGTCGACGCCTACCGCTTCGAGCTCCCGGTCCTCGGGGCCCCCACCGACAGCGTCACATCGCCGGCCACCGCCATCGAGCTGGGCCGCCTCGGTGCCGGCGGCGTCCTCCACCTCGAGGGCGTGTGGACGCGCTACGTCGACCCCGAGCCGGTCCTCGACGAGATCGCCGCCCTGCCCGAGGGCAAGGCGACGTCCCGCCTGCAGGAAATCTACGCCGAGCCGATCAAGCCCGAGCTGATCGGGGAGCGCATCGCCGAGATCAAGGCGTCGGGCGTGACGTGCGTCGTCGCCGTCACCCCCCACCGCACGCTCGAGTTGGCCGACGCCGTGCTGCAGGCCGAGCCCGACCTGCTCGTGGTCCAGGCGACGATCGTCTCGGCCGAGCACGTGTCCCGGGGCGCCCAGCCGCTCAACCTCAAGGACTTCATCCGCCACTACGAGCTGCCCGTCCTGGTGGGCGGGTGCACGTCGTACCACGCCGCCCTCCACCTCATGCGGACCGGGGCGGCCGGCGTGCTGGTCGGGGCCGGCTCCGGCGGGGCGGTCATCGCCCGCGAGGTCCTCGGCGTCGGGTCACCGCTGGCCACGGCGCTTGCCGACGCCCGCGCCGCCCGCATGCGCCACCTCGACGAGACCGGCGTCTACTGCCACGTGATCGCCGACGGTGGCGTCGAGACCGGCGGCGACATCGCCCGCGCCGCCGCCTGCGGCGCCGACGGCGTGATGATCGGCACCCCGCTCGCCGCCGCCACCGAGGCGCCCGGCCGGGGCTGGCACTGGGGCATGGCCGCCGTGCACGCCAGCCTGCCGCGCGGCGCTCGGGTGCGGGTCGAGCCGCAGGGCACGCTCGAACAGATCCTGGTCGGCCCGGCGCGCGACGCGAGCGGTCACCTCAACCTCACCGGCGCCCTTCGGCGGGCCATGGCCCTGACCGGCTACGACACACTGAAGGACCTCCAGATGGCCGACCTCGTGGTGTCCGACCCGTGAGCGACATCGTCGACCCCCTGGACGACGCCGCCCGCGAGTTCGACACCTGCCTGGTCGTCGACTTCGGCGCCCAGTACGCCCAGCTCATCGCCCGCCGGGTGCGCGAGGCGCACGTCTACTCCGAGATCGTCCCGCACACGATCACGGCCGACGAGGTGCGGGCGAAGAACCCGCAGGCGCTGATCCTCTCGGGCGGCCCGAAGTCGGTCCACGTCGACGGGGCGCCGCTGCTCGACCCCGAGCTCTACGAGCTGGGCGTCCCGATCCTGGGCATCTGTTACGGCGCACAGCTCATCGCCCAGCAGCTCGACGGCGGCGAGGTCGCCCGGGGCGGCAAGGGCGAGTACGGGCGGACGAACGTCGAGCTGGTCGACCCGGCCGCCGGCTCCGGGTCGGGCCTGCCGGGCCTGCTGGTCGACCAGCCGGACGAGCAGACCGTGTGGATGAGCCACTTCGATGCGATCGCCCGGGCGCCCGAGGGCTTCGTGGTCACGGCCCGGTCGACCGAGGTGCCGGTGGCGGCGCTCGAGTCGCCCGAGCGGCGCATCTGGGGCGTCCAGTACCACCCCGAGGTCTCGCACACGCCGTTCGGCCAGCAGGTCATCCGCCAGTTCCTGCACAATCTCGCAGGCTGCCGCCCCAGCTGGACGATGACGTCGATCATCGAGACCGCGGTCGAGGGCATCCGCACCCAGGTCGGGTCGGGCCGCGCCATATGCGGACTGTCGGGCGGGGTCGACTCGGCCGTGGCCGCCGCCCTCGTCCACAAGGCGATCGGCCCCCGGCTGACCTGCGTGTTCGTCGACACCGGCCTGCTGCGCCTGGGCGAGGCCGAGCAGGTCGTCGACACGTTCCACCGGCACCAACGCATCGAGCTGATCCACGCCCGGGCGGCCGACCGGTTCTTCGAGCGCCTCGCCGGGGTCACCGACCCCGAGGAGAAGCGCAAGACCGTCGGGGAGGTGTTCATCCGGGTCTTCGAGGACGCCTCCGGCGGCATCGAGGACGCCCACTACCTGGTCCAGGGGACGTTGTACCCCGACGTCATCGAGTCCGGCGGCGGCAGCGGGGCGTCCACCATCAAGAGCCATCACAACGTCGGCGGCCTCCCGGAGGACCTCGACTTCGAGCTGGTCGAGCCCCTGCGCCACCTGTTCAAGGACGAGGTGCGCAAGGTCGGCGAGGAGCTGGGCCTCCCCGAGGAGATCGTGTGGCGGCAACCTTTCCCCGGGCCGGGGCTGGCCGTGCGGATCATCGGCGAGGTCACCCCCGACAAGGTCGTCATGCTCCAGCACGCCGACGCCATCGTGCGCGAGGAGCTGCGCAAGGCCGGGCTCGAGCGCGAGATCTGGCAGGCCTTCGCGGTGCTGCCCGACATCCGCTCGGTGGGCGTGATGGGCGACGAGCGCACCTACGCCCACCCGATCATCGTCCGGGCCGTCACCAGCGAGGACGCCATGACGGCCGACTGGGCGCGGCTGCCCTACGACGTCATGGAGACGTTGTCGCAGCGGATCATCAACGAGGTCGCAGGCATCAACCGGGTGGCGTACGACATCACCTCGAAGCCGCCGGGGACCATCGAGTGGGAGTGAGCGTGGGGACCGGTCCGTTCTCGTTGCAGCACGTCTCGCCGACCCTGGCCGAGCAGGTCCGGTCCTCCGTGTGGGACCGGGCGCCGGAGGCCCTCGGCCCCCTGCGCCCGGCCGCCACCCCGTCCGGCCGCGCCCGGCGCCGCCCCGTCGGCGCGTTCGAGCCCGCAGCCGGCCTGGCCATGACCTTGGCCGGCGGGGCGTTCATGGCCGTGCTGGCGGTGCCCGCCTACCTGGGAGCGGTCATCGCCGCCAAGGCCGACCCCCAACTCGCCACGGCATCCCGCCGCGCCTGCCCAAGGGCGGCCCGCCCGAGCACTGACCAGGGCTGACGGGTTGAGGGTGTCCGTCCGGGGGAAGACCGGGTGTGACCGCCTCGTCACTCCGGGAGGCCCCCGTGACGCTCCCCTCCGACCCCGATCCCCGCCCGGCGCCGCCCCGGCCCGGCAACGCGACGCCCCCGCCGCGCAGGCCGTCGCCGTCCGAGCCCGACGAGGGCGGGCCGATGCACGCGTCCGGCCGCCTGGCCGACCCCGTGGAGGTGGAGCGCGCCCCCGCGCCGCCCCGGCCCGCCGACGAGCCGGTCGTCGCCGACGCCCCCGTCCAGGACGAGGCCCGCCGGCCCGCCACGCTTCGCAACGACCTCGACGAGGTGGGCCGCGCCCGGCCCGAGCGGTCGTTCAACGTGGGCGCCACGCTGGGCATCCTGCTGACGATCGCCGCCGTGATCTTCGTCGCCCAGAACAACCGCTCGACGGACTTCGAGTGGCTGTGGTTCGACTTCACGCTGCCGCTCTGGATGGTGCTGGTCGGCACGCTGGTCGTCGGCGCCCTGCTGGTGCTGACGTTCTTCGCCATCCACGGCTGGCGCAAGCGCCGCATCGCCCGCCGCGAGGCGGCGACCGGCCGCCTCCGCGACGCCCTGGTGACGGACGACGAGACCCCCGCTCGGCGCCGGTGGGGCCGCCGCCCGGCCCGCGCCTGAGGCCCAGCGCTCGGCCCGTCAGACCGTCGGGCTCGGCATCGCCCTCGGCCCGGCGCCGCCCGGGCCGGGGGCTCAGTCCCGCCGGACCGTGAGGGTGGTCGGGCCCAGGTGCCCGTCGCCCTCCGGCCGCAGTGCCAGGGCCCCGAGCCCGCCGGCCGCCCGCGTGGCGGGGGCGGTACTGCGTCCGTCCCGGCGGCTCATGTCAGGCCAGGGGCCGGCCGAACGGCTTCTCGTCGGTCCAGGTGGCGAGGAACTCCTCGGCCTTCAGGGCCGCCGCCAACCACATCCCGCCCCCGGTGTCGGCCAGCTCGATCGTGTGCTCGCGCACCCGCTGGACCGGGTCGCCGCCGGCGGGGTCGTGCTCGGCCAGCAGCGGCGCCGCCGTCGACAGGAAGTCGGGGACGACCACGGCGCCGTTGCGCCGCAGGACGGCCAGCGCCCGGGCGGTCACCGGGACCGACGTCAGCGGGACCACCACGTTGGCCTTGACCGCCGCCGCGGTCGGATGGTCGAGGACGCCCGCCTTGCCGGCCACGAACAGCACGTCGCACCCGGCGTCGAATCGGGGGTCGGCCAGCGTGGCCCCGGCGGCGGTGAGGGCCGCCGAGGCCGCCTCGGCCACCGGGCCGGAGCCCACGACTGCGGCGGTCCGCCAGTCCAGCGGGCCGGCCACCCGGGCGGCGGCCAGCGCCCCCTCGGCGGTCAGGACCGGGTCGTGCGGCGCCCAGCCGAGCGGCGCCAGGTCCTCCGGCGCCAGGCCGACGCCCGGGGCGAGCCGCAGCGCCCCGCTCGCCGCCCGCTCGCGCACCTCGTCCACGAAGGCGGCGACGGCGTCGTCGCGGGCCTCCGGCTTGGCGTTGATGGCCGCGGACGCGCCGGCGTGGCCGGCCACGCCGAAGCTGGCGAAGGCATAGGTCACCGTGCGCGCCAGCAACTCGGCGCCGTCGCGCAGCACCTTGGGGGCGAGCCGGACGACGCCGACCGACGTCGCGGCGGCGGGGACGTCGACGACCACGAAGCCGTCGGTGGCCGTGAGCTTGTCGACCTTCACGGCACGAATCCTTGCGTGCCGGACGCCGCGATCGCCATACGCGACGGCACGCCCGCTGTCACACCCCGCCCCTACGATGGGCGCACCCATGGCGCTCCACGAGACCAACGACGGTCCCGCCGGCGGGCACGACCTGCTGTCCGGGCTCAATCCGGTGCAGTCCGACGCGGTCACCCACGCCGAGGGGCCGCTGCTCGTCGTCGCCGGCGCCGGGTCGGGCAAGACCCGGGTCCTCACGCACCGCATCGGCCACCTCATCAAGGAGGAGGGGGTCAGCCCCTTCGAGATCCTGGCGATCACCTTCACCAACAAGGCGGCCGACGAGATGAAGCAGCGCGTCGCCGCCCTCGTGGGGCCGGTGGCGCAGAAGATGTGGGTGTCGACGTTCCACGCCGCCTGCGTCCGCATCCTGCGGCGCGACGCCGACAAGCTCGGGTACCCGCGGGCGTTCACGATCTACGACCAGTCCGACGCCGTCCGGCTGGCCGGCTACGTCATCCGCGACCTGGGCCTCGACACCAAGCGGTTCCCGCCCCGGTCGGTCCACGCCTCGATCAGCGCCGCCAAGAACGACGGCCTCGACGCCGCGGCCTACACCGCCCGGGCCGGCAACCTGTTCGAGCGCAAGATCGCCGAGGTGTTCACCGAGTACCAGGCCCGCCTGCACCGGGCCGGCTCGATGGACTTCGACGACCTGCTCACCCAAGCCCTCCGCCTCTTACGTGAGCACCCCGACGTCCTCCAGCACTACCAGCGCCGCTTCCGCCACATCCTCGTCGACGAGTACCAGGACACGAACAGCGTCCAGAACGAGCTCGTCCTCCTCCTCGCCGCCGACCACCGCAACGTCTGCGTCGTCGGCGACCAGGATCAATCGATCTATGCCTTTCGGGGCGCCGACATGCGGAACATCGTGGAGTTCGAGGACGCG
Source organism: Acidimicrobiales bacterium (assembly GCA_035265325.1). Lineage (GTDB taxonomy): Bacteria > Actinomycetota > Acidimicrobiia > Acidimicrobiales > VFJN01 > DATCLS01. The sequence goes on from DATFOS010000103.1 coordinate 5,929, forward strand.
TTCCCCGACACGACCGTGGTGTTGCTCGAGCAGAACTACCGGTCGACCCAGACGATCCTCGACGCCGCCAACGCGGTCATCGCCAACAACATGGGTCGCAAGCCCAAGGAGTTGTGGACCGACCAGGGCGCCGGCGAGAAGATCGTCCGCTACCACGCCGACGACGAGATCGACGAGGCGTCGTACATCACCCGCGAGATGACCCGGCTGCACGACGGCGGGTCGGTCCACTGGGGCGACATCGCCGTCTTCTACCGCACCAACGCCCAGAGCCGCGTGCTGGAAGAGCAGCTCATGCGGGTCGGCATCCCGTACAAGGTCGTCGGCGGCACCCGGTTCTACGACCGCAAGGAAGTGAAGGACGCCGTCGCCTACCTACGGGCGGTGGTCAACCCGGTCGACGAGGTGTCGATCAAGCGGGTCCTCAACGAGCCCAAGCGGGGCGTCGGCACCACCACCGTCGGCAAGCTCGACGCCTGGGCGACGGCCCGCGGGCTGGCGTTCATCGACGCCCTCCGCCGGGCGGCCGAGGCGGGCGTCACCGGCAAGGCCAACAAGGGCATCGCCGACTTCCTCGGACTCCTCGACGGGCTGGGCGACCTGACCCAGGGCGGCCCCGGCCCCCTGCTACAGGCGCTGCTCCAGCGGTCCGGCTACATCGACGCGCTCGAGGCCGAGCGCACCATCGAGTCCGAGGGCCGCCTCGAGAACCTGGCCGAGTTGGCGGGCGCCGCCCACGACTTCGAGTCGATCGGCGAGTTCCTCGAGCAGATCAGCCTCGTCGCCGACACCGACCAGATGGACGACGACCCCTCGACCGTCGTCCTCATGACCCTGCACTCGGCCAAGGGCCTCGAGTTCCCGGTGGTCTTCCTCATCGGGCTGGAGGACGGGGTGTTCCCGCACCTCCGCTCGCTCACCGAGCCGGCCCAGCTGGAGGAGGAGCGCCGCCTCGCCTACGTGGGCATCACCCGGGCGCGGCGCCGGCTCTACCTGTCCCACGCCTGGAGCCGCTCGCTGTTCGGCGGCACGCAGTACAACCCGCCGAGCCGGTTCCTCGACGAGATCCCGGCCGCGCTGGTCACCGATGTCGAGGGCCACCGGCGGGCCAGCCGCAGCGGCCGGGGCTACGGCGGCGGGTACGGGCCGGGCTCGGCCGGCGGCGGGTACCGCAGCCGCGAGCGCGATACCGACGGCGGGCACGGCGGCACCTGGGGCCGCGGCGACGGCTCCGGCGGGCGGTCGCTGTCCGTCGGTGCCGGGCGCGAGCGCATCGTCGACGCCGCTCTGACGCCCCGCCCACCGCAGCGCAGCGGCGCGGAGGACCTCGGGCTCGAGGTCGGCGACGACGTCCGCCACAAGGTGTTCGGCGAGGGCGTGATCCTCGAGCTGTCCGGCCGCCCCGGCAAAACCGAGGCGCTGGTCCGCTTCCGCGACGCCGGCGAGAAGCGCCTCCTGCTCAGCTGGGCCCCGCTCGAGAAGACCTGAGCGTCTCGCACCGATCGCTCCGCGAGGAATCCGAGGGCTTGCCACCCGTCCGTCGCCGCCGTGGGGAACCATGTCGGGGCGGACGGCGTCTGGACAGGTGACGCCCCGCCGCCCGGCTGGCGTGACAGCCGGTCGCGGTGGGAAGTGACACACCGCAGGAGGAAACCCGGGTGAGCGATCATCTGAACACCCAGCGTGACGACATGCGGCTCTTCCGATCGTGTCGGCGGGTCACCGCCGTCCTGATGGTGGCCGTCCTCGCCGCCGGCGCCGGGGCCGCCTGCGCCGACGAGTCCGAACTGCCGGCGGCCCGGTCCGCCGGGACCACGTCGACCACCGCGGCCGCAGCCGGGGAGGGCGCGGACGAGCGGGCCTCGACGACCACGACGGCCGCTCCCACCACCACCGCAACCACGGCGCCGACCACGACCGAGGCGCCGACCACCACGGCGCCACCGACGACGGTCCCGCCGACCACGACGACGACCGCCCCACCCGACCCGGGTGCCGACGGCACGCTCGAGCTGAACGACACGGGCGAGTCCGTGTCCCGCCTCCAGCAGCGGCTGAGCGACATCGGCTACTGGCTCGGGGAGGGCGACGGTAGCTACGGCCAGCTCACCCGCCAGGCCGTGATGGCGTTCCAGAAGGCCGAAGGTCTGAGCCGCGACGGCGTCGCCGGCCCGCAGACGCAACAGCGGCTCGCCACGGCCTCCCGCCCGGCGGCCCGCACGACGTCGGGCAACCTGCTCGAGATCGACCTCCGGCGCCAGATCCTCTTCGTCATCCAGAACGGCCAGGTCCAGTGGGTGTTCAACACCTCGACCGGCAACAGCGAGACCTACACCAGCTCGACCGGCGGCTCGGCGGTCGCCGCCACGCCGCCGGGCACGTTCACGATCAACCGGGAGATCGACGGCGTGCGCCACGCCCCACTCGGCGACCTGTACCGGCCGAAGTACTTCAACGGCGGCATCGCCGTGCACGGCTCCGGCAGCATCCCGGCGACGCCCGCCTCGCACGGCTGCGCCCGCGTCACCAACGCCGCCATGGACCTCCTGTGGGGCAGCGGCGTGGCCCCGATCGGCACCACGGTCGTCGTGTACTGACGCGTCGGCGGCGGCGGGTGTTCGGGGGGTTGGCGAGGTCGAGATCATGATGATGATGATCGGCCCGGTTCCGGGGGTGGACCGGTAGCCTCGGCGGCGTCCTCGGCCTGGCCGTGTTCCGACCGACCGGAGGTCCGTCCTGCTCGCCCTGCTCGCCCTGCATGCCATCGCGGGCCTCGCCGCCGTCGCTCTGGCCGGGCGGCTCGGGCGCCGGGCCTTCCTCCTGGGGCTGGTGGGCCCGCTGGCGACGGTGGGATGGGCTGCACTCCACGCCGGACGGGTGCTGGACGGCGAGGTCCTGGAGGAGCACGCCACGTGGGTCGGCGCGCTCGGCCTCGGGCTCGACGTGCGCCTGGACGGCTTCGGGCTGGTCATGGTGGCGCTGGTGTCGGGCGTCGGCGCGGTCGTGTTCGCCTACGCCCTGGCCTACTTCCGCCGCTCCACCCGGGCCGTCGGGCGGCTCGGCGGCCTGCTCACGCTGTTCTCCGGGGCGATGCTCGGGCTTGTCCTGGCCGACAACCTGCTGCTGCTCTACGCCTGCTGGGAGCTGACGTCGGTCACGTCGTACCTACTCATCGGCAACACCGACCGCGACCCCGAGGCCCGGGGCGCGGCGTTGCACGCCCTGCTGGTGACCGGGGCCGGCGGGCTGGCGCTGCTGGGCGGGTTCGTCCTGCTGGGCGAGTCCGCCGGGACCTACCGGCTCAGCGCCCTGCTCGACGCCCCGCCCACCGGCGGCGTGGCGACGGCTGGGCTGGTCCTCGTCCTGGTCGGGGCGTTCACGAAGTCGGCCCAGTACCCGTTCCACAGCTGGCTGCCCGGCGCGATGGTCGCCCCGACGCCGGTCAGCGCGTACCTCCACTCGGCGGCGATGGTGAAGGCCGGCGTCTACCTCGTCGGGCGGTTCGCCCCCGCGGTGGCCGGCATCGGGCCGTGGCGGCCCCTGATCGTCGTGGTCGGCCTGACCACGATGGTCGGCGGCGGGCTACGGGCGCTGCGGCGCTACGACCTCAAGCAGCTCCTGGCCTTCGGTACCGTCAGCCAGCTGGGCTTCCTGGTCGTGCTGTTCGGGCTCGGGAAGCCCGAGCTCGCGGTCGCCGGGTGCACCCTCCTCCTCGCCCACGGGGCGTTCAAGGCGGCGCTGTTCATGGTCGTCGGCATCGTCGACCACCAGGCCGGCACCCGTGACATGCGCCGCCTGCCGCGCCTCGGGGCCGGCTGGGGGCCGACGAAGGTCGTCGCCGTCGTCAGCGCCGCCTCGATGGCGGGGCTGCCCCCGCTGGCCGGCTTCATCGCCAAGGAGGAGGCGTACACCGCCCTCCTCCACGGGTCGGCGGGCGACCGGGTCGTGCTCGCGGGCGTCGTCGCCGGGTCGGTCCTCACGATGGCGTACAGCCTGCGGTTCGTGTCGGCGCTGCTGCGCCCCACCCCGGTCGTCCCGGTCACGGCGGCGGCCCGCGCCGGCCACGAGGTGCGGGCGGCCTCCCACCCGGAGGCCGTGGCGGCCGAGCCCCCGTCGACCATCCCGCCCGCCGCCGAGCCTCCCGGGACGGCCGGGGCACCCGCCGACGGGACGCCTGCGGCGGGGATCCCTGGGGTGGCGGCGGCCGCGTCGGCGCGCGTCGCGGGCACGCCGGCGGTGGTTGCGGCCGGACCGGTCCCCGTCGCCGAGCCGCGTGGGGCGGGGACTCGCGCATCGACCACGGCCGCAGTGGGCGAGGTCGCCGACGGGCAGGGCGGGGTGGAGGCCCGGGTGGACGCGGAAACGCCCGGCGGGCAGAGCGCCGGGGTGGACGGCGGTGCGGGAGCCGGCGGCGCGGGTGTGCCGGCGCCGGCGTGGGGGTTCCTGGCGCCGGCGTGGCTGCTGGCGCTGGTCACGGTGGGGTTCGGGCTGGTGCCGGCGCCTTACTCCGCCCTCGTGGACGCCGGCGCCCACGCGCTCGACGGTGCCGCCCATGCCCACCTCGCCCTGTGGCACGGGCTCGGGACGCCGCTCCTGCTCAGCGCCGTGACGATCGCCGCCGGCGCCGGGATGTTCCTCGCGCGGCGGCCCGTGGCGACCGTGCAGGCGGCCCTCGCGCCGCAGGCCAGCGCACTCGGAGCCTACGAGGCGTCCGTCCGCGGGCTCACGCGGTTCGCCCAGCGGGCCACCCGCATCTCGCAGCCCGGGTCGCTGCCGGTCTACCTGTCGGTGATCGTCCTCACGGCGGTCGTCGTGCCCGGCCTCGGCCTCGTGTTCGGTGCCGGCGGCTGGTCGGGCTGGCCCGAGCTGGTGGGGGAGCCGGCCTACGTCCCGGCGGCGGCGCTGCTCGTGGGCGGGGCCGTGGCGGCGGCCTTCGCCACCCGGCGCTTCACCGCCGCCCTGCTGCTCGGCGTCGTCGGCTACGGCATGGCGCTGCTGTTCGTGATCATGGGCGCCCCGGACCTGGCGCTCACCCAGTTCGCCATCGAGACGCTGTCGGTGGTCATGTTCCTGCTGGTCCTCAGGCGGCTGCCCGACGCGTTCCAGCCCCGCGGCCCCTCGCCGGCGCGCTGGGCCCGGATGGCGGTGGGGGCCACGGTGGCGGCGTTCGTGTTCGTGCTCGCCCTGGCCACGGGCCAGGCCCGGACGGCCGAGCCCCGGTCCGGCGAGATGGTGGAGCGGGCCTACGAGGACGGCGGCGGCCACAACGTCGTGAACGTGATCCTCGTCGAGTTCCGGGGGTTCGACACCCTGGGCGAGGTCACCGTGCTGGCCGTCGCCGCGGTCGGCACCACCGCCATCGCCCGGGCCGGCCGCCGCCCGCCGGGCGCCCGAGCCGCCGAGGCGCCGACCGCCGGCGGGGCCGGTGGGCCCGGAGCGGCCGCCGGACGGGACGAGGACGCCGGGGACGAACCAGGCGAGCCGGGTGCCGGCGGCGACGACGTCGTGGGGGTAAGGCGGTGAGGCGGTCACTCATCGTCGACACGTCCGTGCACGTGGTGTTCCACAGCGTGCTCGTGCTGTCGGTGTACCTGCTGTTCTCGGGGCACAACCAGCCCGGTGGCGGCTTCGCCGGCGGGCTGGTGGCCGGTGCCGCCGTGGGCCTGCGCTACATCGCCGGCGGGATCGACGCGGTGCGGGCGGCTTCCCCGGTCCGGGCGTGGACGATCCTCGGCGGCGGCCTGCTGGTGGCGACTGTGACGGCGGCGGCGCCGCTGCTGATCGGCGAGCCGGTCCTGCACAGCGCCCAGGCCGACTGGCACCTCCCCGTGTTCGGGGACCTCCACGTCACCACCGCCACGATCTTCGACGCCGGCGTCTACCTGGTCGTGGTCGGCCTGGTCCTCATGGTGTTCGAGGCGTTCGGCGACGACCCCGAGGACGACCCGCTCGTCGAGGACGACGAGGATGACGGCGGCGACGAGGCCGAGGCGGACGTCACGGTCGGCCACCTCGCCGGCGAGCGACCCGAGCGCCTCCGCGGCGCGCGGGTGATGCCCGGGACGCCGGGATGAGCGTCCTCCTGGCCGGGGTGGCCGCCACCCTGTTCGGCGTCGGGACGTACCTGGTCCTGCAGCGCCAGCTCAGCCGCATCGTCATCGGCGTCGGGCTCATGGGCCACGGCGCCAACGTGCTGTTCGTGATCGCGGCCGGCGCCCGGGGCCGGCCGGCCTTCACCGGCCGCGGCGGCGGCCCCACCACCGACCCGCTGCCCCAGGCGATGGCGCTGACCGGCATCGTCATCACGTTCGCGGTCACGGCGTTCCTGCTGGCCCTCGCCTACCGCAGCTGGATGGTCACGCACGACGACGAGGTCGAGGACGCCATCGAGGACCGGCTCGTCGGCCGCCAGCCCCACCAGGAGACCGGCGGCCCCCTCAGCGACATGGACCCCGACGGCGGCGGCCTGGCGGACCCCGACGTCATGACGGAGGCCCGGACCCCGGCCCCCGCCGAGCCCCACGCATCCGTCGGGGGCACCGAGGCGGCCGGGACCGCCGGGGCCCCCGGGGCGACCGGGGCGGAGGGCTCCGGATGAGCGCGCTCGTCGCCCTGCCGATCGTGCTGCCGCTGGTCGCGGCCGCCGCATCCATCCTGGTGGGCCGGTCCCGGGCGGCCCAGAGGACGATCGGGCTCGTCACGCTGGCCGTCGTGGCCGGTGTGGCGGTGGCCCTCCTGCTGCGCGTCGACGCGGACGGGCCCGTGGTCGTCGAGGCCGGCGGTTGGCCGGCGCCGCTCGGCATCGCCCTGGTCGCCGACCGGCTGGCGGCGATCATGCTGTGCGTCTCCTCGGTGGTCCTGCTGGCGGTGCTCGCCTTCGCCGTCGGCGAGGCGGACGCCGAGCGCACCCACGTCGGCTTCCATCCCGCCTACCTGGTGCTGTCGGCCGGCGTGGCGATGGCGTTCACGACCGGGGACCTGTTCAACCTGTTCGTGGCGTTCGAGGTCACGCTGATGGCGAGCTACGTGTTGCTCACGCTGGGCGGGCGTCCCCGCCAGGTGCGCGCCGGCATGACCTACGTGGTCGTGAGCCTGATGGCTTCGACGCTGTTCCTGATGACGCTGGCGTTCGTGTACGAGGCCACCGGCACCGTCAACATGGCCGACCTCCACGGCCGCATCGCCGAGCTGCCGGGCGGCGTGCAGAACGCCATGGCCCTGCTGCTCGTCGTCGTCTTCGGGACCAAGGCGGCCGTCGTGCCCCTCTACTTCTGGCTGCCCGACAGCTACCCGACCGCCCCGGCGGCGGTCACCGCCGTGCTGGCCGGCCTGCTCACGAAGGTGGGCGTGTACGCGCTGATCCGGAGCCAGACGCTGCTGGTCCCGGAGGCCGCCCGGCCCGGGACGCTGCTGTTGTGGGTGGCGGGGGCGACGATGCTCGTCGGCGTCCTCGGGGCCATCGCCCAAGCCGACCTGCGCCGCGCGCTCTCGTTCCAGGTCGTGAGCCAGATCGGCTACATGGTCCTCGGCCTCGGCCTGTTCACGGTGGCCGGCCTGGCAGGCGCCGTGTACTACGTGGTCCAGACGATCGTGGTGAAGGCGGCGCTGTTCCTGACCGCCGGGCTCGTCGAGCACACGACGGGGACCGGACGGCTCGCCCGGCTGGGCGGCCTCGCCCACCGTGCGCCCGCCGTGGCCGGGTTGTTCCTGGTCACGGCGCTGAGCCTGGCCGGCATCCCCCCGCTGTCGGGCTTCGTGGCCAAGGTCGGCCTGCTGCAACCGGCCGCCGACGCCGAGGAGTGGGGCATCCTCGCCATCGCACTCGTGGCCAGCCTCCTCACGCTGTACTCCATCGCCCGGATCTGGACGAACGCCTTCTGGGGCGCGCCCGTCGACCCGGTCGGCCGCGCCGCCGGCGGGGCGGCGGCGCTCGAGCGCCCGTCCCGGACGGGCGTGATGGTGGGGGCCACCGCAGCCCTGGCCGTGCTCAGCCTGGCGCTGGCCGCCGGGGCCGGCCCCGTCTTCGACCTGGCCACCCGCGCCGCCGAGGACGTCCTCGCCCCCGAGCGCTACGTGGCGGCGGTGCTGGGCCGATGACGACAGGGCGCCCGTTCGTGCCGCACCCCATGCGGACCGCCTGGCTCGTCGCCCTGTGGCTGGCGCTGTGGGGGACCGTGACCCCGGCCAACGTGGCCGGCGGCCTGCTCGTGGCGGTGCTGGTCCAGCGCCTGCCCGACCCCTACCACCCCGAGGGGCGGGTCGCCTTCCGGCCCTGGCCGGCCCTGCGCTTCCTCGGGTACATGGCCGTGAAGCTGGTCGAGGCCAGCTTCGTCGTGGCGCGGGAGGTCGTGAGCCGCCGCGACCGCATCAACACGGGCGTGGTCGAGGTCCCCCTGCGCGGGGCGTCCGACCAGCTCGTGACCATCGTGGCGAACGCCATCGGCCTGCTGCCCGGCTCGATCACGGTCGAGGTCGAACGCGACCCGCCGACGCTGTTCGTCCACGCCCTCCACGTGGAGTCGGTGGACGCCGTGCGCGACGAGATCCACGAGCTGGAGGAGCGGGCCATCCGGGCCTTCGGGACGCCCGAGGGAATCCCCGGGCTGGCCCCCGACGACGCCCTCGTGGTCCCGCCGCCGCCGCCGACCTCCCGGGAGCGGGACGCGTGATCGTCGCCGCCCTCGGCTTGCTGGCGGTCGCCGGAGGCTGCTTCGTCGCCCGCCTCGTCATGGGGCCGACGCTCGCCGACCGGGTCATCGCCCTCGACGGGCTGGTCATCACGCTCGTCAGCGCCATCGCGCTCGACGCCGCCCGCACCGGCTCGCCGCTGTTCCTCGACGGCATGGTGGTCATCGCCCTCGTCGGCTTCGTGGGGACCTCGGCGGCCGCCCGTTTCATCGAGGAGCGAGGGGGGTGACGTGGACGAGCTGATCGCCGGTGTCCTCGGGCTGGCCGGGGCGGCCCTCACGCTGCTCGCGGGCGTGGGCGTCCTGCGGTTCCCGGACGCGCTCGCCCGCATGCACGCCGCCACCAAGGCCACCACGCTGGGCCTGCTGCTCATCGTCGTCGGGGCGGAGTTCCAGGTCACCGGCGGGTCCACCAAGCTGGCCCTCGTGGTCGGCCTGGTGTTCCTCACCACCCCGGTGGCCGCCCACCTGGTGGGCCGGTCGACCTACCGGGCGGAGGGCGTCGAGCTGCGCCTCGACGAGGCGGACGAGTTGGCCGCGGCCGAGGAGGCGGGCGGCACCCACGCCGGCCACGACCATGCCCCCCACCCCCGGGACGCCGGCTAGCGCGTCGTCGTCGTGGCGCGGTCGGCGGCGTTGATGTCGACGTCCAGCCGGCCGTCGCGGACGGTGACCGGGTACTGGGGGAGGCCCTCACCGGTGGCGGGGAACTCCTCGCCGGCGCAGGCGTCCGTCTCCTCGCCGGAGTCGTCGAGCAGGCGGAACACCCCGTCGCCCGGCGAGCCGGACTCGCCGGGGAACCAGCGCACCGTGCACGAGCGGGGGGCGCCGCCGGGACGGGCGGCGAAGGCGAGCCACCCTTCGGTGAAGTCGTCGCCGCCCAGGTGCTGGAGGACGATGTCGCGGTCACCGCCGGCGGCGTCGGCGTAGAGGATCGGGCCGCCCTCCTCGATCTGGCGGGCGGCGTCCTCGGCGTCCTGCCCCTGGAAGGTCTCGTCGCCGAGCTGGACGTCGACGGACCCGCGGTTGGCCAGGAGGGCGACGCCGAACGCCAGGGCGACCGCCAGGATCACGCCCACGGCGGCGACGGCGAGGGCTCGTCCGGCGTGGGCCTGGCTACGGGCGACGGGGCTCATCGGGAGGACTTGGGGCCGGTGGCTGGCACACCCGTAGTATCGCCACCCGGTATCGGTGCCTCCGATTCCATCGCTTCTCCCGCCGATTCCTCGCAGCCATTCGCAGCTGTTCCGCAGCTGCTCCCGCAGCCTCATCGTGTCCTCGCCGGCGGCCGGACCGCCGGCGGGTGCGTCGCCTCACAGGAGGGCGCCGACCTTGGATCTGTACGAGTACCAGGGCAAGCAGTTCTTCGCCCGCTTCGGCATCCCGGTCAGCCCGGGCGAGGCGGTGACCACGGTGGACGACGCCGTGGCCGCCGCCGAGCGCATCGGCTACCCGGTGGTGGTGAAGGCCCAGGTCCAGGTGGGCGGTCGTGGCAAGGCCGGCGGCATCAAGCTCGCCAACGACGCCGACGAGGTCCGCACCCACGCCGGGAACATTCTCGGCATGGACATCAAGGGCCACACCGTCGAGACGGTGTGGATCGAGCTCGCCTCCGACATCGCCGAGGAGTACTACGCCAGCTTCACCCTCGACCGGTCGGCCAAGAAGCACCTGGGCATGCTCTCGGCCCAGGGCGGCGTCGAGATCGAGGCCGTGGCGGCGGAGGACCCCGACGCCATCGCCAAGGTGCACGTCGACCCGGTCGACGGCCTCACCGAGGACCGGGCCCGCGCCTGGGTCGCCGCCGCCAAGCTGAACCCGGAGGCGACCGAGGGTGCGGTCGACATCCTGCTCAAGCTGTACACGGCGTACGTCGAGGG
>DATFOS010000104.1:0-14592 GCA_035265325.1 Acidimicrobiales bacterium
CGCCGGGGCCGAGGCGCGTCCACCTCGACGATGGACGAGATGCGACCCGGGCGGCTGCTCAGCACCACGATGCGGTCGCCCAGGCGAGCGGCCTCGCGCACGTTGTGGGTGACGAACAGGACGCTGAGGCCCTGGGACCGCCACAGGTTCTCCAGCTCGTCGTGCAGGACGTCGCGCGTCATGGCGTCGAGGGCGCCGAACGGCTCGTCCATGAGCAGCACGTCGGCGTCCTGCGCCAGCGCCCGGGCCAGAGCCACGCGCTGGCGCATGCCGCCGGAGAGCTCGTGGGGCTGGCGGTCGGCGAACGCCTCCAGCCGGACGAGCTCGATCAGGGCGCCGACCCGCTGGCGGCGCTCGGCCTTGGGGACCTTGCGCAGCTTGAGGGCCAGCTCGACGTTCCCGAAGACGCTGAGCCAGGGGAACAGCGCGGCCTCCTGGAACATGAGCGCCGTGCGACCCTCGACCGCCACCGTGCCGGCCGTGGGCCCGTCGAGCCCGGCGACCAGGTTCAGCAGGGTGGATTTGCCGCAGCCCGAGGCACCGACCACGCACACGAACTCGCCGGGGGCGACGTCGAGGTCGATGCGCTCGAGCGCCACGAGGGCGGAGCGGCCGATGCGGAAGGCCTTGGCCACGCCGTCCAGATGGACGGCGGGCGGGCACGGCGCGGCGGGTTCCGAGGCGGCAGGGGGTGCTGCCACGGCGACGTCACTGGTCAATGCCCGCCACCTCCGCCTCGCCACGCTCGGCGAGAAGGTCGTTGAGGATGTCGAGGTCGTAGATCCCCGACAGGTCGACGTCCTCGAGGGCGACGTAGGCGACGGCGTCGTCCTTGGACTGCTGGAGCGACGAGGCGATGGGGTCGGGGGTGAACGTCAGGTTCTCCCAGGCGCCCTGGATCGTGGCGTCCTCCAGCCGGTTGGCGGTGATCGCCTCGATGCCGTCGTTCGTAGCGGCCTGGGCGGTCTCGGGGTCGTCGTTGGCCTCGTCGATGGCGTCGAGCAGGCCGCCGATCAGCGCCCGCACGTTCTGCGGGTGCTCCTCGATGTAGTCGGTACGGACGATGAGGTGCGTGGTGACGAACTCACCGTCGGGCCACAGGTCGGCCTCGTCGACCAGCACGTGCCCGCCCCCCTCGTTCACCAGTCGGGTCGTCCACGGCTCGGGGACCCAGGCGCCGTCGATGCCGCCGTCGATGAAGGCGGCCAGCGTGTCGGCGTTCTCCTGGGGCGAGATGGCCACGTCGCCGCCGCCCGAGACGTCGGTCTCGTAGCCCTCGTCGGCGAGCCAGGCGCGCAGCGCCACGTCCTGCGTGTTGCCGACCGAGGGGCTGGCGAGCGTGGTGCCGGCCAGGTCCTCGGGGGTCTCGATGTCCTCGGACACGACGAGGGCGGCGCCGCCGGACGTCGTGCCTGACACGATGCGGATGGCGCCGTCCGACTCGGCGTAGGCGTTGATGGCGGGGTTGGGGCCGATGAAGCTGGCGTCGATCGCGCCGGAGAGGATCGCCTCGCCCACCTCGGTGCCCGAGTTGTAGGTGGAGTAGTTGATCTCGGCCTCGCCGAGGGCCTCGTCGAAGATGCCCTCCTCGACGCCGATCACGGCCGGCGCGTGGGTCACGTTGGGGAAGTAGCCGAGGTTGAGCGTGCCGCTCGGCTCGCCCTCGGCGGAGGCCGCCACCTCGTCGGTGCCGCTGCCGCCCTCCGTCGCCGCCGAGTCGCCGCCGTCGTCGCCGCCGCAGGCGGCCGCCGCGCCGGCCAGGACCATGAGGACGCCCAGCCACCGGAGCGATCGACGTCCCCTCCGGCGTTCCCGCCCCTTTGCCTCAAATCCGATGTTCATAGTCGCGTTTTCTATAATCCGGAAGGCCCTTCCGCAAGCTGGAATGTGGAACGGTGTGTCACCATGCCGGTGTGGCCCTACCGACCAACGATCGGCGCACCGGCTCGCAGTCGGTCGAGCGCGCCCTCGCCGTGCTCCGCTGTTTCGAGACGGGGCCCGGTGACCTGGGCGTTTCCGAGATCGCCGGCCGCGTCGGCCTGTCCGTCAGCACGGCGCACCGGCTCACACGGGCGCTGACCGCCGGCGGCCTCCTCACGCAGGACCCCCGCACCGAGCGCTACAAGCTCGGCCCGGCGCTGGTGGTGCTCGGGCGCCGGGCCGAGGCGCAGCTCGGCTACGCCAGCGCCCTGCCGGCGCTCGAGGCGCTGGCCGCGACGACCGGCGAGTCCGTGAACCTGGGCATCCGCGCCGGCGACGAGGTGCTGGTGGTGCTGCACGTCGCCTCGCCCCAGCCGCTGCGCTTCGCCCAGGAACCGGGCAGCCGGGTCCCCGTCCACGCCTCGGCCATGGGCAAGGTCCTGCTGGCGTGGGCCGACGACCCCGTGCGCGAGGTCAAGAGGCTTCCGCCGATCGCCGGGTCGACCGACCGGACGATCACCGACCCCGAGCAGCTCGCCGCCCAGCTCCCGGCCATCCGGGCCCAGGGGTGGGCGCTCAACGACGAGGAACGCAACCTGGGCGTCCGGGCCGTGGCCGTCCCCGTGCTCGACCGGTCGGGACTGGCCGTGGCGGCGGTGGCCGTGCAGGGCCCGACCGTGCGCATCCGCGACGAGCGGCTGCCGGTCCTCGGGGCCGAGATCGCCGCCACCACCGCCGCCATCGCCCCCCTCCTGGCGGCCTCCTCCTGAGCTCGGGCCTTGTGTCCACGCCGAGCCGCGGGTAGAAAGTCGACCAAGCAGATCGGATTTATCGTCTCGCTCGGTCGGAGGTCAGCCCGTGTCCACCATCGCTCCCGGACCACGTCGGCTTCGACGTGCGCCGCCTCGGCGGCACGAGGGCGCAGCCGTGAACGCCGTGTCCTCCTCCGAGCCGACCGAGGCCACGGGACGCGGGGCGCGTCGGGAAGTGCTCATGGCGGCGAGCCCGCCGGCGTCGGACGCCGAGCCGCTGTCGGCGTCCGTGATGGCCGACATCGCCGCCGGGCTGGCCGAGGCCCGCACGCTGTGGCAGTCCCTCGTCCGCTACGAGCCGGACGGGCGGGACCCGGTCCGCCTGCTGGCCACCGAGCGCTACGAGGCCTGGGTCATCGGCTGGCTGCCCGGCCAGGGCGTCCGCCCGCACGACCACGGCGACGCCGCCGGCACGTTCGTGGTCACGTCGGGCGTGCTGACCGAGGTCCTGCCCCGGTTGTGCGGTGCGCCGGTCGAGCGCCGCCTCGTTCGGGGCCGCACCCGGCACGTGCCGGTCGGCCGGATCCACGACGTGGTCAACCACTCCCTGGAGCCGGCCACGAGCATCCACGTGTACTCGCCCCCACTGACCCACATGACCTACTACGACGGGATGACCCGCCGTCCCGTCGAGACCGTCGCGGTCGAGGCCGAGCAGCCCGTCCTCGGGCCGCGGGCGCCCTCGTTCCTCCTGCACCCCGCCAACCGTGGCTGACGCCGCCATCGACCGCCTCCTGGCGGACGAACGCAGGCGGATCGCGCCCCGCGCCACCCCGGCCGACCTGGCCGGGGTGGTGGCGCGCGGCGGGCTGGTGGTCGACATCCGCCCCGTCGACCTGCGGGACCGGGACGGGCTGCTCGACGGCGCCCTGGTCGTCGGGCGCAACGTGCTGGAGTGGCGCCTCGACCCCACCAGCCCGTGGCGCCTCGACGAGGTCACCCGGCCCGACCAGCGCATGGTGCTGTTCTGCGACGAGGGGTACGCCTCGTCGCTCGCAGCCGCCGCCCTCGTCCGCCTCGGCCTCCGGCGCGCCACCGACCTCGACGGCGGCTTCCAGGCCTGGCGCCGCTGGCGAGACGCCACGGCCTCCCGCTGAGCGCCTCCGCCAGGGCGTGTCCTGGCCGGGGGTGAGGCCGAACCGAACGAAGTTCGAAGAACCTATTGCACACCGCGTGAAAGAAGGGCAGCATTGCCCGCGGTGAGTGAGACAGTTGTCACAGACGGCCGCGCCGGTCGGGCCGCTCGCACACGCAAGGCCGTCGTCGATGCGCTCCTCGCTCTCATCGACGCGGGCAACCTCCGGCCGACGGCCCGCGAGGTCGCAGACGCCGCCGGGGTCTCCCTCCGGTCGGTGTACGTCCACTTCGACGACGTCGAGTCGCTGTTCCTGGCGGCGTCGGCCCGTCACTACGAGCGGATCCAGGCGCTCGTCACGCCCTGGGATCCCGACGCGCCGCTCGACGAGCGCGTCGACGCCCTCGTCGCCCGGCGCACCCGCATCTACAAGGAGGGCGCGCAGGTCCGCAGGGCCGCCCTCCTGCAGGCGCCCTCGTCGCCGGCGCTGCGCAACGCCCTGGAGCGCGGGCGCCGGGCGGGGCGGGCCGAGCTGGAGGCCGTGTTCGCCGCCGAGCTCGGCCGCGTGGCCGAGGCCGAGCGCGCGCGGCTGCTGGCCGCGCTGGAGGTCGTCGCCGGGGCGGGCACCCACGAGAACCTCACCACGCATCCCGGCCTCGACGGGGCCGACGAGGGGGTCGCGGGCCTGATGCGCGACCTCGTCCACGCCACGCTGACGGCCTGGGGTGTCGGCCGTGGCCCACGACCAACGACCACCGGGCCGGCCTGACCGACCACGTGGCGTCCGCACGCAGACAGGGGGACCGAGTGCGATGACGACACCGACCCAGGCGACGCGCCCGGACCGGTTCACCGACCGCCTGCCGTCGCTCGCCTTCCTCGCGCCCCTGGCGGCGCTTGTCCTCGTGCAGCAGGTGCTGTTCCCGGCGCCGTTCGGCGTGGTGCTCAACGGCGCTCTCGTCGGCGGTCGGGTGGCGCTCATCGCCCTCGGCATCGCCCTCGTGTACCGGGCCAACCGCATCGTGAACTTCGCCCAGGGCGACCTGGGCGCGGTCCCGGCGTCGCTCGCGGTCATGCTCGTGCTGTCGTGGGGCCTGAACTACTGGCTCGGCTTCGTGATCGGCCTGGCCGCCGCCCTGCTGCTCGGCCTGCTCGTCGAGACGCTGATCATCGCCCGGTTCTTCCGGGCGCCCCGCCTGGTGCTGACCGTGGCCACGATCGGCATCGCCCAGCTGCTCACCGGCGCCGGCCTGCTGCTGCCCCGGGCCTTCGGCGAGACGTCGTTCGGCGACCGGATGCGCCAGCCGTTCTCGGCGGACTTCGAGGTCGGCGGCACGATCTTCAACGCCACCGACATCTTCACGATGATCGTGGTGCCCGTGGCGTTCGTGGCGCTGGCGCTGTTCCTGCGCCGGAGCAGCTTCGGCATCGCCATCGTCGGGTCGGCCGAGAGGGCCGACCGGGCCGCCAGCCTCGGCATCCCGGTCCGGCGGCTGCACACGGTGGTGTGGGTGATCGCCAGCGTCCTCGCCTACCTTGCCATGTTCCTGCGGGCCGGCACGGTGGGCCTGCCGATCGGCGAGGTGCTGGCGCCGACGTTCCTGGTCCAGGCGCTGGCGGCCGCCGTGTTCGGCCGCTTCGAGCAGCTCACGACGATCGCGGCTGCCGCCATCGGCCTCGGCATCGTCGACCAGGCCATGACCTTCCAGGACGGCAACAAGCCCGGCTACAACGACGCCGTCCTGTTCGTCATCGTGTTGGTGGGCCTGCTGGTGACCCGCAGAGGCGGCGGTGGCCGCGTCGACGCCGACTCGTCGTCCACGTGGCAGGCCGCCCGCGAGACCCGCCCGATCCCGCGGGAGATGGTCGGGCTCCCCGAGGTCCGCGCTGCCCGGGTCGCGATCTGGGCCGTGCTGGCCGTGGCGGTCCTGACCCTGCCGCTGTGGCTGTCGAACAGCCGGATCAGCCTGGCCACGGTCATCGTCCTGTTCGGCATCGTGGCGGCCTCTCTGGTCGTGCTCAGCGGCTGGGCGGGGCAGGTGAGCCTCGGGCACATGGCGTTCGTGGGCGTGGGCGCCGCCGTGGGCGGGGCCCTCACCTCCAACCGCGACCAGGACCTGGTGGTCGCCGTGTTCGTCGCCGGCCTGGTGGGCGCGGTGGCGGCCGTCGTCGTCGGGTACCCGGCCATCCGCCGGCGGGGGCTGACCCTCGCCGTGTCGACGCTGGCCTTCGCCCTGTTCGTGTCGTCCTACGTCCTCAACCGGACGATCTGGGGCGATCGGCTGCCGGGCCGCCGGATCGACCGGGGCACGCTGCTCTGGAGCATCGAGATGACGAACGAGACCCGCTTCTTCTACGTCTCGCTCGCCTTCCTCGGCCTGGCGCTGCTCATGGTCAACGGCGTGCGCCGCAGCCGGACCGGCCGGGTGCTGGTCGCCATCCGCGAGAACGAGAAGGCCGCCCGGTCCTACGGCATCAACGCCACGCGCACGACGCTGGCCGCCTTCGCCCTGTCCGGCTTCCTCGCCGCCGGCGCCGGTGCCCTCTACGTCCACCAGCAGCAGGGCCTGGCCGCCGAGCCGTTCCTGACCCAGCGCAGCCTCGACCTGTTCTCGATGGTCGTCATCGGCGGCCTGGGGTCGCTGCCGGGCGCCCTCCTCGGCGCCGTCTACGTGCGCGGCGCCGACTTCTTCCTACCGCTCGACTGGCAGTTCCTGGCCACCGGCGCCGGCCTGCTCCTGGTGCTCCTGCTCCTGCCGTCGGGGCTGGGCGGCCTGCTGGCGGACGTGCGCGACGGCGCCCTGCGGCGCATCGCCACCCGCCGGGGCCTGGTCGTCCCCAGCCTCCTGGCGGACGTCCGGGTCGAGGACCCCCACGAGGACCGGTCCCTGGCCGAGGCCGTGGACGCGGCCAAGGCGTCCGACCGGGCGTCCGCGCCGCCCGGCGGCCTCGTCACCGCCACCCGGCCCGCGACGAACGGTGCGGACGGGGCCGACCTCGCCGACGCGGCCTCGCCCGACGAAGGCCGCCCGACGGGGTCGCCCGGGCCGACCGGGCCCGGGCCGACCGAGCCCGGGCCCGGGACCGAGGCCGAGGAGGTGACCCGGTGACCGAGGCCGATGCCGCCGTCGAGGCCGAGGTGCGGGAGGCGGTCGACCACGCCGGCGCCGAGGCGACCGCCGCCGACGTCGAGCGGGTGGACGAGGTCCTGGCCGAGGCCGACGACCCCGTCGTGGCGTCGGGCGGCCGCCTGCACCGCTGGCTGATGGGCGTGACCGGTGGCGCCAGCGCCTACCCGCTCGCGGTCCTGTTCGGGCTCAACATGGTCGACGAGCTCGACCGCACCGCCTTCGGCGTCCTCACCCCCGAGATCCAGGACCACTTCGACCTCGACCTCGGCGGCGTGCTCACCGTCATCTCGCTGTCGCTCGTCGCCGCCCTGCTGCTCGCGCTCCCCATCGGCTTCTACGCCGACCGGGCCAAACGGGTCCCGGTCGCCCTCACCGGCGCCGTCTGCTGGGGCGTGTTCTCGGTGCTCACGGGCTTCGCCCCGACGATCTGGGTGCTCGGCATCGCCCGGGCCGGCTCCGGCCTGGGCCGGGCCGTGAACGACCCGGTGCACAACTCGCTGCTGTCCGACTACTACGACATCCCGACCCGGCCTCGCATCTACGCGGTCCACCGCTACGCCAACGCCGCCGGCCAGTTCGTGGGGCCGTTGGTGGCGGGCATGCTCGGCTTCTACCTGGGCTGGCGGGTGCCGTTCATCGTCTTCGGCGTCATCACCGCCGTCTTCGTCGTCCTCGGCCTGCGGCTGCAGGAGCCGATCCGCGGGCGCTTCGAGCGCAAGGCGATGGGCATGTCCGACGACGTGTCCGACACCGAGGAGGAGTCGCCCTCCTGGGCCGAGTCGTGGCGCATCCTCTGGCAGGTCCGCAGCCTGCGCCGCATCTACTGCGCCATCCCGTTCCTCGCCATCGCCGTGGTCGGCCTCGTCGTGCTCAGCAACATCTACTACGAGGAGCTGTTCGACCTCGACGTGCGCCAGCGCGGCGTGCTGACCGCCATGCTCGAGGGACCGGCCCAGCTCGCCGGGCTCCTCATCGGCGTGCCGCTCGCCACCCGACTGCTGGCCAAGGGGCCGGGGCGGGTGCTGCGGTTCCTCGCCCAGGTGTCGTTCCTGGTGGCGGCGGCGTGGGCCGTGTTCGCCCTGGCCCCGACCCTCCCGGTGGCCGTCGTCGCCAACGGCGTCGTGTCGCTCGGGTTCTTCCTGCTCATCCCGGGCATCTACGCCGTGATGTCGCTGGCGGTGCCGGCCAAGGTGCGAACCTTCGGCTTCGCGGTGATGGTCCTGTGCATCGTGCCGGGCCTGCTCGCCCTGCCGATCATCGGCGAGCTGGGCGACACCTACGGCATCCGCACGGCCCTGCTGATCGCCGCCCCGGTGTTCGTGATCGGCGGCCTGATCATCGCCTCGGGCAGCGGCTTCGTCGCCGACGACATCGCCAAGGTGTGGAAGGGCACGGCGGCCCGCTCCGAGGTCGCCATGCTGCGCAAGCAGGGCAAGGTCAAGCTGCTGCTGGCCCGGGGCATCGACGTCCACTACGACAACGTCCAGGTCCTCTTCGGGGTCGACGTCGAGGTCGACGAGGGCGAGGTCGTGGCGCTGCTGGGCACGAACGGCGCCGGCAAGTCGACGCTCCTGCGGGCCATGTCCGGCCTGGTCCAGCCCAGCGCCGGGGCGGTCGTGTTCGACGGCCGGGACATGACCCACACCCCGCCCAACGAGGTCGCCTACCGTGGCGTCGGCCAGGTGCCGGGCGGCCAGGGCGTCTTCACGCAGCTGAGCGTGCGGGACAACCTGCGGCTGGCCGGCTGGCAGCAGCGCCGCCAGCCGGCCGAGGCCCGCCGGGCGACCGAGCGGGTGCTGGACATCTTCCCTGTGCTGCGGGCCCGGCTCGACGCGCCGGCCGGCAACCTGTCCGGCGGCCAGCAGCAGATGCTCACCCTCGGCATGGCGTTCGTCGGCAAGCCGCGGTTGCTGATGATCGACGAGCTCTCGCTCGGCCTGGCCCCTGCCATCGTGGGCCAGCTGCTGGAGATGGTCCGGGCGCTGCGGGACCAGGGCGTGACGATCATCCTCGTCGAGCAGTCGGTCAACGTGGCCCTCACGGTGGCCGACCGGGCCTACTTCCTCGAGAAGGGCGAGGTCCGGTTCGCGGGCCCGACGCGCGACCTGCTCGACCGGCCCGACCTGCTCCGCTCGGTGTTCCTCAACGCCGGCGACACCGACGTGATGCCGGACCTCGCCGGGAGCGCGGCGCCGGTGACCACGGCCCCCGCGATGCCGGCGCTCACCCCGGCCGAGCGGCCGGTCGTGCTGGAGGTCCGGAACGTGTCCCGCCGCTTCGGCGGCGTCCAGGCCCTCAGCGACGTGGCATTCGACCTCCACGCCGGCGAGATCCTCGGCTTCATCGGGCCCAACGGCGCCGGCAAGACCACGCTGTTCGACGTCATCTCCGGCTTCACGCCCGCCGACACCGGGTCCATCCGCCTGCTGGCGGGCGACCGGGCGGCCGACCTGCACGGCCAGCCCACCCACGTGCGCTCGTGGCTCGGCCTGGGCCGGTCCTTCCAGGACGGGCGGCTGTTCCCCGGCCTCACCGTGTCCGAGACGATCGCCGTGGCGCTGGAGCAACAGGTCGCGGTGCGCGACCCGCTGGCCGCCGCCCTCCGCCTGCCGGCGGTCGACGACTCCGAGCTGCTGGTCCGGCTGCGTGTCGACGAGCTGGTCGAGCTGTTCGGGCTGGGCGCCTACCGCGACAAGTTCACCCGGGAGCTGTCCACCGGCACCCGGCGGGTCGTCGACCTGGCGTGCGTGTTCGCGCAGGACCCGGCGGTCGTGCTGCTCGACGAGCCGTCGTCCGGCATCGCCCAGCGCGAGGCCGAGGCCCTCGGGCCGCTACTGCGGCGGGTGCGGGACGAGCTGGGCGCCAGCCTCCTCGTCATCGAGCACGACCTGCCGCTGCTCATGTCGATCTCCGACCGCATGATCGCCCTCGACCTCGGCCGCGTGGTCGTCGACGGCGACCCGCGCGACGTCATCGAGCACCCCACCGTCGTCGCCTCCTACCTGGGGACCGACGAGGCCACCATCCACCGGTCGGACGCCCCGGCCCGGAGCCGCTGAGCGCCCCCGCGTCGGGAGGAGAGTCACATGGCCCTGCACACCGAGGAGCGGACCGGCGACGGCGCGGCCGGCGACGGGTCGACCGACGCCAAGCTGGCGGCGCTCGCCGCCCGGCGCCGGACCGGTCCCCTCACCGTCGCCAAGCGCTACGCCCCGTTCGTCGCCATGGTCGTGGCCATCGCCGCCGTCGTGGCGGTGTTCGGCGGTGACGGGGGCGACGACGGCGACGCCGGCACCGTTGCCGCCGAGGTGGCCAGCACCGACGAACTGGTGATGAGCGGCCCCATGACCTGGCAGCGCGCCGAGGCCGAGGGTCGTACGCAGGAGGTCGAGTGGGGGCCGGACTGTGACACGTCGACCGGCCGCATCCGGATCCCCATCATCCTCGTGCCGCAGTGCGTCGAGCCCTTCACCGGGGACAACGGGGGCGCCACCTACCGGGGCGTCACCCAGGACGAGGTCCTGATCGTCTACTACCAGTCCAACCCCGAGGTGGACCCGATCGGCGCCTCGATGGTGAGCGCCACCGGCGCCGACGTCAACCCGGCCAGCGCCGCCGAGGCGATCAACGACTTCACCGATGTCTACAACTCGGTGTTCGAGACCTACGGCCGTCGGGTGCGCGTCGAGACCTACCTGGGGACCGGCGCCAGTGACGACCGCGAGGCGGCCCGGGCCGACGCGATCGCCATCGCCGAGCGCGAGCCCTTCGCCGTGCTCGGCGCCCCGCCGCAGTCGGGGCCGGCGTTCGCCGTCGAGATCGCCTCCCGGGGCATCGTCTGCGGGCCGCTCTGCGCGTCGACGATGCCGGAGGAGATCGTCGACGAGTACTACCCGTACATGTGGCAGGTCGGCCCGACGCCCGACCAGGCTGCGGCGCTCGCCGCCGAGATGATCGGCAAGCTGGCGCGCCCCGGCCCCGCCGAGCTGGCCGGCGACCCGGCCATGCACACCGAGGAACGGCGCTACGCCCTCGTCCACTACGACACCGCCGAGGGCGACCACCAGGCGGTGTACGAGGCGCTGCGCGATCAGCTGGCCGAGAACGGCGTCGAGCTGACGATCGACGTGCCGTACCAGCTCGACATGGCGGCCATGCAGGAGGACGCCCGCACGATCATCAGCCGCCTCGAGCAGAACGACATCACCACGGTCATCTTCTACGGCGACCCGCTGATGCCCGGCACGCTCACGCTCGAGGCGACGGCACAGGACTACCACCCCGAGTGGATCCTCGGCCCCAGCTACCTCGGCGACACCACGATCTTCGCCCGGCGGACCGACGGCGAGCAGTGGCGCCACGGCTTCGGCATGTCGTTCAGCGCCGCCCGGGCCGACCGCTCCACGATCGACGCCTTCCAGGCCTACGAGTGGGCCTACGGGCGCCCGCCCGACAACAACACGGTCTCGGTGATCGAGTCGCCGATCCGGACGATCTTCACCGGCATCCACCTGGCCGGGCCCGACCTCACGCCCGAGACGCTGCGCGACGGCTTCTACCGGGCGGTGCCCGCGGGCGGCACCCCGATGACCGCCCACGTGTCCCGGGGCGACCACGGCATCTGGCCCGAGCAGGACAACGGCGGGTCCGACGACGCCACCATCGTGTGGTGGGACCCGGCGGCGACCGGCGAGGACGAGACCGGCAACGCCGGCACCGGTATGTACCGCTTCGCCAACGGCGGCCAGCGCTACCGGCTGGGCGAGTTCCCCGAGACGGCCGAGGAGGCCGGCCTCTTCGACGTCGAGTCGTCGGTCACCGTGTACGACCACGTCCCGCCCGAGGACCAGGTCCCCGACTACCCGCCGCCCGAGATCGAGCCGGCGCCGGCGGACTGACCGCCGGCCTCGTGCCCGGGCCCCTCGCCGAGGCCCGGGGCCCGGGCGCTACCCGAGCGCCTGGGCCACCGCGTGGATGACGAGGCCGGCGAGGCCGCCGACGACCGTGCCGTTGATGCGGATGAACTGCAGGTCCGGCCCGAGCAGCAGCTCCAGGCGGTCGGACGTCTCGCGGCCGTCCCAGCGGGCGATCGTGGCGGACACCATGCCGGCGATCTCGTCGTGGAAGTGCTCGGCCACGTAGCGGACGCCACCCTCCAGGGTGTCGTCGACCCGCCGGGCCAGGGCCGGGTCGGCCTGCAGCCGGTCGCCCAGCGAGCGCACGGTCGCCGCCAGCCGTAGCCGCAGCTCGGAGGACGGGTCGGCGGCCTGGCGCCGGAGCCCCGCCTTCACGTCCTGCCAGACGTCGCCGGCCCAGCGCCGCAGCTCGGGGTGCTCGAGCAGTTCGGCCTTCAGCTCCTCGCCCCGGGCCCGCATGATCGGCGACGTCTGCAGCTCCTCGACCAGGTTGCGGATGCGCTCGTCCGCCTCCTTGCGCAGCTCGTGGTCGGGGTCGGTGGCCACCTCGTGGACCAGCCGGCGGCCGCCCTCCAGCATGCGCTCGAACAGCCGGTCCTCGACGGACTCGGGCATCCACCAGGGCGTTTCCTCGGCGAACCGGGCGCGCAGGCGGTTGTGGTTCTCGGACAGGTAGGCGTCGATCGCCCGCAGCACCGACTCCAGCAGCTGCTGGTGGCGCCCGCCCTCGACTAGGAGCCCTAGCGTCCTGCCGGCGACGGGGGCCAGCGGGGTGGCGTCGACCCGGCTGCGCACGGCCTCCTCGATCGCCCGCTGGACGTCCTCGTCGTCGACCACGTCCCCGGCCGTGACCAGGGCGTCCGCCACGTGGCCGGCCACCCGCTCGGCGTTGGCCGGCTGGACCAGCCAGGCCGACAGGCGGGCGGTGACGCGGGCCGTTCGCACCCGCTCGGTGATGATCTCGGGCGTCAGGAAGGACGATTGGACGAAGTCGCCGAGCGTCTCGCCGAACTGCTCCTTCCGCTCGGGGATGATCGCCGTGTGGGGGATCGGCAGCCCCAGCGGGTGGCGGAACAGCGCCGTCACCGCGAACCAGTCGGCCAGGGCGCCGACCATCGACGCCTCCAGCGCGGCCTCGAGGTAGCCGACCCATGTGGCGTCGGCGCCCCACAGCCGCACGGCGAGGAACGCCACCGTGACGAACGCGAACAGGGCCGTGGCGACCCGCCGCATGACCCGCAACTTCTCGCGGCGGGCCTGCTCGCCGGGCGTCAGCTTGGGGATCGTAACGCTCATCGGGACCCGGTTACCCGCTCCGTCACAACCCGAGGCGCACCCGCACGGGGCGATGGTCGGACATCACCTGCGGGACGACCTCGGCCTCCAGGATCCGCACCGGCGGCGTGACCAGGACGTGGTCGGTCTGGCTATGGGGCCGGTGTGAGGGGAAGGTGCGGCCCCGCACCGCCCGCCGCCACCCCCGAGGGGCCAGGCGTTCGACCGCCCACCCCCACATGTTCATGTCGCCGGCGAACACGCCCGGGCCGTCGGTCGGCGGCAGGGCGGCGCGGAGCTCGGGGACCAGCCGCCACACGGGGTCCTTGAGCAATGGGAGATGGGTCCCCGCGATCGGCAGCGCCACCCCGTCGGCGTCGACGGTGGCCCGGACGACGGCGCGGCGGGCCGGGTCACGCGGCAGCTGCGGCCCGATGGTCACCACGTCGGCGGCGAGCACCGGCAGGCGGGTCAGCACGGCGACCTCCCACGTGCCCTCGCCGGCGTCGCCGGACCGGCCGCACAGGCGGACCTGGTCGGACACCGCGGCCCGGGCGATGGCGTACGAGGACGCGATCGCGTAGTCGAGGGCGTCGGCGATCAGGGCGGGCTGACCCGGCTCGCCGTCGGGGACGAAGGCCTCCTGCAGGACGAGGACGTCGGTGTCGACCTCCTTGGCCGCCGCCACCACGTCGTAGAACGGCGCGTCGTGGCCGCCGGCCCCCCGGCCCATGTGCAGGTTGAAGCTCCCCAGCGACACCTCGGCCATGGCCCGGGCAGTGTGCCACGGGGCGGCCCGCGACCCCTCGTTTTCGTGGTCGGGCGGCGGGTAGGGCGCGCGCCGACCGACGCCCCACGCGGGTACGACCTGTCCACGGAGGAGCGCGAGATGAGCGACGAGAAGCGTCCCGAGCAGCAGCAGGACCCGCCGGGCCACACGGCTCCCATGGACCCGCACCCGAAGGACGCCATGGAGGGCTACGAGGGACGCAGCCTGCTGACCGGGAAGAAGGCCCTCATCACCGGCGGCGACTCGGGCATCGGCCGCGCCGTGGCGGTCGCCTTCGCCAAGGAGGGCGCCGACGTGGCCATCGCCTACCTGTCCGAGCACGACGACGCCGGGCACACCGCCAAGCTGGTCGAGGCCGAGGGGCGCAACTGCGTCCTGATCCCCGGCGACCTCTCCGACGAGGAGGCGTGTCGCTCGGCCGTCGCCACCACGGTGGCGGACCTTGGCGGCCTCGACATTCTCGTCAACAACATCGCCCAGCAGCGGCCGGTCGAGTCGCTGGACGAGGTGTCGTCGGAGGAGTGGGACGCCACGTTCCGCACCAACGTGTACAGCTACTTCTGGTGCACGCAGGCGGCGCTCGAGCACCTGCCGGACGGCTCGGCGATCGTCAACACGGGCTCGGTCAACGGCCTGCGCGGCAACAAGGAGCTGCTGGCCTACGCCGCCACCA
>DATFOS010000105.1:0-7079 GCA_035265325.1 Acidimicrobiales bacterium
CGCGGTCCGTAGGCTCGCCCTCGTGACCGACACCCCGAACGACGAGCGAGGGTCGGATCAGGGCCCCACGCTGGACGACTGGCGGGAACTGGCCGCCAAGGACCTCAAGGGCCGCGATCCCGAGAGCCTCACCTGGCACACGCCCGAGGGCATCGACGTGAAGCCGCTGTACACCGCGGCCGACGTCGAGGGCCTCCCCGGGCTCGATTCGCTGCCGGGGTTCGCGCCGTTCACGCGGGGCGTGCGGGCGACGATGTACGCGCACCGGCCGTGGACGATCCGCCAGTACGCCGGCTTCTCCACGGCCGAGGAGTCCAACGCCTTCTACCGGCGCAACCTGGCCGCCGGGCAGATGGGCCTGTCGGTCGCCTTCGACCTCGCCACGCACCGGGGCTACGACTCCGACCACCCGCGCGTCGAGGGCGACGTGGGCAAGGCCGGGGTGGCGATCGACTCCGTCGAGGACATGAAGATCCTCTTCGACCGGATCCCCCTCGAGAAGATGTCGGTCTCGATGACGATGAACGGCGCGGTGCTGCCGACGCTCGCCTGCTTCGTCGTCGCCGGTGAGGAGCAGGGCGTCGACCAGGCCCAGCTCAGCGGGACCATCCAGAACGACATCCTCAAGGAGTTCATGGTCCGCAACACCTACATCTACGCGCCCGAGCCGTCGATGCGGATCGTGGCCGACATCATCGAGTACACGGCGGACCACATGCCGCGGTTCAACTCGATCTCGATCTCCGGGTACCACATGCAGGAGGCGGGGGCGACGGCGACGCAGGAGCTCGCCTTCACGATCGCCGACGGCCTCGAGTACGTGCGCTACGCCCTCGATCGGGGTCTCGACATCGACCGGTTCGCCGGCCGGCTGTCGTTCTTCTTCGCCATCGGCATGAACTTCTTCATGGAGGTGGCCAAGCTCCGGGCCGCCCGCCTGCTGTGGCACCGGGTCATCTCGCAGTTCGACCCGAAGGACCCGCGCTCGGCGATGCTGCGGACGCATTGCCAGACCAGCGGCGTGTCGCTCACCGAGCAGGACCCCTACAACAACGTCGTGCGGACCGCGGTCGAGGCCATGGCGGCCGTGCTCGGCGGTACGCAGAGCCTTCACACGAACAGCTTCGACGAGGCGCTGGGCCTGCCCACCGACTTCTCGGCCCGCATCGCCCGCAACACGCAGCTGATCCTCGCCGAGGAGACCGGCATCCCGAAGGTGGTCGACCCGCTGGCCGGCAGCTACTACGTCGAGGCGCTGACCAACGGGCTGGCCGAGGCGGCCTGGGAGCTGATCGAGGAGGTCGAGTCGCTCGGTGGGATGACCAAGGCGGTCGCCTCCGGCATGCCCAAGCTGCGCATCGAGGAGTCGGCGGCCCGCCGCCAGGCCCGCGTCGACCGGGGCGACGAGGTCATCGTCGGCGTGAACAAGTACCAGCTCGCCGATCCCGACCACGTGGACGTCCTCGCCATCGACAACACGCGGGTGCGCGAGGGGCAGATCGCCAAGCTGCAGCGGGTGCGGGCCGAGCGGGACGAGGAGGCCTGCCGGGCCGCCCTCGCCCGCCTGACGGAGGGCGCCCGGGGCGAGGAGAACCTGCTGGCCCTGTGCATCGAGGCTGCCCGGGCCCGGGCCACCGTGGGCGAGATGAGCGACGCCATGGAGACGGCGTTCGGCGGGCGCCACAAGGCCGAGGTCCGGTCGATCCACGGCGTCTACGGCGCCGCCTACGAGGGCGACGCCGGCTTCGCACAGGTCCAGCGGGAGGTCGAGGCGTTCGCCTCCGACGAGGGCCGCCGGCCCCGCATGCTGGTCGTGAAGATGGGCCAGGACGGCCACGATCGGGGCGCCAAGGTGATCGCCACGGCCTTCGCCGACCTGGGCTTCGACGTCGACGTCGGCCCGCTGTTCCAGACGCCGGCCGAGGCCGCCCGCGACGCCGTCGACAACGACGTGCACCTCGTCGGCGTCTCCAGCCAGGCGGCCGGCCACCTGACCCTCGTGCCCCAGCTCATGGCCGAGCTGAAGGCGCTCGGCGCCGAGGACGTGCTCGTGGTCTGCGGCGGCGTGATCCCGCCGCGGGACTACCCGGCCCTCACCGCAGCGGGCGTGTCCGGCATCTTCGGCCCCGGCACCAACATCCCCACCGCCGCCGCCAAGGTCCTCACCCTCCTCCGCGACCGCCGCCCGGCGGCATAGCCACCGGCCGACCGCCGGCCCGGGCCTCGTGAGGCCCGGGCCCGGTGGCTCAGCCCGGGGCGACGGACTCGGGCACCTGGGGGTAGTGCTGCTGCTCGTGTCCCCAGTGGGCGGCGTCGCCCATGTTGCCGATGGCGCCGCTGACCTGGTAGCCGCCCACGCCGAACGTGCCGCCGTTCTCGATGAGCTGGCCGGTCAGGCCGACGCCGTAGTCGCGCAGCGGGTTGACCGGCCGGAAGGCGTTGGCGGCGTTCTGGCCGGCGTAGCGGTGGGCGTTGCCCCACGTCGTCCACTGCGGGCTCGCCGGGTTGCGGATGGCGTTGTACTGGGTCATCGCGTTGCGGTACGTCGTGGCGTTGGCCCGCCGGGCGGCGTCCAGCGTGTCGACCTGCCGGTTGGCCTGGCTCAGCAGCCGGGACCGGGCGGCGGCGCCGTAGATGGTGCGGCCCTGGGCGTTGGTCGCCCGTAGGCCGGTGAGGCTCGTGCGGGCGGCCAGGGAGTTGCGCGTGCCGCGGGCGGCCGCCAGCGGGGCGCGCACGGACCGGCCGTTGGCCGCGGCCGTGCGCATGGCCTGCGCCGCCGGGCGGGCCCGCAGGAGGCGGCTCCCGGCACCGAGCAGGCGGCCGGCGCCGAACGTGGCGAGGCCGATGGCGTCCCACATCGCGTCCTCCCAGCCCTTGGACCCGGCGGCGGCCAGCCCCACGTTGAGCAGGAGGGCAGCACCCCCGACGATCAGGGCGAGCGGCGCCAGGACGGGGAAGAAGATCGACAGAACGCCGAGGACCGCACCCGCGATGCTGAGCACGTCGGCCGCGGCCAGCAGGAAGTTCTCGAACCAGCCCGGGTTCTCGAGGTCGTCGTTGCTGGCCTCACCGATGGCGTCCTCGCAGACGTCGGCGGCGTCGTCGCGGTCGGAGCAGGCGTCCTCGAGCGCCTCGCGGGCCTCGCGCAGGCGGCGCTGGGCATCCTCCAACTGGGCGTGGTGGTCGGGGCCGGTCCACGGCTCGGGCGGGACCTCGGGGGCGTCGGGGTCGGCCTCGTTGGCGCGGTCGGCCGTGTCCTGCGCCGTCTGCTCCCACTCCTCCATCCGCTCGATGCCGGCGTTGGCGGCGTCGATGTCGGCCTGGGCCGTCGTCGCCTTCTCGAGGGCGGCGTCGGCCTCG
Source organism: Acidimicrobiales bacterium (assembly GCA_035265325.1). Lineage (GTDB taxonomy): Bacteria > Actinomycetota > Acidimicrobiia > Acidimicrobiales > VFJN01 > DATCLS01. Next base: position 3,361 of record DATFOS010000105.1, read on the forward strand.
CCCTGGGCCGACGTGAGCTTGCCCTCCCACGTCTCGAGGGCGTTGGCCACGCTCTCGTAACGGGTGGCGGCCAGCTCGAGGTCGGGCGGCAGCGCCTCCTGCATCTCGGCGTAGGAGGTGGCGGCCTCACTGACCCAGATCTCGGAGGCGTCGAGCTGGTTCATCCGCTGGACCTGGGTGCGGATGTTGTCGGCCACGCCCTGCAGGTGGGAAGCCAGCTCACGGATCGTCGGCGGGTCACCCGGGACCGGGTCGCCGTCGGCGAGCGGGGACCAGTCGGTGGGGCGCATCAGCCGCCCTCCCCGCTGACCGCGCCAGCGTGCTGCTGGTCGGTCTCGCGGTAGCCGCCGGCGGCCCCGCTGGCGATCTGCGACACGCCGTCGAGCGCCTCGGCGAGCTGGTCGCGCTTGTCGGACCAGTTGGAGGCGAACTCGGACATCTTGTCGGCGACACCACCGTGACCGAGTGCCCACTCGTAGGACGACGTGTTGTCCTCGATGCTGCGGAACTCGTCACGGAGGACGCCCAGCTGCGTGCCGTGCTCCTCGAGCGCGTCGTAGTCGACCTCGTACATGACCTCTGCCTCGTCGAAGTGTCGCTGTCCCAGCCGCGCGCCCCAGCGCGCGAGGCCGCCATGCTCGCGCACGCGTCCCGGTGAGGGGGCGCGGGCGGCGCTCAGTCCTCGTGGCCGAAGCGGACCGAGGCGGCGATGTCGTCGAACACCGGCAGCAGCTCGTCACCGATCGCCACCGACGGCGTCGAGCCCGTGAGCAGGAGCATGTCCGTGCCGCTGGGGACGGGGATGAAGTGGTCGACGCCCTCGATGACCATCGTGCGGCCCTCCGCGTCCGGCGCGGTCTCGGAGATGGCGTGGACCCGCACCGCCGGTCCGACCGGCAGGTCGACGACCTCGACGTCCCGGCCGTTCATGTCGAGCGGGTACGGCGTCGTGAGGTCCTCGGCCAGCGCGTCGACGTCGAACGCCTCGTCGCCGGGGATGGCGTAGGCGGCCACCGACAGCGCCACCAGCGCCCCGCCGACCAGCTCGAAACCCACGGCGGCGAGCAGGGCGTCGTGCGCCTCGGCGTCGGCGATCACGCCCTCGGCGATGTCGACCAGGTGGGCCGAGTCCTCGCGCATCTCGGGGACCTCGGCCACCAGGTGGTCGACGGCCAGCACCAGGTCGCCCCGGCGGTCGACCGGCAGGCGGTCGAGGTCGACGCTCAGCCAGCCGTCGGGCACGGCCAGGCGGAACACCCAGTCGGCGCTCACGGCCGCCACCGCAGGCTGCAGGCGAGGGCGTCGAACAGGCCGGCCAGCGGCTCGGCCAGCTCGAGCGTCGGCGTCGAGAACGTGATCACGACCATCTGGCGCTGGTCGGGCGCCAGGACGAAGAACTGGACGACCTCGGTCCGGTGGCGGCTGCCGAGGGCGTCCACGACCTGCGACCGGCGGACCCGCCGGGCCGGGCCGGCCGGCAGCTCGACGACGCCCGTCTCGATGACCGACCCCCCGTCGTCCTGGCCGGAGGCCGTGACGTGGCGGACGGCCCGCTCGAGGGCGGCGAGGTGGGCCTCCTCGGGCGAGGCGGCGTCCTTGGGGACCAGCCCCGGGGGGACCGGCCGGATGGCGACCATGACCGATGCCCCGGCCAGGCGGCCCTCGGCCTGCACCGACCAGAACGCCGCCATGCGGGCGCCCTGCCGGCGGGCCTTGCGGACCGTGCCCTGGAAGGTGGCGGCCACCTGGATCTCGCGGCGCTTGTCCCGGTTGCCCTCCGGTTGGCCCTCGACCAGCCGTTCGACGAAGCGGCGGGCGGCGGCCGGGCCGTCGGCGGACATGTCCACCTGGACCCAGTCCGACGGGGTCGAGAAGGAGAAGCGCAGCGGCGGCAGCCCGCCGGGCGGCGCGGCGGGCGGACGGGGGGCCGGGGCGGCGGGGAGCCCGGCCGGCGGTGTCGGCGGGGATGTCGTGTCGGTCACGAGGGCTGTCCTGGGTCGGCGGACGGGTCGACGGCGCCGGCGCCCGGCTCGGGGGCGTCGGGGGCGGGGTGCATGCGGGTGGTGCCGAGGCGCCCGGCGAGCACGGCGGCGACGCCGATGGCCACGCCGACCGCGGCGCCCGCCTCCCGCTCGACGCCGGCGAGGCCGAGGACGACCATCACCGGCAGGAACGCCACGACCAGGGCGATCGACACCCACGGGAACGTGCCGAGCGTGACGGCGGGACGGGCGCGGTCCTCCTCCAGGAGGAACGGCTCGTGCGGGAGGAACCGGAGGCCGGCGGCGCGGGCGAAGCGGCGGACGTCGTCGTCGCGCCACAGCCCGCCGTCGTCGTCGCGCACGACGACCTGGCTGCGACGGTCGAGCACGACCAGCACGTGGACGGGGGCGCGGTGGTGGCCGGAGGCGTTGAGTACGACGCCGATCGCGGACGGGGCCTGCGGCGACCCGTCCATCGGGGCCTCGTGGCGGCGGCCCCGGCCGTCGGTGGCGACGAGCGCCCCACCCTCGACGGCGAGCCGGGCGTTAGCGGCGTGGCGGCGGGAGTACCGACCCGGCTCGCCCACCCGCGGCACGAGGACGGTGGCCACCGCCGCGGCTGGGGGTCGGGACGTCTCGGCTGGCACGGTCGGGCAGTCTCGCAGGCCGGCGGGCCGGCCTGCCCGCGGCCCGGCGGGCGCCGGCCGTGAGTCCCGTCACACGGCGGCACTATCGTGCCTGGCCATGTCGACGGCCGCCCCGACCTCGCTGGGGGCGCGCGTCGTGGCGGGCGAGCGTCGTGCGCTGGCCCGGGCCATCACGCTGGTCGAATCGACCCGGTCCGACCACCGGGCCGAGGCCGCCGCCCTGCTCGACGACATCCTCCCGGCGACGGGCAACGCGGTCCGGGTGGGCATCACGGGCACGCCCGGCGCCGGCAAGTCCACGTTCATCGAGGAGCTGGGCACCCGGCTCACGGCGCGTGGCCACCGGGTGGCGGTGCTGGCCATCGACCCGTCGAGCCGGCGCAGCGGCGGGTCGATATTGGGCGACAAGACCCGCATGGAGTCGCTGGCCCGCAACCCCGGCGCCTTCATCCGACCCTCCCCCTCGGCGGGCACGCTGGGCGGGGTCGCCCGCCGCACCCGCGAGGCCGCCCTGCTGTGCGAGGCGGCCGGCTTCGACGTGGTCGTCGTCGAGACGGTCGGGGTGGGCCAGTCCGAGGTCGCGGTGGCCGACATGGTCGACTGCTTCCTGCTGCTGGCGGCGCCGGGCGGCGGCGACGAGCTGCAGGGCATCAAGCGGGGGATCATCGAGCTGGCCGACGTCATCGTCGTCAACAAGGCCGACGGCGACCTGCTCCCGGCGGCCAACCGGGCGGTGTCCGACCACCGCCACGCCGCGCACCTGCTGCGCCCCAAGCACCCGGGGTGGACCGTCCCCGTGGTCGCCGCCTCCGCGCTCCAGGGCGCCGGCATCGACGAGGTGTGGGATGACGTCGAGCGGCTGGTCGCCCACCTCCGCGAGGGCGGTGCCCTCGACCGGCTCCGGGCCGACCAGGCCGTGGCCTGGATGTGGGACGAGGTCCGCGAGCAGCTCGTCGAGTCGTTCCGGGCCGACCCCGCCGTGGCCGGCCGGGTCGGGGAGGTCGAGGGCTCGGTCCGGTCGGGCGAGCGCTCCCCCACGACCGGCGCCCGCCACCTCCTCGCCGCCCACGGGACGCCCCTGGCGAGCGAG